>NZ_JBFSTZ010000108.1:0-1037 GCF_041467155.1 Vibrio sp. 10N.247.310.23 | reverse complement strand
TAGTGGTTTCTGTGAGGATTCAAGGACAAGGTGATCACTGGTTGAAGACATGATCTTAATCCCATTCGGAGCCTTAAGCCCACTGACACAAACATCTTGGCGGCCTAATGCTACAATAGCTTGTGAGACCTCCCCTCTATCTTGAAGGCTTGCTTTTTCTCCAAAAGCATTTAACCCCCGACTTCCCCAAGGCAAAGTCGGTTTAATCTTGGACTCAATCACTTCAGCGGTCAAAGAAATCGCATCCGTATGTAAGCCTTTGATATTTTCGTGCTCTAAAGGCTCACAGCCTAAAAAAATGGCTTCTCCTATACGAAGGTGATTGACTCGAGTTAAGCCTGTTCTCTGAAGAGCCCAGTTAACTGAAGCTGAATTACCCCCTGAAATAATTTCTAGATTGATCCCAAATGTAGCTTCAATTCCATCGGCAAGATCAGAAAGAATATTCATATTTTGATCATCTGGAGCGACACCATACCGACAGGCTAAATTCGTACCAATTCCTTTTATCGTTATGTTTGGTAAAGAAATAATCTCTCGGATAAAATCAATCACGCGATTTGGCATCACACCTTCTCTGAGATCGCCAAGCTCAACCATAATAATGATACCGTGACAGCAATTTTGTTGTTCCGCTGCATGTGAAAGCCTCTGAATCACTTCAACTTCAGAGTTTAAACTCAGATCACTGTATTTTATTACGCTCGCCACTTGACTGAGCATGGGTGTACGTATCAGCATTTTAGGGGTAGCAATGCCAGATTCAGTCATCTTTTGAAGATTTTCGATTCTTGAATCGGCTAACATTGTTGCGCCAGCATCAATAAGAACTTGTGCGATGATAGGGTGGCCGAGGAAGGCTTTTGTTACAGGCGTAACGGATATATTTTTCAGTGAGAGCTGAGAAACCAGGAACTGAGCGTTATGATGAACTTTTCCACAATCGATGTCTAACCTAGGGTAGTTCACCCTTTTTCGGCCAGTTTACTTGCTATTATAGGAAAGGCTGACGTTACGATGTGCAGTAGATGTTCAAC
>NZ_JBFSTZ010000107.1:0-1039 GCF_041467155.1 Vibrio sp. 10N.247.310.23 | reverse complement strand
AGCTGTAGAACTGCGCCTCGGTAAGCGTGACGGTTTCGTTGGATTGATTTTTTACTTGATAAATAATGCCAGAGAAGGGCCGTCCAGAAAAAAGCGTCTGTGGAATAACGGCTAAAGGACTCTTATCTTTGGGTAACGTTTTTGGGTCAATAGGATGCAGATTAAAACCGGGGACGGGCGTTTTCGTGCGCTGCCACTCAATCATCTGCTTGGTAAACTCCCCAAGCGCCAGCGGGTATTCGATGTCTTTTTCGAAGACACTTTGCTCTGATTGAGTGTGCAGAGGGATAAATTCACTGACCACGGCTGGAACGGCTTTAGGATTGACGAAAAGTGAGAAGTTTTGCCCTTTTTCTGTGAATACGTGCGCCGTAAAGGGTAAGGCGATGTTGAGTTTGATGTTGATAGAGCCGGATTGGTCTCGCTGGCTGCCTTTTGCTATGCAAAATCCTCTTGGGCACTGGACGTTAAGGATTTTATCGCCCCTTACGACAAGGCGGTTGGTATTAACAGAGGATAGAGGCAATACGATAGTATCGTTTTGCGCAAAATGATAACGGTTGGCGGTAATGTTCTTTGCTTGAGTGATTAAGGGGAAAAACAACGCGGCCAAAAGCGCGACGTTCATAATGTTCTTCATAGTGGCACCTCTTGAGCGATAGAGTGAAGTTCAATCAAACCGAGCGGATAGTCGGTTTGGATGATGTAAGTCACTGGCTCTGGTTCGAGCTTTCGACCTGCGATGGTTTTGTTGAGCGTTCCTTTGACTCGAATTTTCATTTCATCCACATTCGAGGCGATGTTGTGCACTTCAAAAAAGCTCGTGACGTCGTTTTCAATGATGAACGTCGCTTCGCGCATGAGTTTGTCTTGTAGGCCGCTCCAATATTGAGAAGGGACATAGGTCATGAGCTGATTAAATTGACGGTTCACGTTAGCCGGTGTGACATTGAATTTCAGGTGTACCCACCATTCGGCCATCAGTGCAAGATAGGCTTCATCAACCGCTTCATTCGATACGGTAAATGCGCGGTCGATG
>NZ_JBFSTZ010000105.1:0-1103 GCF_041467155.1 Vibrio sp. 10N.247.310.23 | reverse complement strand
GTGCGTTACGACACTCAAACCCAAGGAGCGACGTATGAATTACCGTAACCTTATCAGCGCATTGAGCCTGCTCGGATTACTGGGCTGCTCAACGTCGCAAGACGACACTTTACCGAACCCTCAAACCAACTCCGAGCAAGTGTGGCAAAACCAAATGTCGGGCGGCGGTCAAGGTGTGGGGCAAGGCGGTGATGCGCTTAGCCAAACGCAAGGCGAGCTGCGCGTGCCTCTTGATATGACGACATTGTCTCAGCGTCAAAGCGACTACACCCGAGACAGCTGGCGTGAAGCGACCAACCTCTTCCCAAGGCTGCCTAACCCGGATGTGGTGCTCTATGTTCTGCCGCACCAATCAGGCGCACTGCCGGTGCCTGGATACAGCACCGTCTTTCCCTTGTATGAGCGCGTACATTACGCCGCGCCCCTGGACAGCCCAGCTAATCTGCCTAAGGAGCGTTGGTAATGTTGAAAAAAATGCGTCATGCCATCACCCACTTTTTTACCGAAGGTAAAGCGCTGGAAGCCCCACCAATAGATTACAGCGTACCGCCGTCGTTTGCCGCCAAACTGCCTTGGATTGAAATCAGCGATAAAGGTCTGGTGCAACTGGAAGACGGTCGTTCGATGGGCCTGTTTTTTGATATTACGCCGCTGGTCACAGAAGACAAAACGCAAGCGCAGCTTGAGCGGGTGGTATCAAGTGTCGCCCACACCCTTACCGCCTTGATTGACGAAGACAACCCGTGGGTGGTGCAATTGTTTGCCCGTGATGTCGACCGATTTGAGGATGCCCATGAGACGTTACTCAACCGTGCGCGCGTTGATGATGAATTCACCCGCGCGGTGCTCGATGAAGACCGCCGCCATTTCGAACTGATAGGGCGAGAGCAAGGTATCTTTGCGGTGGATGGTCGCCCCTGGCGCGCCCGCGAGCGCCAAGTTCGTCTCGCTATTTATCGCTGGCTCCCCGAAGACGCCAGTGAAACACTGCAAAAAACTAACCTTCGCACCTTAAAAAGTCTAAGGCGCCGCCTGTTATCCCCGAGCGCATTCAAAGATTTAGGGGTGGGCATCAAGGCCAGCTCAGGCGAGAGTATCCACGC
>NZ_JBFSTZ010000104.1:0-1171 GCF_041467155.1 Vibrio sp. 10N.247.310.23 | reverse complement strand
AATGACGCCCTCGATCCTTCGGGCTTTATTGATATCACATCCACGGCCAAGGACGCGGGCTTTTACTTCCCATACACCGGCATCAGTCAACAAGCGTACTTTCAAGCGGTTGATGTGCCGGACGTTATCATTGAGTGCAGCAAAGAGAAGCTTACCCTTCAATTGCTGAAACTGGCGCGGCGAGCCGCCCGTAAAGTACCGGCTCAGTCGCAGGTGCCCTTTACGGTGTGCCAACCACCCAGCCTCGATAACCTGTACGTCAACCGCTCACTCGACTTAATTGCGAGCATTGAGCGAGACCGACACGATCAACCTATGCTCATCATCACGACCAAAGAGGACGAGGTGCACGACGCATAATCATTGACCGTCAATACGGTGGTGCTTTGCACCACCTTTACCCATGAGGGGGCTTCCCTTCATGGGAGCTCCTTTTTTTTATTAGGAGCACACCCTATGTCTTATTCAATCTGTTATGCCCTGCAAGCGTGGCACTACCCCATCACCGCATTGGTGCGTGACGCGAAAGCGTGGTTTGAGCTGCAAGGCCTTAGCGTCACTGACGCTTTTCATTCCGATGTGAAAAAACACTTAGGATTGATACTGCCTCGCACTGACACGTTTGTTTTTACCGGAGAGTTTGGTGAGAGCAATTTGTTTGATGATGACGGCAAGCGCGTCCGAGACGAATGGTCCTGCCATGGTTTTCTAACGGCGTCTGATGCCGTGCGTTACCTTGGTATTCGTTGGTCAGAAGACGTCGAGTCTGGCAGTCTAAAACCCAATGGACGCTGGAGTACGGCGGAGAGTTGGATAAAACGCATTAAGCAGCAATTGAAACAGGCCGAGCCTTTATCACGCTGCCCACGCCGATGCGAAAAGTCCTTTTACTCAATGCCGCCACTCGATGCACTGTCAGAGTCACAGATGCGATTGATGCAAACGCTCGCGCGTATGTCGGTTGAGCCGATAACCGGGTTGTATGGGGATGAACAAGCGTTTCGCTTAGTGTGTCACCCTAAAAGCGCCTTCGAGTGGTGGCTGTTTTGTCAAGCCGTCCATCACTTACCAGAGCGCCCGCCGGCACTCCCGATGACCAGTATGGATTGGTGATGATATGCGATACCAATCCTCCTATGGCCAAGGCAAATTGCAAGAGCTGCAAGACGCC
>NZ_JBFSTZ010000103.1:0-1171 GCF_041467155.1 Vibrio sp. 10N.247.310.23 | reverse complement strand
ATGGACTGCAAAGAAGCATTGCATACCTCACTGTCTCAAACCGGATTGACGCTCACGCCACTCACCCCCGAAGGGCTCATCAACTACGTTGAGGGCATATTAAACTTCGATGCGACAAAAAACACACCAAGCACCTCACGCTACGCGCCAGAAGAGATGATTTACAAACAAATTCTCTCACGCGACACTGAGTTTTTGGTGCAGCGCACCCACACCGACCTTCGCTTTAGCAATCGAGCGCAAAAAGTGCTCACGCCAAGGGTGGTGTCGTTGGGTTTAAGTCAAACCCCGCGCTCATTTCGCCTCTACTCCTTACCTGACTGCTTCGCCTCAGTCAGGAACGTTGCAAAGAACGTCCAATGCCCCCACCTCATGACGCTGAACTTTCGCAACCAAGATAAGGGCGCTTTCGCCAATAAAAATGGCGCGCGTATTGGCGAGCTTGAAAAAACATTGAAATCGCCCATGGCGCTTTTCTTTCCTCAAGCACCAAAAGAGCTTAAAGAGCGCGAGCAAATTCGCGATGAAATCTCCGACGGCATCAATGGCATTTCAGCGATGCACTTAACGTTGACCCTCTTCACCAATAAAAAAAAGGAGCGTTTACATCGCATCACCGCCATTAACGCCTTTCGCTCTGGGGGACTGGAGATGCAGCCCATCTCGATGCTGCAAAGCCAGGCATTAATGACCACGTTACCTTTCACGATGACCGATGGCTTTTGGGAAGACTGCGACAAAGCCGGTCGCATCCATACCGTAAAATCCTCCAACGTCGCCAACTTACTGCCCATTGTCATGGACGCTAAGAACTTAAGTGGGGGAATGATGCTTCCGACGATGCGCCAACAAGCGTACTGGTTTAATCCGTTTAATTGCGGCTCTGATAACTACAACCTCTCGGTCACAGGCGGCTCTGGCGCAGGAAAATCCTTCTTGATACAAAAGTTGGCCGAAACCATTCATGCGATGAACGGCAAAGTCTGGGTTCTCGACAAAGGTAAGAGCTTTAAAAAGCTGACCTTGATGGTTGATGGCAGTTACATGACAGCCGATAAGATTTACCTTAACCCCTTCACGCACCTAGAGCGCGTGGCGATGGGAGGTGAATTTACGGACGACAACGGCGATAAAATCAATCCCCTTAAAGAGACGCTGCATACGATCACGG
>NZ_JBFSTZ010000102.1:0-1179 GCF_041467155.1 Vibrio sp. 10N.247.310.23 | reverse complement strand
CACAAACGGCGACCCTGTTGATAAACGCTGGCGAAGGTAAGGTGATACAGCCTTACCCCGCTCAACCGTTTGAGATAACCCCGGTCAATGACGCGTCGTTTCGGTTTGAAATGATACGACCAGACACCGGGCAACTGGAACAAGCGTTTGGGGCGCATGGGGGGCTTTGGCCGACCTTTGACACCCAATTTAACCTTGCGAGGCACCATCAAGTGCCTCGGCCGTTAAGAAAACTGTCACCCTGGCATTTGTCGTTGTCGCTCGCGGCGGGACAAATTGCCGGCAAGGTGCACAGCAACGATGGCGCTCAGACCCTGCTGGTCAAAGGCGGCACTCAAAAAGTGCAGCGCACCGTGACCACGGTTGATGAAAGTCAAACCATCACCACCGTGATAGACCAATTTCAACCGCTCATTCGAGCGATTGACCTCACCCTCGGTGAGCGCTTTGGTCGCATCGTGGTCATACAATAACTTCACTGCCCGTCAGGCGCTTTTCCTGACGGGAAGGCGCCTTATTTTTTATAAGGAACCAACCCATGAAGACTCCACTGATTTCGCTCGATAACGGGCTTTATCTCGATGCGGTGGTCACCACCGCTGACAACCAAGTGCAATTTCTCTCCGTATGGGGACGCGATGGCGCCATGCAACACTTTTTCGCCGCGCTCACGCTACCTATGAGCGAAGGCGGAATACGCGTCATGACCGTCAAATTGCCAGGCGGTAATCTGGTGCTCGACTTTGCCCAGGCGAAGTCACTCACCAAGCGTACTACGCGGTTACCCAAACACCCCCCTGTGGGCGAATGGGTGCACACCTGGCTTATTCACCCGTCGTTACTGAAACCGAGCGGTCAAAGTATGACGGTGATGAGTCAAACCCCGCTTTCTCACACCACGTTGTGGCCAACGCTCAAGCAGCTGTGTCATTTGCCGCTGTTAGAACATTGGCAACCGGCCCTACAACCGAGACTGCAATCCATGATTCACGAGCTGCCCTCCTATGGGGTATTTGCGTATCACTTGGACTTGCAGATTGACGTGATGGAGCCCTTAGTCAGTGAAGCGCTGCAGCAAGGCGTATTAACCGTACCGCAAGGAGCGATGGGATGAGCGACTCGACAGACACCACTCAACAAAACGAGCAAGACAACGTGTTGTCTCTGCATGACTTTATC
>NZ_JBFSTZ010000101.1:0-1183 GCF_041467155.1 Vibrio sp. 10N.247.310.23 | reverse complement strand
CCTAAATCGACGTATTGGGTGAGTAAGATGAGTTCGTTGAGCATGAGGGCAAGCGTGATACCAAAGGCGTAGCGCTTAGCGCGCCACAGCGCGAGGCCGTAGATGACTATGCGCAGTGCGACCATATACCAGGCGTATGCGCTGCTTGATAGCGTGTCCCCGTCCAGTGAAAAAGCCAGTGCGCTGGCGACGAGCAAGCACAAAAGCAGTGTGATGATGTGGCGACTTCGGCGCCACCGGTTTTGAGGTCGGGCTGTTGAGGTGTTCATATATTATTCTCCATCCTTGTCATAAGAGTTGTCATATCGGTCTTTGTCTAAAAAGACCGAGTCGGATTTGGGTGTTTGCGGGATAACTTGTGGTCTTTGGTAGCGGTAGTCATCCACCACCGCTTGGGCGGTGCGGGTGCCTATTTGTTGTCTGACCTCGGCTTCGTAGCGCAGCATGTCAATCTCGCGCTCAAGGCGAGCAATTGAGTTGTCGATGTCTTTTTGCGCCGTGGCGTGCTGAGCAATATTGACTTCGTACTTGCCCGTGAGCAGCGCGCGCCGCGCGTACAGGGCTTTTTCAATCGCTTGAGAAAGCGCCAGCTCACTGGCAATGCGCGATACGGTGTTGTTGTCCACTTCTCGTTCGGTCAGCGCTTCAATCAAGGTTTTAGGGAAGTGTTCGGTCTCTTTGTTCTCTGCGATGGCGCCTCGAAGTTCACTTTCCAGCGCGGTGCTCACCTCTGTGACTTCCTGAGATAGCCCAATCCCTGGCGTAGCTTCGGTTCGGCTTTTGTCCATACCGGTTTGCACCGACTGGCTACCAATCACTTGAGATACCCACTCACTCATTGTCTCTTCATTGTCCCAGTAGCGATAAAGGCCTTGGTGGCTTTCTTTTTGTGATTCATCCGACAGTAAGGTGAAGCCGGCGCGCGTCGCATCCGTGGTGGCGTTGATGGCTGGTTGGTTGCGACCGCCGTATTTGGCGCCGCCCACCCAGGTCACCCCAGAATCGCCCATATCGTCTTGCACTTCTTGTTTGGCTCTGACGGCGTCGCCACTTTTTACGGCATTGGTCCACGCCTGTGCGCGGGCAAGCGTTGCGTAAGCCTTATCGGTGTTCATTTCACCCATGGTGTCGACCATGGCCTCACACGAACTGCTGGCGTCATCAAAATCGAATTTGCCTTGCA
>NZ_JBFSTZ010000100.1:0-1263 GCF_041467155.1 Vibrio sp. 10N.247.310.23 | reverse complement strand
TCAAAGAGAAACAAGCGACCAAAAAAGACCTGCTCAGTGACGGCGTGATTGGCGCGGTACTTTTGCTGTTGTCGGTATGGGGACTCAACTACGGCCTTGATATTTTGGAGGGCGTGTAATGCACAGCGCTTCAACCTTGAACGTCATGCCGCCGTTTTATAAAGGTCTGTCGATGGGCGAGATGGGGCTGCTGGTCCTGGTGTGCATGAGCCTCACGGGATTGCTGGGGTTGGCGCTGTACTGGGTGTTTGGCGCGCCTCTCATTCTGTTTACCGCCTTGCTGCTCGGGGCGCTCGGCGCCTTTGCACTGCCCAAGAGCCTCATGCGAAAGCTCAGCCGAATCAAAACGCACCATTGCCAACATTACGCCAGCAAACGCTTTGAACGCTGGTTTCATCCAGAGCGCTATCACGTTGAGGCGCGCCGCTTTGCCTGCAAACGCATCGGCTGATAAGGAGAAAACATGAGTCAACCACCGAAAAGTCGATTTCGCGCCTCACTGGCCGGGCGAGACAGTCACATCCGGTCGCTACGCGGCGCGCTCGCCATGATGAGCACTCTTGCGCTGGTTACCACTTGGGGCTGGTATCAAGCAGGGCAAGACATCACGGTGCATACACCGCCCGATTTAAGCTCAGGCTCCTCACGCCCGTGGTGGGAAGTGCCTAAGCCCAATGTGTATGACTTTGCCGTCAATCTATTTGGACTGATTAACCGATGGCCCAGCGATGGCAATCAGCAATACAGCGAGAACCTGCATCGTTACACCGATTACCTGACGCCCAGCTGCAAAAAGGTCTTAACGCAAGACTTTCAAAACAAGCGCCGCACAGGCGAGTTGTCGGGACGCGAACGCAGTCTAGCGCCTATTCCCGGTTACGGCTTTTCAGATTGGCGCGTCACCACGCACAGCCGAGACAGCTGGACGGTACAAGCCGATTTAGAACTCAAAGAGTACGTGGATGGCACGTTAGTCAAACATAACTTCATTCGCTGGCCACTGCGCATTGTGCGTTACGACATTGACGCCGAGCGCAACCCTTGGAAGCTGGCCATCGATTGTTTTGATGGCCCAGCAAGAGAAATTCAATTCAATGAAGCGCAGGAGAAAGAGCAATGAGACAAACGCTGATGAAAAGACGCGGGGGGCTGTGGCTGACACTGTTTCTGAGTCTGATGACTCACATTCATGCTCAGGCCAGTACGCTTCGCGCCATGGAGTGGCAGGGCGTCCCGCTGCAAGTGGTGCTCACGCCAGGGCAA
>NZ_JBFSTZ010000099.1:0-1278 GCF_041467155.1 Vibrio sp. 10N.247.310.23 | reverse complement strand
TCATTCGCCAGTTTTTCTTCATAGCGCTCGACGCCCTCATCATCGAGAGGAAAACCTTGAGTGAAGACGATGTTCACAAGTCCCCCCGGATTGATTTCGATGAATGGGTGGTAAAGTTCGGCAAGGGCAATGTAGTAATCTGATAATTTACTGCCTACTTCGGAGGTGGCGTTGCCCAATAAGCTTAATCCTACGTCTTCGCTGTTGATGCTAGAGGTTGAGCCCAGTGCGGAGGTGGACGTTGTGCTGGCTAATCCTGCCCCTGTTTCTCCCAATCCCGTCAGGATGCCGGAAATTCCCGCCATTTGGATGATTTTGCCGTTGCGTAAGAGAGATGTGCCGCGAATGCCGTTACGGCCAAAGTTAAAGACGGTGCCTTGCACGGGAATATCGAGAATGTTGCCATCACGAATGCAACTTATCGTGTTTGTGCGAGCAACACCGCGACTCGATGATAGGTCACCATAGACACTGCCAACGATAGTGCAGTCCATCAAGTGTGTTTTTTCACCATTGGGTAAGATGCCCTCATGCACGGTTTGGAGCACAATCGGCACGGTATCACTTTGTCCGAACACGCCTGCATTGGCGTCTGCGCCCCCGGTAATTCTAGCTGTGACAAACGTCCCTGATGGGACGTAGTTCTCTGTGGTGCGTCGGTAGCTCTCTTTTTCGCCAGACTCCCAGTGAAAATCAAAAGAATCGATGGCTTGACCTTGGTTATCAAAAGAAACGGTGTCTGAGGCGGCGTATTGGAAATCGTCTTTGTGTAAGTCATCGGTGGAGTAAGAGGGAGCTGGTTTTGGCGGTAAGGGTCTTGAGCCGAAGTTATCACCCTCAAGTGTTTGCGTTGTGTCGCTTTGAGACTCATCTAGATCAAACGTACTTTGGTGGGGGGCGGTACGCTGCGCCTCACGGTTGTCTCGAAGCGCTTCGGTAAGCTCGTTGTTTTGTTTTTTTAATTGCGCGACGGTATTTTCATTTGAACTTATCAAGCGTGTCACGGTTTGGTTAAGCCTCTCAACTTCCTCCCTTGCATCTTCAATCTCTTGCCGCTGGATGGTTAACGCTGAGCGGTTGTCCTTTTCAGTAAAGTCATCGTTAATGATTTCACCGAAGTCGGGCGCGGGCGCTTCTGTTTTTGACGATGTAGAGAGGTCTGTACGGGGCTTTTTAAAGTGTTTAAAGGCAAAGAACATCGAGGCAAAAATGACCAGTGTGATAGCCGTAATGATTTGATTGCGTTTTTTACTCAGCTCATTGGCTTGCAATCCTGCG
>NZ_JBFSTZ010000098.1:0-1312 GCF_041467155.1 Vibrio sp. 10N.247.310.23 | reverse complement strand
TGTCCCGTCCTGAAATGTGTTTACACATTGAGGACGAATTATGGCTACTTCAAATAATACCTACGTTAAGCGCACTCAGCGTGATTACACACTAGGCTTTAAATTACAGGTCGTCGCCGCTGTAGAAAGAGGCGATATGACATATAAACAAGCCCAAACCATTTATGGTATCCAAGGCCGTTCAACTGTTTTAACTTGGCTTCGAAAGCACGGTAAGATGAATTGGGCGCAAACTCCAAGGATGAATACCATGCACCAATCAACTAAGCCTAAAGAGTCACCAGCACAGAAAATAAAGCGTCTTGAGAAAGAGCTGGAAGACGAAAAAATCAAGAATCTCTTTTTAAATAGAGTGGTTGATATTCTTGATGCTGAACACGGAACTAGCCTCAGAAAAAAGTATCTCACCAAGGAGCAAGAAGCCTTCAAGAACAAGAAGGAATAAGTTTAGTTCGAGTATGTAAGCTATGCGGGATAACGAGACAAAGCGTTTATCAACGAGAAAAGCGAGCTGTTCATCGCCAGTTGGAACTTAAACCCATCAAACAAATGGTGTTGGATATTAGACGTTATATGCCTCGGGTTGGCACTAGAAAGCTCTACTTTTTACTTAAGCCAAAGTTGCAAGAACAAGGTATCAAGTTAGGTCGGGATGCTCTTTTCAACTACTTACGTGATGAACGGTTATTGGTAAGACCTAAACGTAGTTTTACGAAAACGACAAACAGTAAGCATTGGATGAAAAAACATCCGAACTTATTAAAGAACTACAAACCATGCACTCCAGAGGGTGTGTTAGTAAGTGATATTACCTATATCCAATCAGATGAAGGCATTCACTATCTCTCATTGGTAACTGATGCGTTTAGTCGGAAAATTATGGGCTACGAGCTGAGCAACGAAATGAAGGCGACGGATGTTGTGAAAGCGCTAGATATGGCTATTAAGGGGCGTCAATATCATCGTTCGTGTATCCATCACTCTGATCGTGGTCTCCAGTATTGCTCCGGTGTTTATCAAGATAAGTTGAAAAGTAGCGGCATAAGCCCCTCGATGACAGACGGTTATGACTGCTATCAAAATGCATTAGCAGAGAGAGTAAATGGAATACTGAAACAAGAGTTCTTACTTAATAAGTGTAAAAACCTCGGAGAGCTTAAACAACTAGTAAAAGAGTCTATAAGTACCTATAACAATATGAGGCCGCACCTTAGTCTCAGGATGAAAACTCCAAATGAGGTGCATGAAAAAAGCCAACAGCTGATGCTGTTGGCTTAGTAGAAATACTGTCAACGTATTTTAGGACGAGACA
>NZ_JBFSTZ010000097.1:0-1329 GCF_041467155.1 Vibrio sp. 10N.247.310.23 | reverse complement strand
AGGAGAATGATATGCAAACGCGCTGGCTCATGTTGTCTTTTGCAGGCTTGTTGGCCGGGTGTCAAACCCCGCCCGAGCCTGTACAAGCGCCGCCACCCCCATTAAATATTCGCACCGCTCCCGAATTGTCGGGCAGCAGCGTGCAGACCTCACGTTATGTCATTGAGCGTTCGGCAGGCGAGCAAATGACCGACATCTTAGGCGTGCCGATTGAAGCTCGCTTGCCGGTGATGAGCAAGATGAGCATCAAAGACGGCGTCGAGTTTTTATTGTCAGGCAGTGGCGTATCGCTGCGCACCCCGACGTCTTACGCCGAAACGCAGCTCTATGCGCAGCCGTTGCCTTTGGGTCATACCGATATGGGGCACATGAGCCTTCGACAAGCCTTGCAAGTCATCGGTGGTCAAGCGTTCTCGCTTGAGGAAGATGTGGTTCGTCGCAATGTGGGCTTTCGACTTAAGTACGGGTACGAGTGGCAGGCGCTCAAGCCTGTGACTGGATTTTCAGAAGGTAAGTCTCTTCTGGCGGGGGCGGTGAAAGCGAACAAGGTGGCGTCGACATCGTCTATGTCCTCTTCCCCAAAAGACGCGCCGCCAAGTGTTGTCATGACCCCGCAACTGAAAAAGTCATTGGCGTCTAAAAGCGCTTCATCAGAGGTGTGGTCCAGCTTTGAGGACGACAATGATGCGTTTTTCGCCAGCGATATGCAGGTTAAAGCCTCGTCAACTTCAAAAGTAAAACCCACACCGTCTAAGTCGTCTGTGAAGAAAAAAGCGCTCACCACTTATCGCGTCCACGCGGGAGAAAGCTTTCGCAGCGCCTTAACCCGCTGGGCTTACAAACATGGCGACCAACCCTTAGCGTTTGCTCAAGATGAGGCATTTCTGACTGCTTTGGATGGAATGGCCACGCAAAATTTTGTTCGAACGGGCTCGTTGTCTGGCGCCGTGAAAGCGCTGGCGGCTTCTAATCAGCCTATCAATACGTTAACGCTGTACTCAAACACACCGTCGAAGCTGTTGGCTTTTCATCCGTGGAAAGGCGAGCGCGTGACGACCTTAATGGTCTCAGGTGACACATTGAAAGCGGCGACTAAGCAGGTCACCGGGCATTATGGCTGGCGCTGGGATGAAAAATCGTCTTGGCCTGTGGCTGACTTTACCTTCACGCCTTATCCATTGGTCACCAAAGAAGGTGACATCAGCATGGCCATGACCACGTTGCTTGGTCCCTATCCACTCAAAGCGCAGCGCCTAGATGCGACTAAAACTATTTACATCAAAGAGGTGACGCCATTATGAACCTATTTCGTCTCTCGGGTTTTCAATC
>NZ_JBFSTZ010000096.1:0-1338 GCF_041467155.1 Vibrio sp. 10N.247.310.23 | reverse complement strand
GGCGTTGTTAATGATATGGACACTTCCACCCACCGTCTAAACTTATAGTCGGTAACATAAATGAGGAAGAGACCATGACCATTGCAACTTTAGGTATCGACTTAGCTAAATCTTCTTTTGCTCTTCACGGAGTAGATTCATCAGGCAAAGTTCTTTTGAAGAAAAATATCAGCAGAAAGAAGTTGTCCGAAACGTTGACCAATATGCCTCCTTGTCTTGTTGGTATGGAAGCTTGCTCCAGTGCTCATTATTGGGCAAGAGTATTCAAGCAATTTGGTCATGACGTTAAACTTATGCCTCCGCAGTTTGTTAAGCCCTATGTGAAATCAAATAAGAACGATACCGCTGATGCTGAAGCAATCTGTGAAGCGGTAACTCGCCCTAACATGCGTTTCGTACCTATAAAATCGATTGAACAGCAATCAATCCTTTCTGTTCACAAAGCTAGAGAAAGGTTAGTTTCAATGAAAACTGGCCAAACTAATCAATTACGTGGGTTGCTGGCTGAGTTTGGTCTTGTCTTTCCTAAAGGAAGTGCATCACTTAACAAGCAGCTCCCTCTGGTTTTAGAGGATGCTGAAAATAATTTGACGCCACCGATTCGCTGCGTGGTTACTCATTTAAAAGAACTAATTGATGAGCTTTCTTCACGAATTAGTGCGTTAACAAAAGAAATTGAACAATGGCACAGTACGAATGTTGATTCTAAAAGAATCGCAGAGATCCCTGGAATTGGCCCTATAACTGCCACCGCACTTGTTGCAAGTATAGGTGACCCCGCATCTTTTAATAATGGACGGCAGGTATCTGCATGGATTGGACTTGTACCTAAGCAGTTTTCAACGGGTGGCAAACAAGTATTGCTTGGTATAAGCAAGCGGGGGGATGGCTATTTACGAAGACTACTAGTGCATGGTGCAAGAGCTGTTCTTGGGCACTTAAAGCAACAGCCAACCACTTATACTCACCGCTGGTTGAATGACTTACTGAAACGAAAACACAAGAATGTTGCAATAGTCGCACTAGCTAATCGGAATGCTCGAATTGCATGGGCTTTATTGGCTAATCAGCAACACTATAATCCTGAATTACTATCTATCTAAAATTGCGCATGAAGTGGAAATGAGAAAACAGGTAAGACCGTGAGTATGGAACTCTGATTTGATCTTAGGACTTTCAAGTTCGTGTTGTTGATAAGAGCATGCTCAGCGGAAATCATTAAGAGTCCTTGAACTCGGATATATGTCTGCAATCTTTTACCTAAAACTTTCAGATTTACTACTTGCCAATAGGAAGTGTCCATATATGATCAAATCAGCTTGAGGTTCAACGACGCCA
>NZ_JBFSTZ010000095.1:0-1356 GCF_041467155.1 Vibrio sp. 10N.247.310.23 | reverse complement strand
TTGAGTCGCGTGCTGAATCAGTTCAATGTTGGACTCAAGCATGGTGGATTTACCCGTTCCGGCTAACCCTTGCACGGCCACAAAGCTGTCTTTGGTGGTTGAGATAAGCATAATGCTATCTCTTTGACCTTGGGTGAGGCGTGGTTGCGTATCAAGATAGTCTTGGACTTGTTTTGATGACGCGTAAGGGGTGTGTTGGTCTTCACCTTGATCAATGTTCCGCAATATATGCTTTTCTGTCTCTAGCGCCGCTTGGGTTGTCCAGCGTGTGCCATCGCTGTATTCGGCAGAGAGGACGTCACTGCGTTTGGCTAGCTCTGTTTCAATTTGCTCTTTCACAATCGGTTGATTGGTCTCTTCAAAGGCGTAGCGAATGGCTTCGACCACCAGTTCTTTTTGCGTGAAAGCGGCCTCTCGCTCAGAGAGGTGATTAAGAGCAAAGTTCACCGCTTTTTCTTGCAGGGGGGACTGTTGCTCTTTCGTCAGTATGGAGAGCGCATACTTGATGTCGTGCTTGAGGGTGGTTTCGGTGGTACTCGATAGATACCGGTCATTGATGCCTTGTGTATGCATCACTTGCTCAATAGCAGAGAGTTTAACTTCGCTTTTTTCGAGCATGGTTTGCGCTTTGTCAGGCTTATCAGTAAACACATCGATGCGCGCGCTTTTTTCGCTGAGGTCATGAAAGAGCTCTTTTGAGAGCGTAAAGGCTTTACCTGAAATCAGGGTGTGCGCTCTTGGCTCAATATGGTTGGTCGATTGCACGTAATCGTATTTCAGTGGGGCCTCTTTCAATGACTCCATGGGTAAGGTTTTCGCCTCGCCTTGTGTGTCGGTGAGGGTGAGCGCTTTTTGAGATATATCCGTGACCACGTAACGCTCGTTGGCGTTTAAACCGGCAGGAAAGTGTTTGCCTGTGGTCGTGATGCGTTCACCTTGGTTAATGTGCAAGGTTTCGGGTTTAAAAACCTGCATGTTGAGCGCTTTAAATTCGGCTGACGATGGATTAAGCGTGTATTCCTCGCCATCGTTTTTGCTCTGTACATGCACGCGGTTTTCTGCGATGTCAGACTTTGATACGACTAACTCTTGAGGTTTGCCGTCTTCCCAATGGCGAAGCGTCATGCCAGGTTTGTAGTGCTGCGCTAATTCTTGTTGTGGCGCCGATAAGTAGTGAGGCTGGCGCGTAGACAAAGTGATGCCTGTACGGGCGAGTTGGCCATCGTTTTGTAGAGAGGTGCGGATAGCCTCTGTCAATCTACGCTGCTCAAGGTTAGAGCTTGCCAGCACTTGTGTTGCGTCTTTGTTTGAGAGGTAGGTGTAGGCTCTTGCAATGGTGCGCGTGTCATGTTCATG
>NZ_JBFSTZ010000094.1:0-1389 GCF_041467155.1 Vibrio sp. 10N.247.310.23 | reverse complement strand
AGGACGTGGACGTGAGCTTTTTAGGCTACCAAGACAGCGCGCAAATGGCGTGTCTGGCATTGATGGCCAAGAAGATAGCGGTCACCCAATCCACCTCTGGCGACATGCCGGATAATGGATTGGATGTACTCAACAGTGATGGCGACAGTGTGGAGGTGGCGTTAGCCAAATCCTTACTCAAGCAAACAACGCGTTAAGACGTTAACATCTTAACTTCCCCCCAATGGGCATCTGATGCCCGTTGGGGCTTGGGTGCCCATCGACCTTTAAGGACACAATGATGACGCAACCCATATCAACCGACCATGCCCTAGCCTTTGCGTATTTCAAAGAAGGCTTCCCGTATGGCGACGACAACCACTTATTGTTTGAGCGTGTCTCAAACGGTGGGGACTTGGAATTTTTCACTCTCGTACTGGAAACAGTCATTCCTGTGGTCGAGCAATATCTGGCGCAATTTGAGATATCCGCGCCTGATAAGTTGTCCCTCTTCTACGGGGAGGCGTTTCCTTGCCAACTGAAACGGTTACTTGAGCGTGAGCCCAATCCTACCCGACAAGCATTGGAGCAATGCGCTGACAAGGCCTTGCAACACATCGCCCACGCGATGCGTGACATTCGACAATAACTCAACCCCAACCGGGAGCTTGCCTCCCGGTACGCTCCCTTTTTTTATTTTAATTGGAGCAACTCTATGAACAATACGAATCACGTACTGACTGAGCTGATGGCATGGCTCGACGATAACATAGCCAATCAAACCGACCTGCATTTTGATAATGCCGGTCAAGTTGATTCGGCCGCCGTCTATCAAGCCCTGTCCATGCAGCTGACCACCTTGCCGCCGTGCGACGCGTTAAAGGCCCACCTTGCCTTATCGCACTCGATGCTGGCGCAAGTTTCTCACTTACAACGTGTGCACCGTCCGGCCTTAGCCTGGCAGCCTCAGCTTATTACGTTAATAGAGCGAAGAACGTCAGGTGGACTGTTTGTGTCACCGAGCACCCACCCAGAGCCGTACCGTGAGTTTCACTACTATTGTGATGAGCACAATACGCTATGGGCATTGATGATGATGGACAACGAAGACCGCATCATGGACGTGTATTTGCACCCAGAGCTTATGGCGACCCAGAGGTCTTTGCACTTTATCTACTCTCCCAACCCCAAACGGGAGAGAAAGCATGAGCAACTCTAAAGAGCAACGCCTGCAGGTGGCCAACACCATTCTCATGCAACTGGGAGGACGCCGATTCAGCATGATGACCGGCGCTAAACAGTTCGTGGCCATCGAGCGGGGGTTATTGTTTGCCTTACCGGCGAGGTTAGCCAAACAGGGCATCAATAAAGTGCGTATTGAGTTGGAGGCCAACGACACGTATACCGTGA
>NZ_JBFSTZ010000093.1:0-1390 GCF_041467155.1 Vibrio sp. 10N.247.310.23 | reverse complement strand
CATAGACAGGATCTTAAGAGCTAACTTGTTTATTTAGATAGAAAAAAGGCTTCATTTATGATCAGATAATCGTCGCCAAACAAACTACCTACATCAATAGTGAAGCCGATGACGATTATCTCCTTACAGAAGCAATTTAAGCAATTCTTTAATGCTGACACCCTCCAAAAAATGGCGAAAAGTACAGGCCTGATGAAACGGTGTCGGGCGATATTACCCGAGCAGCTAGTCATTAGCTTAGTGGCCGCGTTAAGCAAAGGAAACTGCACTTCCATTGCGGATTTACTGCGACAATTCAATGGGATGTGCTTGAGCCCTGAAGGTGCCGTGGCATACAAGCCTTACCATAACCAGTTGAGGAAAAATGAGTTTCCTAATTTCATGCGGCAACTTGTTATGCGAGCAATAGCTCAATTTGCTCGCCAGCAGAATGTCGGTCTACCAAATAAGCTCGACACCTTTGATGATGTACTGCTTCAAGATGGCAGCTCTTTCCACATCCATCGTGACCTGGCGGATGTTTATCCGAGTCGATTTAAACGTAACCCTGCAGCGGTTGAATGTCATATGACAATGTCGTTGAAAAGCTTTTCTCCAGTCGCGATGAACATCAGCGCTGATACGGCATCAGAAAGAGATTTTTTACCTGAGCCCAAAACGATGAACAACAAATTGCTGTTAGCTGACGCAGGGTATCCTGATTTCCACTTCTTTCGAGAGCTTGAACAGCATGGCGGATTCTATATTGTCCGAGGTGCTAAGTCTCTGAACCCTATGATTATTGAGGCAAGGAACGGCAAGGGGCGACTGCTGCCTAAGCTAGAAGGGAAGAAGCTGAAAGACATTACTCGAGGTACCAACCGTTCGCAGGTCCTTGACCTAAAAGTCCGTCGAGGTAAACAAGAGTTTAGAGTCGTGCGACGATGGTTTGCTGAAGAAAAACGATTCTGCATTTGGATAACTAACTTACCTTCAGACACCTTTACTGCCGATGACATCATGGCGATCTACCGCTGTCGATGGCAGGTGGAACTGCTTTTTAAAGAGTTAAAGTCTCACACCAACTGGCAACGATTTGTCACCGCACAAAAGGCCATCGTTGATGGGCTCATCTGGGCCAGTTTACTTGCGCTGATCATTAGGCGTAGTATTGCGCTTCAGATAATGCCATCGGTCTCATTGTTTAAAGCGGCAAAAAATGTGGATGTCTGGCTGTTACCAATATTTGAATGTATCAGTCACGGCGCATGGTCAGAAATCAGCAATAAAATCGAATGGGCTACCAGTTATATATCAAGGAACGCTCAAAAGTCCGCGCAGAGGAAGTCTAAAGAAAACATTACGTTAGACGGAATTTACGCTGAGCTTAGTGCTTAAGGTTCTGTCTATG
>NZ_JBFSTZ010000092.1:0-1476 GCF_041467155.1 Vibrio sp. 10N.247.310.23 | reverse complement strand
GAGAGGGATAGGGCACCACCAACGCCAATACGCCGTCACGCTTTAGCGTGGGGAGTAGGCGTTGAGTGAACTGCACTTCCAGTCTAGCCATGTCACGATGCTGTTTGTCCACCTGGTCGGTGACCACCGCGCCATACGGCGGGTTTAAAAACAGCAACGTTTGACTGCCTGAGCCGATTTGTGTGTCAAACGCATTGCTGCGCAGCACCGAATCAAGACATTGACTGGCAGTGACGGCTCGCGCCTCATCCAGCTCCACCCCATAGGTGTGAAGCGCGCTCTGCTCATGGTCGACGATTTGACTCGCCAACTGAGCCAGCGCCTTGCCTTCCCCGCAACACGGGTCGAGCAAGCGCTGAGTGCCGGCTTTGAACCGCAGCCGCTTAGCTATCTGGGTTAAGGTCGCCTCATCGGTCGGGTAATACCCGTCTTTAAGGTAGTTGTGCGCCACGCGCGGGTGCATCACGGCCATTAGCTTGCCTCCTCATCAAGACGAAGGCGCATCCAATGTTGCGCTTTGGGCTCAAACTTCCACACGCGCTCATCATTGATGCGACGCTTGAGGTAAGCCAGTTGTTTGCCCATCACTTCTCGCCCCACTTCTGGGGTGAGCTTGACGATGTCACCAATGTGACTTGGCAATGGCCACAGCGGCCCAAACAAGCTGACTAAGTCCTCTTGGCTTTCTTGGGATGACGCCAACGCCTGACTGGCCACGTCTCGCTGCTCGGTCAGTTGCTGCTGCGCCTTGCGCTCTTTGGCTAACGGATCTTCTTCCATTGGTTCGTCTCGTGGCAGCGCCTCTTCTTTGTAATCACTGAGCCAAATGCCGTTAAGCTCGGCGCGTGTTTCAATCACAAATCGGTTGCTGGTTTGATAGCTGCCCGGATAAATACGTTGTAATCCAAAGGTGCCTTGATAGGTGCCTTCGCTGTATTCATCTAAGACCGCGTCTCGAACGGAGAATTGACCAATGTCGGTATCGAGCATGGCGACGTTAAAGTCGCCATAACGCCCGCTAACGGTTTTGATGGTGAGTATGCCGGGTACTTGGACCATGTTGGCCTCCTGAGTTAAACGTCAAAAGGCCTCCCACCGGAAGACCTCTCCGGTTAGGGAATTGTAAAAGTTAAAGCCAGCCACGCTCAGCAAACGAGGTGACGGTTTCGCCGACCACAAAGTGGTCGAGGATGCGCACGTCAATCAGTGCCAGAGCATCCGACAATTGCCGTGTGATGCGCCGGTCCGCCTGACTGGGCTCGCTGCATAGGCTAGGGTGGTTATGACATAAAATGACCGAGGTGGCATTCCAAAGTAGGGCGCGTTTCACGACCTCTCGGGGGTAGACGCTGGCCGAGTCGACCGTGCCATAAAACAATATCTCAAACTCAATCAACTGATGTTGGGTATTAAGAAAGAGCACGCCAAAGACTTCTCTGTCCATCCCCTGCAGTAAACCACTGAGGGTCCGTTTCG
>NZ_JBFSTZ010000091.1:0-1493 GCF_041467155.1 Vibrio sp. 10N.247.310.23 | reverse complement strand
TCAAACTCTACAACATGGCGACCGCTTGGTCGGCGCAAGCCAATACCGTCTCGGCGGTCACGCAAATCAAAGCCGGCGCGGAGAAAGTCAAAAGCGTCAATCACAGTGGTACTGGCATGAGCAAAGTGTGCAGTGCCACCCGCAATGCGGTGTCCTCCACGATTTGTGGTGACACGCGTGATGGCGTTGGCACCAATGAATATGGCGGGAATTACACCTTGACGGTCGATAGCGCGAACATGCAGCGCGTGAAGGTGGGCATCACCAACATCGATACGCAATACATCGATGACTTGGCCGATACGCTGGCCAAATTGAGTGCCGGTAACTGTAACAGCGCTGCCAGCTGCGCGACCTTAGCGGTCGCTGGCAACACCATCACAGTGACGCTGTAAGGAGTCGGCATGAATCTTACCTCCCTCACGCTAGCCAGTACGCTGCGCACCTTGGCCATGTTAGGCGTAGTGAGCGGGTTATTGCTGGCTTACCACGGCGAACGAGAAAAAGCGTTATTTAAGCGGACAACATCAGCAGTCATGCAAGCAATGGATGAGCAGATACGCAGCGAAACCGAGCGCACAGGCTGTCTGCACATACCGATTGATGACAACATCAATACATTGGTCAGTGAGGGGTGGTTGGAGGCGAGCATCCGGGATAACAGCCCTTGGGCGCTCGATATTGCCTATCAGGCGAGCCGCAACAGTGGCCGCGTGATAGGTAAGCACCTCACGTTGACGGCGCACTCCAGTCAGGAGGCGACTCGCCTTAACGAACTGGCTCAAACCGTGATAGGCAGTTGGCAATTTCAAGGTCGAACTTTAAAGATACTTGAAGTCGTTAAAGGGCCCACTGATGTATCACGCATGGAGTTTGACCCAGCTACGGCGTGTTTTGCTTGGTAAACATAAGCTTGCCGAATAAAGGAATGAATGATGAACAATAAAATGAAAACACGCTTATTTAAAACAGGCCCAATGATGAATCAAGATACCAAGATTGGGCTTTGGTTCTTGTTACTTTGGGGATTAGGTCTAGTGGCAGGCGTTCAAATTGGCATGAATCATAAAGAAATAATGAATGTACTTAACGGAAGACCGTCATTTTTCATATCGGTATCTTGTCCCGATAAAGGACCAACAACCACTCATTGCGAGGAGTATGGTGTCCTGATGAAAAACATGAGGAGTATGGATGATGAATAGTGCCTTCAAACAACGCGGCGTGGGGCTAGTCGAGTTTCTCATTACGCTCGGGCTCATCCTGGCGATTGTGGGGATCAGCTACCCGGTGTATCACAATTATCAGGAAGACAAGAAAGCGAAAGCTTACGGTGAGCACATTAGAGAATTGATAGAGCGGATTCATCAATATCAATACTACAAAATCACCGAAGAAGGTGTCGATGCGACCAGTCAAACGAGTTGGCCAGCAACGTTGGATAACCTCATGAACGACTACCCCGAACAATACTGGGGCAGTTGCACGATTGA
>NZ_JBFSTZ010000090.1:0-1632 GCF_041467155.1 Vibrio sp. 10N.247.310.23 | reverse complement strand
TGACCTCCGTTTGCTTTGAGGTGGCCTGCTCATCCATCTCTTGACCGATTTGTTGGTACAAGGATTGAGAGGACACCGGCATCAAGCCATCCACTTGCTCAGAGGCGGACGCAATGTCCACTTGACCAAGCGCGATGCGATGAAGGGTATGACGACGAATATCTGGCCAGCCTTGCGTCTGCAGGTAACGACTCCAGCCTAAATAGTCCTGCACTTTGATGAACTCGCGGTCCGCATCTTCGATGGCGATAAGCTCCAACACCAACAAACGGCCACTTTCACCCGTTTGACGGCAATGTTTGCAGCCTGCCGGGTGCTTTACGCGCACTTGATGATGCGCGTCGGGTAACAACGTTGATACTTGAGTCAACTTGGTTTGATAGGCGGCTTGCTCATCGTGATGGTCATAGACCGCTTTCGCTTCATCTAGGGTTAAGGCGCAGTGCGGACACAACTTTCGCACCAGCTTTTGGTGGGTAAAGAGCTGCATCAATCCTGGCGCCGAAACAATGGAAGACGGAATGCCGAGCTGCTCAATAAAAATAGCCGGCACCCCTAGCGCGCTGTTGGCGTGCAAGGTCGAGAGGGCTAAACCACCCGTTTCGCCTTTGCGCGTAAACTCTTTGGTGGTGTCATGACTTCGAAGCTCACCAAACGAGGTGATATCGATGTCTTGACGAAGCTGCTCTAAGGCATAGAAGGTGTAGTCCAGGTATTGCCCCGAGCCATCGACCAACTCACGCTTAGGTTCAACCAAGGTTTTCGTAATGCCCGCTTGCTCAAACTCAATCGGGTCTTCGAGCGTATGGCAGCAACGCGCCACGCGGTCAACGGTGTCAAACAAGGCGTACACTAACGAGGTTTTCCCTGAGCCCATGGGGCCGGTGAGCACAATAATGCCTGAGCGTCGCTGCATTTTACTTTCCAGCAAGTCACGCTGAGCAGGCAATAAGTCCATATTATCGAGCGTAAGAGGCTCCCCAAGAGGCGTCAAACAACGCAGCACCAATTTGATGCCGTGACTGAGCGGCATCATCGCGACGCGCCACTCCACCATAATAGTGACGCGGTGACTTTCTCCCTCCTCATCCAGCTTTGTGATAGAGCAAGGCAGTTCAAAGCGGTCATTGAGTGGCAGTCTGGGTGAATAGTTGGAGTTACCCAAACTGAAGATATACGCCGCCAAAGATTGCCCCACCGCGCGGTCAAGTCGCTCAGCGCTTTCCCCGCCGGCAAAGATTTTGAGCCTTTCACGGCGCCCATCTACGCGCAGCAAAATAGCCGTACTGTTGCGATGCACTTCAAGGTGAATATCAGAGGCTTTGACCTCCACCGCGGCTTGACATAGCTGCGTCAGTTTATCGCCATAGGCCGATTCCAACGCCGCTTGCGTCTCTTGATTAAGTAGCGTGCGCGCCATATCCAGTAAGGTTTGTACGCGCGTCTCATCGGTTAATTTCACCATAGGGGCGCGCGCAAAAAAGCGCCCGCCACTGAGCGATTCCGTCTCTTGCACGTAACGGCGAATATCGGCGTGTTTTGGGCTGTCATAACAGTCCACCCAAATCACCCCTTCTTCATCCACAATGGTGTGGCCATCTTCGATGCACAGCTCAAGTAAGGTTTGGTCGT
>NZ_JBFSTZ010000089.1:0-1653 GCF_041467155.1 Vibrio sp. 10N.247.310.23 | reverse complement strand
ACCGAGGTCCACGGATTTGCAATCCGCTGCATAGCCACTCTGCCAAGGCGCCTTTAATAGTGATTTAAGAGAACAACTCTTTGTTCATCACTCTACTCAAAATGTAGAGGCTAGATAGATGGTGCCCCGGGCCGGACTTGAACCGGCACAGCGCGAACGCCGAGGGATTTTAAATCCCTTGTGTCTACCAATTCCACCACCAGGGCAACGCAATCTTGCGAGGCCGATTACTGAAAAGTAAAAACACCATCTCTCAGCGACCTAAGCCGTGAGAACGAGGTGTACTTTAACGGAAGGAAAAAATTCGTCAACAATAAATTTTATCTTTTAATTCAAGTGATTAATTATCGAACTCAAAAGAATAAATTTAGTGCAGCTTGTACGGTTCTTATACTTGGATTTCTAATTTAAACGGACAAATCACTGACAACCATTGATTCAAATACCAATTGAATGCGGTGATTTTATTGTTTTAAACCAAGCAAATGGCGTTTTCATGTGCTTTTCACATTCAACGATTAGAGTTTGAAGTAACTCTTATTAAGAAGTAAACATGTGAAACCACTAAAACGATATCAATATGAGCGCTATGCCGTTCTTTGTAACCTCGCCTACCCTAGAGTTTTTAAGCAGACTCGCTATGGTTTTGACCCTAATGGACAACGCATCATCAAGAACCAGTTTGGTAAAACCATGATTAGAGTGTTGTGGAGTAGCGACAAAGATGAAGTGGTTGTGGTAATCAAAGGATCGCACAGTATCTCAGATTGGCTACTAACCTTTGCTCTATGGACAAGAAGCTGTAAGAGAATTGGGCTCAATTATCGTGTGCATGCGGGTTTCTACCATCTAATGCTTCAAGAGAGCCAGCCAAGTCGTAATGAAGATAAGCTTGGCTTAACCGTTATTGAGCGCTTGGAAGCCACGCTCACACCTCTCATCGAACAAGGAAAAAGAGTGTCTATTACTGGCCACTCTTCCGGAGGCGCTATCGGTTGTGTCTTCGCTGATTACTTTGATCAAAAGTACCCAGGCTGTATTAAACGAATAGTGACTTTTGGCCAACCCGCCATTGGTGATTGGAGCTTTCGAAAGCACTATCGCATGAGTAAGAAGACCTACCGAATTTGCTGTGACATCGACATCGTGACCTTCATGCCACCGGTTCCTTTGCTCTATTGGCATGTAGGTAAAGTGCTTTGGCTTTATAACGGACGAATCTATGAGAACACTCCTACATTAATCCGCCTTGGTCGCTCTATCTTTAGTTGGCTGATAAGACCTTTCTCTTACCACTTAATGAGCAAGTATATCCGTAACAAAGATTTCTTTGATAAGCATTGAAATGGGTACGTAGGAAGCTTTTAGCGGGGCCAGAAACGAAAAAACCAGTCACTAGGACTGGTTTTTTCTGAATTATGGAGGCGCCTCCCGGAGTCGAACCGAGGTCCACGGATTTGCAATCCGCTGCATAGCCACTCTGCCAAGGCGCCTTCAATAGTGCTTTAAGAGAACAACTCTTTTGATTAATACCAAGCGAGGTAATAATCAAATAGATGGTGCCCCGGGCCGGACTTGAACCGGCACAACGCGAACGTCGAGGGATTTTAAATCCCTTGTGTCTACCAATTCCACCACCAGGGCACGCAATTC
>NZ_JBFSTZ010000088.1:0-1689 GCF_041467155.1 Vibrio sp. 10N.247.310.23 | reverse complement strand
CGCACGCTTTATCTTATTCGGATATTCAACACGCGATTAAAACCACCCATCAAGTGCTAGAGAGTAAGGCACTAGCGCCGGTGATTCTGGCGCTCGCCCAGCAAAGCCAGATGCACAACGTGAGCCCAGAGCACGCTTTGATGATGTTATTAAAATCTCAAGGAGAAGGTGATGAGCATTAACAGTGATAACCCCTTTGCCCAGCGCTGCTTACCTCCAAAGAGTCTTGAGCTACCGCCAGCTAAAAAGAGAAGTAATAAAGACAAAGTGACGCATCAAGTCAAGCGCCGCATTGAAATCCTCGAAGAGCGCTGCGCCTGGCAGCGAGAGTGGGGGATGACGTTAGACGATGAGACCCTGCAATGAGTGGTTACGCCGAAGGTCTGCTTCGCCCTGCTGATGAGCTGCTGAGCGCGGCCATGTTTAGCATGGCCGCTATCGTGGTGGTCATCGCCCCGCAAGTGTTCATGCTGGCCCCTGTTTTCGCGCACCCGCTCGGTTTTTGCCTTGGCTTGTGCGCGCTGATTCGCCTTAAGCAAGGGCTTTCCGTGCTCGGGTATCGCAAGCGATTACTTCGCATGCCCTATTGGGCGATGAACTCCGATGACATGCCGGTATATCAAAATAAACTCTTTCTCGGGAAAGGCTTTCTAGTCCTGCCTCGCCATGCTCAGCGCCTTTATGATACACGTCAAATCTGGGCAGAGCGCTACGTCACCCCGTCTAAACTTTATCGCTTTGCGCGCACCATGGAAGCCAAATACGAAGGAAAATGGATAGAGCGCTTTTGGTCTGGTAAACGTGTGATAGCCAGGGTTGGTAAAGGCTGGGGTATCATTAACACCTTTCTTAGTGCCATCAACCCGGTGAAACCTTTACCCCCGGTGGGGGGCGACTCTCGAATGCACGGCATCGGCCTTGATGAAGAGGTCGATTGTTTATTGCCGAGCAGCGCAAGAGCGGGGCACACCTTAGTGCTTGGCACCACAGGGGTCGGTAAAACGCGCCTCGCTGAACTATTGGTGACGCAAGATATCCGCCGTGGCGATGTGGTGTTGATGTTTGACCCTAAAGGGGACGCCGACATGCTGCTTCGCATGTACATCGAGTGCCTGCGAGCGGGGCGCCTCGATGAGTTTTATATCTTGCACTTAGGGTATTCAGACCAAAGTGGACGCTACTCACCGGTAGGGCGCTTTGGCCGCATTACGGAAGTCGCGACCCGCGTTTCTGGCCAGCTCGACGGCGGCGGCAACAGCGCCGCGTTCAAACAGTTTGCGTGGCGATTTGTCAATATCATCGCAAGGGCGCTGGATGCGCTCGGTAAAAAGCCCGATATGGCCGCTATCCAGCGTTATGTGACCGCCATTGATGAGCTGTATGTCGATTACTGCGTGAAAAAGCTGCCGTCTTACCACCCCAAAGCAGCGGAATTGGTCACCGCGCTGGAAAGTAACGTCAACGAAAAAAACACCCCGCGTCACCTGCAGGGGCGAAGCGCACGTGTGGTCGCCCTTGAAATGTATTTTGGCGCGCACCCGGCTGCAGACGATGTACTGGCCGGACTGAGAAGCGCCATCCAATACGACAAAACCTACTTTGATAAAATTGTGGCCTCCTTACTGCCCTTGCTCGAAAAGCTCGGTACGGGTAAGACCGCTGAAATCATCTCACCGGTGCATACGCCCG
>NZ_JBFSTZ010000087.1:0-1712 GCF_041467155.1 Vibrio sp. 10N.247.310.23 | reverse complement strand
TAACCATAAATTCGTATATTGCTGTTCATTGGTGCATTTTACATTGGTTTAGTTAAGTTGGTGCATTATACATCTATTTTTGCTATTTACAGCACTAAAATAGCCCAGTGCATTAAAGGTGTACCTAAAATGAACTAATGTTGTTTTGTATTTATTGTGTGATGTTTATAGTGATTTTCAGACTACGAACTTGAGTGAGTGCGTTATGATGTCAAAATGAAGGCATCAGTTTTATTTGAGGGAAAAAACTATGTTTGGTCGATTAACTATTCGAAACTTAAAAGTCGAAATTGTAGAACGTCTAAATGAACTAGCTTCTATTAATGAGCGCTCAGTGGAAGCGGAAGTTAGGTATGCGCTTGCTAAATGGACGGAACTTAATGGCTCAGAAGCTAGTGTGGATGAGTATTATCGTGGGGAAATAAGTGAGAGGTTGTCTTTTTTGATTCAACAAAAAAATGGTGCTCTTAATTTCGAATTGAAAGCCTCACATGTGGCTGAAAAATTGGGTTTTGCAAAGGGCTCTATTGTTGAACAGTGGGCTCAGGGGGAGGTTGAACCTACTTTTGAACAGCTTGATGCATTAGCTGACTACTTTTCTGCTGATCCAAAATGGTTGAAACATGGTGATGGATCTCCATTTGATAAAACTTACATTCGTATTCCAGAGAAGCCGAAAGAAGCCATCGATTGGTTACTTAAGAAGGAACGATATGATGATTTAATCAACATTGCTTTTATTCGGGATTTTTCTGGATGTATATATGTAGTGAAAATTTATGAGAATCAGCGTTCAATTGTTTATTACACTCCTTATATACTCGATGGCTCAGTTGGTAACGGTGGCTTTAACTCTTTGTGCGAGTTGTTTGTCTTTTGGGAGCAGCTTTACAAAGAATATACAAGCTCTCAAGGTTCTACCAGTTTAAGTGCTTCTAACATTATGATTAAGAGCTATATATTTGATGAATTGGATAGTCAAGAGTTGGAAAAAGGGAATATAGACCCCCTAGCTTTAATAAAAAAACAAACTGATAGTTCATGGTGGGAGGATGTCTGGGATAAAGGTGATTCTCGATTACGAGAATACTGGTCAGGGTGTCGAGAGTTGTGTATTAAAGTTAATGAACACAGAAGATAAGCAATTGTTGAATTTTGATCAAGGCTCTATGCTTTGCGATTCACAGCCTCACTAAAATCATCAATATTTCAGTGAGGCTGAGCAAAGCGTTATGGATTCAACACTTCTTTCAGTTTTTTACCAGCTTTAAATGTTGGGCTTTTTGACGCCGCAATTTGAAGGGGTTCACCGGTCTTCGGATTGCGGCCTTCACGCGCTGCACGGTGGGTGATTTTAAATGTGCCAAAATCAACCAAAGCAACGTCATCACCATCGGCCAGTGTTGTGGTAATGCCTTCGATGATGGCTTTGAGTGCGGCATCGGCTTCTTTTTTAGTGATGTCGACTTCTACAGCGATATGATCCACTAATTCTTTACGGTTCATCTCTTTTCCTTGTTCTAGAGTTGGTTTTTCTTCTTCATCCCACTTGCCAGTCGCATAACGAAAGGCGAGGGGTTTATCGACAACGTCGCTAATTTCTATTTTAGACGTATTTTCAGTCGCGTGTGTGGTGGCGCTGGCTTTGGCTGCAGCTAAAGAGCGCATGTACACGGTTTCGGACTTGAGCGTATTTCTTTCTTTATCCAAAT
>NZ_JBFSTZ010000086.1:0-1713 GCF_041467155.1 Vibrio sp. 10N.247.310.23 | reverse complement strand
GCTGGCGTTTTTGTTTCTACTGTAAATGTAAACCTCTACTTGAGGTTTAATGCTTGGTAGTTAAAAAAACCATTAATGATATCACAATTTAAAAAATAAATACTCGTTAAAAATACATCCACCAATGTATTTCTAATCGAGATTTTCCTCTTGCCTTTTTGTTAGCGTGTCGGGGTCTTTTATTGTCAGGAGAATGATATGCAAACGCGCTGGCTCATGTTGTCTTTTGCAGGCTTGTTGGCTGGGTGTCAAACCCCGCCTGAGCCTGTAGAGACGCCGCCACCCCCACTAAATATTCGCACCGCCCCCGAATTATCGGGCAGCAGCGTGCAGACCTCACGTTATGTCATTGAACGCTCTGCAGGCGACCAAATGACCGACATCTTAGGCGTGCCGATTGAAGCTCGCTTACCTGTGATGAGTAAAATGAGCATCAAAGACGGCGTTGAGTTCTTATTGTCAGGCAGTGGTGTGTCGCTGCGCACCCCGACATCTTACGCCGAAACGCAGCTCTATGCGCAACCTTTGCCTTTGGGTCATACCGATATGGGGCACATGAGCCTTCGACAAGCCTTACAAGTCATTGGCGGTCAAGCGTTCTCGCTTGAAGAGGATGTGGTTCGTCGCAATGTGGGGTTTCGACTTAAGTATGGATACGAGTGGCAAGCGCCGAAATCAGTGAGTGGATATTCAGACGGTAAGTCTCCTTTGGCGGGGTCTGTGAAAGCGAGCAAAGTGGCGACGACATCGTCTATTTCTTCTTCCCCAAAAGACGCGCCGCCAAGTGTTGTCATGACCCCGCAACTGAAAAAGTCGCTGGCATCGAAAAGCGCTTCATCAGAGGCGATGTCCAGTTTTGAGGATGACAATGATGCGTTGTTCGCCAGTGATATGCAGGGGAAACCCTCGTCAAGTTCAAAAGCAAAACCGACATCGTCTAAGTCGTCTGTGAAGAAAAAAGCGCTCACCACTTATCGCGTTCACGCTGGAGAAAGCTTTCGCAGCGCATTAACTCGCTGGGCTTACAAACATGGCGACCAACCTTTGGCGTTTGCTCAAGATGAGGCATTTTTGACTGCTTTGGATGGGGTGGCCACGCAAGGTTTTGTTCGTACTGGCTCGTTGTCTGGCGCCGTGAAAGCGCTGGCGGCCTCTAATCAGCCTATCAATACGTTAACGCTGTACTCAAACACACTTTCGAAGCTGTTGGCCTTTCATCCGTGGAAAGGCGAGCGCGTGACCACCTTAATGGTCTCAGGTGACACATTGAAAGCGGCGACTAAGCAGGTCACTGAGCACTATGGCTGGCGCTGGGATGAAAAATCATCTTGGCCTGTGGCTGACTTTACCTTCACGCCTTATCCATTGGTCACTAAAGAAGGGGACATCAGCATGGCCATGACCACGTTGCTTGGTCCCTATCCACTCAAGGCGCAGCGCCTAGATGCGACTAAAACTATCTACATCAAAGAGGTGACGCCATTATGAACCTATTTCGTCTCTCGGGTTTTCAATCCTTCTGTCTCATTGGCGTGCTCTTATCGCTCTCAGGGTGTGAAACCCTTGGGCTCAATGAATACGACAAGCGCAATGATGAGTCCGCCTCGGTACTCAGTGACATCGAGCGCCACCGACATCGTGAGTCTCTCAAAGTCGAGCGCATTGAGCAGCCCCCGGCCAGCCTGATACCGATAGAGCGCCGCACCGATACCG
>NZ_JBFSTZ010000085.1:0-1792 GCF_041467155.1 Vibrio sp. 10N.247.310.23 | reverse complement strand
ATTTCACAATAATTCATCAATCTTAATTAGATCACATTTTTACTTTAATTGGTATCAGTCGAATAACTTACACAAAAGATTTTCCCGTAGCCCACAGCTCTTAGCTCAGGTGTTCCCCAAAACCAACTCATGATTAGGACTACATCATTTCTGATTCCAGCTGTGAGGTGACTCGAGCATGATTTCAAACGTATGTAGCTTTAAGTTTAGCATTCAGATACTCGAACCATACGCGCTGTAAGTTAGATTTATGAGACTGAACTGACCCCTTATTAATACTTTGAGTTATAAAAGCCTTACACCCCATCCTAATTACTCTGCGCTGTAGATGTTTCCTTTATTAAGTGAGTGGCTCTCAGTATTAGTTAACAGCCTTTCGTCTACGAAATCTGACTTCTGCTCTATCTGTGAATCTATAGGATACGTGTAATTAGGGCTCTATCATGGAGGCTTCTGCTAAGAGCGCTATAGCCCTTAATGAGTCGACTTAATAGCTCTTAATTATACATTCAGCTTAAACCACTCTCGATAGCATCAAGCGCTTTGTTAGAAGCATTTCAAAGGATGGAAGCGGAGTAGATTCAGCTTGAAAGGTGAGAGTTGTTAGGTTGCGTTCCAAAGTGGTGCTGGAGGGATATGTAAGTTAAGACATAGAGTGTCCCTCGTATCCGTATCTACATGTGCAGGGAGGTTCTTCCCCCAACTGATTGTGATGTTCTCTGGTTCTAGGGGATGGTAATTTAGGATGTTTACCGGTCTCTCTTCGATTCTGATGTGCTTGTTGACTCGATATGAATTAGTTGTGTCGACAACTTTGCTCAGAACATGTTGATTTCTTGCTGGTTAGTTCAAGCTATGTTTTGGTTATTGCGACTAAGATGAAGCTAGAAGGTCACTACTGTTTGCTTAGTAGAAATAAAAATCCCCCAAATCATTGGCGGATAGTTTTGTGATTCTTTTCAGAATTAGATAAAGCCTTAAACCTAATGGGTCGAATTATGAAATTGAGTTTTAACTTTGAAGATGCGAGCCAGATCTTTGTGGGATCTTTTGCCTTGGCCGTGCCGATTTCTTTTTCTGAAGAGGCTTGGAAGTTAGGGGAGACTTTACCTACCGCTAATCTATTGCTGCTATTTTTACTGTCTGCGGTGTTCTTAGGCTTCTATACGTATGAGAGTGTCTTTCAAAAAGATGTTGTTGCTCGGTTGCCGGTGTTTATTTTCAGAATAGTGATTGCTTATGTTATGACGGCATTGGTCGTTGCTTTGGTACTGACTTGCCTGGACAAATTACCTCTATTGAGTGATCCCGTCGTATCGATCAAAAGAGTGATTGTTATTTCAATGCCAGCCTCTATGGGCGCTATTGTAGTGGATAGTTTTGATAAAGAGTAATCTGTGTATCAATTTGGATTGAAGTGTCTTACAGAGCTTTTCAGCGCTTACTTGATTCGTTATTTAGCTTTCTTACCTCCAAACTTAGTATTGATTTTTTCAACCGATCTCCTAGTCAATAAAATGAGTAGCAACGTACTGTGACTGACTCTTACGTGAATGTGTCGTTTGTTGTTGGGAGATTTTGAAGAGCATTAAGTAGCGAAGATTTGTAGCTTTGGAAGGATATAAAAACGGTTGGTTTCTGAATTGAATATGGTATTTGAAAGGTGAGGGTAGTTGTATTAATAAGTTAGGATCTTTAGATGCAAAAAAGCCGCATCAATGATGCGGCTTTTTTTAATTGGCTCCCCTTGCAAGACTTGAACTTGCGACATACGGATTAACAGTCCGCCGTT
>NZ_JBFSTZ010000084.1:0-1810 GCF_041467155.1 Vibrio sp. 10N.247.310.23 | reverse complement strand
TGACCTCCTTTTTAATTTGGTCATCACGATTGTAGTTGGAAGGAAATGGACAAAAGCGTGTCAGTGATTTTACTAATTTAGTAAACAATGAATTACTACAAGTATATAAAGTCGTTTAATCAACTTCCATGAGTGATGTCAATCTGAGTGATATGTCGGCCAAGCACAGCATTTTTGTGAATCGTTGTATTTTTATCACAGGTTTATCCAATACAGTCCCGCTTTAGACGTAAGAAGCTACGCTGCTATCAATTCATTAGGAGCAACATCTTATGACTATTAGATAAAACCGACATTAACGTTGAACTTTATGAAAACAATACATCAAGGTTTGAACTGGCAACTTAATAAATACGCTTTCATTATGTAATGATTTTACTTACAAAGTCATACTGTCATAGACAAAAGATTCCGCAATAATACGTCAAATGGTATGAGTTAAACCTTATATGGCGGTTCGTATCATTGGTGTTAAGTTTGGCTACACCAATTACGCAAACTAAAAAAATAGTGCAGAAAAGCTTTCGATAACATTAGCTTCAATATTCCAGGGCTGTGTCTATTTTTGCATTGCGATTGGCCATCTTCGATAACATCAAGATGTGGCCTACACTAAAACTTCAGGGTAACCAGCACTCTTTCTTTAACGCTTACCGAACTAGTTGTCCAAATTTAAACAAGTGGACTCGATATGAGAGCAAGTGCGCCTAATGAGAGAGCACTCGTCAATGGAATGAACGTCAGTGTTGAATGCAAAGGCGAAAAGATATTGGCCACCATTTTAGCTGATAAGTGATATACAAAATGTAGCTGGCTGAGAACACATTAAAGTTATCTTTAATCACACTCGTCAGCATTCTATCAGGGAGTTTGTTTTGGGTTTTGTGACGGCACTATTGTAAAAATACTATACGTACCCTATTTTTGAATCATCGTGGGCAACGCTTGGAACTAATATTTCTGTCATGGGGGCAGGCAAAAAGGAAACAATAACTTCCATCATCGTTTTTAATTAAGACATACATATACCTTAATTAAAAAAATTGGCGCGTTCTAATATGCGCCAGATAAAGAGATCTATAAGATACTTGAAGAGTCTATGTTAAAAGACAGGAGCAAAAGCGACATTACCATTTTGATAACTCAAGATTAGCTTATCAAGATCCTTACATTGGCCAGTTACTTTTAATGAAACACCTACCCAAGGTAAATAAGCATGAATAAAATTAGCTTTTTAAAAATAAACAATACCATTATCAATGACATTATTGATCTCTCAGTGGAAGAGTCTCAAAAACAACTCATTGCTAACAACGCAGAATGGCTTGCAGAGGCGAGTTTCAACGACGATAGCGTCAGTTACGGCATTTATTTAGACGACAAGCCAGCAGGGCTCATCTCTCTTATCGATCCAAGACTACTCGACAAGTTCGATGATCACTTTCAAAAGGATCATTTGTACGTGTGGCGCGTCATGATTGACCATCGTTTCCAAGGAAAAGGATTGGGGAGTCAAGCGATTAACTTCAGTAAGAAATACGCTTCCATTACCGGTTTAAAAGGCGTCTCCCTGACCACGATGGATAAAGAAAAAGGCAATGCGCTCTCTATTTATCAAAAGCTTGGTTTTATACCAACGGGCAGAAGACTTGATGATGAAATTGAATTAATTTTTGGCTTAAAGGAATGAGTGGATAAACAAGTCAGATGGTGTGTCTGGGGCGGCTATTTGGCCGCCTCATTTTATACTTCAACGGCGTTGTTAATGATATGGACACTTCCACCCACCGTCTAAACTTATAGTCGGTAA
>NZ_JBFSTZ010000083.1:0-1965 GCF_041467155.1 Vibrio sp. 10N.247.310.23 | reverse complement strand
GACGTTTAAGCGTCCACAGCGGTGCGCTGCATACTTTACAGCTCTGTTGCACATCCACCGAAAAATGCGTCGGAGCGATAAGCTCGCCCTCTTCATCTTTGGCTAATGCGCCGCAATCCGAGCAGCGAACAAAGTTCAGTTGAGCGGTTTGCGCCTGCAGACCGTCATGGCCTAACGTGCGTTTGAGCGTCTTAGTTTGGTAAGCGCTCTCCCAGTGATACCCCATGCGCATTCGAACCCGGCCCAGTATCACGTACTCAGGCCCATCATGAGGCGCCGCTTGTCTCAGTTTGAGCAAAGAGCGCAGCGTATCAGGGCCATTGAGCACCCACACCTTGGCGTTATGAACGGTATCGAGAATTTCTCGGCGCCATTTGTACACCAGGTGCGGCGGGGCTAACAGCAAAAAGCGTTTGGCCTTACCTTCATGGTAGGCTATCGCTGTGGTGGCGATACCCATGATGGTTTTGCCGGTCCCCATTTCTCCGTTGAGTATGCCCGCTGGGGCGCGCTCATCGAGCAGTAGGGTACTGATGGCCTGGATCGCTTCGGCTTGCGCCTCAAACGGCACGCGCTTGAGCGATTGCATCACCGCCGCACGCTTTTCACACGCCGATTGATAACGCGCTGGGTGCGCCGCTTCGATGTTGGCCAATAGGCCGTCACCGAATTGGTCGATAAAGTCATGCAGAGACAACACGTTGTCTTGCTCGTTTTGTTGAGTGGTGTCTTGAGTGATTTCTGTCGAGTCGCTCATAGCATCGCTCCTTGCGGTACGGTTAACACGCCTTGCTGCAGCGCTTCACTGACTAAGGGCTCCATCACATCAATCTGCAAGTCCAAGTGATACGCAAACACCCCATAAGCGGGCAGCTCATGAATCATGGATTGCAGTCTCGGTTGCAGGGCCGGTTGCCAATGCTCTAACAGCGGCAAATGACACAGCTGCTTGAGGGTTGGCCACAACGTGGCGTGAGACAGCGGGGTTTGACTCATCACCGTCATACTTTGACCGCTAGGTTTCAGTAACGATGGATGAATCAGCCAGGTGTGCACCCATTCGCCCACAGGCGTGTGTTTGGGTAACCGCGTGGTGCGTTTGGTGAGTGACTTCGCTTGGGCAAAGTCGAGCACCAGATTGCTTTCCGGTAATTTGACGGTCATGACGCGTATTCCACCTTCGCTCATGGGTAGCGTGAGCGCGGCGAAAAAGTGTTGCATGGCGCCATCGCGTCCCCATACGGAGAGAAATTGCACTTGGTTGTCAGCGGTGGTGACCACCGCATCGAGATAAAGCCCGTTATCGAGCGAAATCAGTGAAGTCTTCATGGGTTGGTTCCTTATTAAAAAAATAAGGCGCCTTCCCGTCAGGAAAAGCGCCTGACGGGCAGTGAAGTTATTGTATGACCACGATGCGACCAAAGCGCTCACCCAGGGTGAGGTCAATCGCTCGAATAAGCGGTTGAAATTGGTCTATCACAGTGGTGATGGTTTGACTCTCATCAACAGTGGTCACAGTGCGCTGCACCTTTTGAGTGCCGCCTTTGACCAGCAGTGTCTGAGCGCCATCGTTGCTGTGTACCTTGCCGGCAATTTGTCCCGCCGCGAGCGACAACGACAAATGCCAAGGTGACAGTTTTCTTAACGGCCGAGGCACTTGGTGGTGCCTCGCGAGGTTAAATTGGGTGTCAAAGGTGGGCCAAAGCCCCCCGTGCGCCCCAAACGCTTGTTCCAGTTGCCCGGTGTCTGGTCGTATCATTTCAAAACGAAACGACGCGTCATTGACCGGGGTTATCTCAAACGGTTGAGCGGGATAAGGCTGTATCACCTTACCTTCGCCAGCGTTTATCAACAGGGTCGCCGTTTGTGTGCGCTCCGTTTGATGCTCTGGCCCTCTCATGTCCGCTTTGCGCCCTAAGATGACCACTTGTTTAAAGCGGCCCGTTGAGGCTTCGAACACCTCGA
>NZ_JBFSTZ010000082.1:0-2103 GCF_041467155.1 Vibrio sp. 10N.247.310.23 | reverse complement strand
CTTCTTCTTGAAGATAAAAGCGGCTTTCCCCGGAAAGCCGCGATGAACCTTTTTTATGCCTATTTTTTCCCTTCAAAGTCCCTTCTATTTATCAGTAGAGTAAATAACGTAAGTTAATCCCCTGTTCATCTTCAAATCCGTATATTGGTGTCATCAACTTTTTGGACATGCTCACCATTGGAGGTATCGATGGATATCAAAAGCTTACTTAACCAAGCACTTAAGTCAGATCTCGTTAAACAAGGCACTCAGAAACTTTCACAAGGGTCTTCAAGTTTAAGTGACCTTTCTCAAGGCAACAATGGCAAGAGTAGCAGTAAAAGTACACTCGGAGCCTTCGGTGCAGGCGCTGTTGGTGGCGGGCTATTAGGTGCATTAATGGGTTCTAATAAAACCAAGAAAATGGGTAAGAAAGCCGCAGGTATTGGTGGCGCAGCAGCTCTGGGCGCTCTCGCTTACAAGGTCTACAACGACTACCAATCTAAACAAGGCCAAACACCGAATGCCGAGCAAGCTAAATTTGATGAGAACGACTCAAACCATAGCGTACTGATTCTCAGATCAATGATTGCCGCATCCAAAGCCGATGGCCATGTCGATGAAGAAGAGATGGCTAAGATTGAACAAGCCGTCGAGAACATGGGTGCCGATTATCAACTGACTAAATTGGTGTCTGAAGAGTTGCACAAACCACTCGATCCAAGTGAAATCGCTCAACTCGCGACATCACCGCAACAAGCCAGCGAAATCTACTTAGCCTCTTTGATCGTAGCCGACGAACAGAACTTCATGGAAAAGGCGTACCTCAAAGAGTTAGCCAAACAACTCAACCTTGCTGATGAAGTGACTTATCAACTTGAACAGCAAATATCTGGTTAAGCGGTCAATATCCGGCTAATTGGCAAGCTAGCAAGTGATACGTTGAGCATCAACAGAATGAGATATTGAGCAAGAACAAACTAACTCTGAACTTAATCAGATCCACTTTGTTTTTGCTTATCTCTATGTGTATATTGAGATCAGTTATCATTTGGTTAGGTATAAAAATGAAAGTATACGATTGTTGTGATTTGGTGCGTGAACTGTATTCTCAAATTGGCAGTGGCGACCAAGGCTATATCCCGAAAGCGATCACCTGCGCGGTAAAAACATTGAATGACCTTGCTGCAGACGAATCTCTTCCTAAAGAAGCGCGTGAGCGTGCAGCCTTTGCCGCTGCAAACCTGCTGATCTCAGATTTCGAGGACTAATATGAACCTCGCTAATTTTGAAAAAATGGATCCTGTAATGTTGATGAGCATCGTCAACATGAAGCTACGTGACGACTTCGGCGGTGATATAGATCGAGTGGTCAACTTCTACGAGATCGACAAAGCAGCATTGATCGCTAAACTTGCGTCTGCTGGTTTTGAATTCCTTCCAGAAGCCAAACAGTTTCGATAGTCATTTAAAACAAGCTTGATTTTGAAAGGCCAACCTCAGTGTTGGTCTTTTTTATTGGTGATACGTATTGGATAAACATGCAGTTAGCCAATTATAAATTATCTGTCTACATCTATACTTTTATATCTTAGAGTCAACGAGCGCTCCTTGAACCAAAGCGTGTTGTTGTATAGGCTACCTGAAAATAGCATATAAAACTCATCAATCAATCTGATGATAGCGAAGGATTAACAATGAAAAGACTCGGACTTTTGGCAGTTTTCGCAGCAACACTGACTGCAGGTTGCGCTTCAAATACACATCAAGACAACTTTCGTGAAGCCTCTTTTGAGCTGTGTAACACCGAAGTCGATATTTACTCAGTAAGCCATGATGAAAGAGTGCGTATTGTCTGCTCTGATGGCTCTAAATTCGCTCTGAAAAGCGAAGACACACTAGAAGTGATGCGTGACATCAATATCGACTACTGTGACGGCGAAGGCTTAGGCAAATTCAACGAGAGCCGTAGCTACTACTCGTTTAGATGTAAGTCAGGTACTTTACTGAGCATCAAAAAGTAAAACCGATACCAACAAACAGCAAAGGGTTGATGTGCAAACATCAGCCCTTTTTTATGGTTCATCGCGGATTAGCGGGAACTAAAAACAAAAACGGTAGTAA
>NZ_JBFSTZ010000081.1:0-2251 GCF_041467155.1 Vibrio sp. 10N.247.310.23 | reverse complement strand
CGATGGGTCGAGAAATCGAGCGGGAATTAGAAAGATAAAACAATAAAAAGGATAGCCCTAACAGGCTATCCTTTTTTTTCGCCTGCAAGAAAGGTATCCACTTTGTTATTAACATCGGCTTTAACTTGTTGCCTAAATGTTTTCGCTTCGTCTTTGACTCGAAATAGTTTTTCACCATCAAAGGTTTGACCATGAGTCACATCACTGACCGCTGATGTGTTGCGAACCACACGATAAATCTCTTCCATCAACTCTCGATTCGACGGTCTACCATCGTCACTATCGTTGAGCTTAATACGCAGTGCTAACGTCAACAGTTGACGAGTAGCTTCAGAATCACTCAGACGCTCCTGATCTCTAAATTTAATGAAGTCTTGCTCTAACTTGCCGCGTAAAGTGCTTTGTAAAGGGTAAGAGCGGGCCATTATCCTCTCCTTTTTAGTTCAATGAATCTCAATAATATATCAATATAATCACATTGAAGCAATCAACAAAACACCCACTTTAAACCTTACTGCAAAAGGGATAAATAAGAATTGAATGACAACTCATTTAAAACCCATTTAAACACCCCGCAGAGCCTTACTACAAAAGGGATAAATGCCATTTAATTGAGATTGCATATTTACCAATTGAGATTTCAGCGGCTAATTAGTTGAGATTTTGAAAATTTTTTTGAGGTTACTTTTAATGGTTGGGAAGGTTTTAAGCTCTTGTTTCTATTGGTTTTATATTTTTACAGACAACCATTTAAATCGATTTTCGATTTAGCGAGGTGTGTGGATGATTCTAAAGAAGTGACGATCAACTCCAATGAACTTCCGTTTGTTTTGTGTTTTTGGGTGGTGCTCTAGGAACAACGAGAGCAAAAGCCGAACCGTTGGCGATTGAATCAAGGGTGATAATGTAAATATTGAGAGGGATGGAAAGCGGAAAAGGAAGAGTTTGAGATAGTCAGCACCGCACCACAATGGTGCATAGCTGCTAATTTTAATTACGGTTGGTAATAAACTTTTTGTACTTTTTGGATGTATATTTTTCTAGCGTTTTCGGTGCGTTTAGAAAATCCGGCATTATATGCCCCGACACTGTTCCAGTTATAGCCATGTGTAGCAAAGTTAGAGCTTAATACCCATGCGCCTAATGAAACATTAAAACACGGCTCATAAATATTCGTTTTGTTTAAGTTAAATTCAGCGAGTCGGGAGAACCAACTAGAGTTAATTTGCATCAACCCAAAATCACGGCTTATAATTTTTCCCGACCTGTTTTTATTTTCATTGTAAGCGTTGGGATCAAGACTGCTTTCGACCTGAGCAATAGAACGCAACAATTTTGGATCAACATTGTAATGAGATCCGGCTTCATCAAAACAGAACGCGCCCGCAGCGGTTGGGAACAATAACAATAGCAAAGATAATTTTTTCATAATCAAAAAAATGGAGTCCGTTGTGTACTCCATTCTATCGCATATTGAAAGTGATTAATATTCACTCGGTAGTAAAACAGTTGTTACGCTTCTATCTCGCTCGGTAATGATCCATATACGTTCACCGCACAGTATGTATTCAGATATAATACGCTCGCCTGTTTTGGCCGCTTCGTCATTGGTTATTTTATCCTCAGCACAAACATTACCCCAATCCCCATTATTATGACGCATTAAGTAAATGTGTAAACTTGCCCCAATATTTTTATCCAGTAATTCAGCAATGCCTTGCGTCATGACTATCTCTCCTAACTCAAAAGGTATTGCTGTACAAACATAACGTTGTGCTTTCATTTCTTCTTGATTTGGAGTAGTATTCAAAGTGTTCATTTTATGTTACCTCATATTACTTAACTTGAACATGCCTCAATATTTACGTCTAATAAATATTGAGGCTTTTTATTTTTGGTTAATACACATCTTCTGTTTTACGAATATGATTAAATACCTCATAAATATCATCGTATGAATAGCCGTATTCTTCGAGCTTATCAACACAATCACAAATATCATTCGTATAAAAACATTCATGATTGAATAGCTCACGGCGAATAATGGCTTGCTTTCCATTTTCTTCAATATCTTTTTTGATCCCCTCTTTTTGAATTTCACCTAAACGCACCACTAAATTTTTAGCGTTACTTTCTGGGACAATCATTCCCATTCCAAGCGATACATATTCAATGCCTTTTTTCTTGGCATCATTAAACTGTTGATTAGAGAAAGCGAAAAATGCGCCTAGTTCATTGAATAAATCGGTTT
>NZ_JBFSTZ010000080.1:0-2265 GCF_041467155.1 Vibrio sp. 10N.247.310.23 | reverse complement strand
TCCGAGTACGCGGGTGCGCCCGCGGAGCACACCGAGCAAGACAACCCTATTGAGTGGGGTAGTGAGGCGCCCGCTTCAACGTCTTTATCAACATTAACCGCAGAGGCGTCGATGGCTCTGGAGCAGTCTGTAGAGGCCGTCAGTGATGGTTTAGCTCAGCAAATGGCCAAACTCAATCTTGAGCCAGAGTCGGTCGCACCCCTGCCACCTCTTAGCGACGATATTGAGACGTACCTTAATAAGCTGTCTGAGCTCAACATGGCGACGCTTGATGCGCAGGTGCGTGAGCAAAATTTACGCTCGCAACCGGACAGTCTGGAAACCGAGTTGAGCCTCATCGGCGCCCCCGTCAGCGTGACCCCGGTGGTGAGTACGTCTTCAAGAGCGTCAAAGGAGGTGCAAACCGCCGGCTTGATGTTGGGCAGCCTTGTGCAAATCGACAACGGAGCGTGGCAAGCCCGGATTAACGTGCATGGCCGTTGGCATAAAGTGCAAAAAGGCACCGTGGTCGGAACCTTGTCGATTGTCAGCGTGAGTGAGCAAGGCGTTCGTTTGCGTGATAACGGCGCGCATCGCTTTCTACGTATGGAGGGGTTTTGATGAATGAATCCAGACATGACCTGTCTTTATTGCACGACCAAACCTTACTTGAGCTGTGCATCGAAGATGGCCACACCATTGTGGATGAGGAGGGGGTGATTTGGGTGGACTGTTATGACAGCCCAAAACACGCTGATATTCGCCGTTACGTACAAGAGACGGAATCGCTCAGTGGCGGGCGCTTTTTTGCTCGTGCCCCGATGGTGAAATTAACCGATGAAACGCGTGTGCAAACCTTACTGGATATGGCGCGCACGCTACTCAATCAAGAGACGCAAGCCGCGTTGGAGTCGGCCTATGGCGATAAACTGACGCAGCTATGTCAAGCGGCGGTGGAGGTCAAAGCCTCTGATATTCACCTTGAAGTGCATCGCAACAGTACCTCTATTTTGCTGCGCGTGGATGGGCGCCGTGAAAGGCTCAAAATCTTTGCAGGCGGGGAGAGCGCTGAGCGACTTGACCGCGCGGTTGGGCAATCTTTGGCGGCGTATATCTTCAGTTTGGGTAACTCCAACTATTCACCCAGACTGCCACTCAATGACCGCTTTGAACTCCCTTGTTCCGTCACAAAGCTGGATGAGGAGGGAGAAAGTCACCGTGTCACTATTATGGTGGAGTGGCGCGTCGCGATGATGCCGCTCAGTCACGGCATTAAATTGGTACTGCGTTGTTTGACGCCCCTTGGGGAGCCTCTCACGCTTGATAATATGGATTTGTTGCCTGCTCAGCGTGATTTACTGGAAAGTAAAATGCAGCGACGCTCAGGCATTATTGTGCTCACCGGCCCCATGGGCTCAGGAAAAACCTCGTTAGTGTACGCCTTGTTTGACACGGTTGACCGCGTGGCGCGTTGCTGCCATACGCTCGAAGACCCGATTGAGTTTGAACAAACGGGCATCACAAAAACCTTGGTTGAGCCCAAGCGTGAGTTGGTCGATGGCTCGGGGCAATACCTAGATTACACCTTCTATGCCTTAGAGCAGCTTCGCCAAGACATCGATATCACCTCGTTTGGTGAGCTTCGAAGTCATGACACCACCAAAGAGTTTACGCGCAAAGGTGAAACGGGTGGTTTAGCTCTCTCAACCTTGCACGCCAACAGCGCCCTTGGGGTGCCGGCTATTTTTATTGAGCAGCTCGGCATCCCGTCTTCCATTGTTTCTGCGCCAGGATTGATGCAGCTCTTTACCCACCAAAAGCTGGTGCGAAAGTTGTGTCCGCACTGCGCCTTAACCCTGGATGAAGCGAAAGCGGTCTATGACCATCACGATGAGCAAGCCGCTTATCAAACCAAGTTGACTCAAGTTTCAACGCTGTTACCCGAGGCGCATCATCAAGTGCGCGTAAAGCATCCTGCTGGCTGCAAGTATTGCCGTCAAACGGGTGAAAGTGGCCGTTTGTTGGTGTTGGAGCTTATTGCCATCGAAGATGCGGACCGCGAGTTCATTAAAGCGCAGGACTATTTAGGATGGAGTCGTTATCTACAGGCGCAAGGCTGGCCCGATATTCGTCGTCATACCCTTCATCGCATTGCGCTTGGTCAAGTGGACATTGCGTCCGCCTCCGAGCAAGTGGATGGCTTGATGCCGGTGTCCTCTCAATCTTTATATCAACAAATCGGTCAAGAGATGGATGAGCAGGCCACCTCAAAGCAAACGGAGGTCA
>NZ_JBFSTZ010000079.1:0-2345 GCF_041467155.1 Vibrio sp. 10N.247.310.23 | reverse complement strand
GAAGCTGCTGGATATAGCAACGAACAAGCGTTCGAGGTATGAGGTGACAATCATGCCGAATGGATGATTGATTAATTAAGGGATCTGCGGGTAGGCAGGTTTACAGACGTTAACTTAAAGATTAAGCGCTTAAATGCAGCAATGAATCGCTCGCAAACTTTAAGCCGCGATTACGGCTCACGTGTTGCTTCCAATTTCTCGGCGTCATGATGGTGTTCTTGAGTTTTCGGTGATGTTTTTTTCGAGCATTATCTGAGGCAGGTAGAGTGAGACGAAGGACTGATTGAGTTTGTTTTTGGACGGCAATAAAATGAACACCCTCCCAAGAGTAAGGAAGGGAAAGTCGCCCCGAAGAAGGTAGCAAGGCGGCAAACGCGATGTATTCACGCTCGACCATCCCCAGTTTTTTTACGCCAATAAAATCGCCGCGTTCAATCAGGCGATCTAACAAATTAACCGCATCGTCTTCACTACAATATCCGTATACAATTTGCATATTCCCACTCCTTTTTAGGACATTGTTTTGGTCTTTGATAAAGACCAAAACAATGGGCTCTCTTTCAAGAGCCGTGCTACAAACTGGCTTGAGCGTTCTTGTAGTAGAATGCGCACACCTAAAGGGTGTGGTGTCTGGTATTCCCAAGTAACTCTGCTTAACCACTCAACAAGCGTGCTTAATTGAGTAGACAAACAGCCTTGGACGTCGCCCCAGGCGGGCTCCTGAATTTGTTAGGCATATTACGCAGCCTGCGCCCCTCTGCGGCGCTTTTTGCAATTGAAGGCAGCCCACCTTCGAGTCTCATCGTGATGACTTTATTCCTAACCTGTAATCACTTTCGAGACTATTTCCTCGTTACGCGAGATCCAACTGAAGAAATTTCTGTGAATTGTTCTAAATGGTCTTCCATTCGTAATTTAGCTTCAGAACGATTTGAACGACCTGATTTTTCCACAGAGTTTAAAAATCTCTTAACGGATGCACCAGTGAGAACAACAGTTACACTAAGTTTTCCTATTTCCTGTTTGCTCATAATTTTCTCGATATAAAGCTTATCAAATCAACTTAGTTCAATATGAATCGAATTGAGCTGTATCATATCGTAAAGCCATAGATCTCAATACCCCCATAAAAAAAGGGGGTATTGAGGCTATAAGTTGACTATTCTCAAAGCAATAACCCCCATAATTCTGGATAAATACACATAGCGGATCTCAAGCGTATTTTGACAGCCCAACTTTTTCTTAATCGAAAGTAAGTGTTCTTTAACAGTGTCAATTGAAATATCAAGTTGGATACTCAATTGTTTTTGTGGGGCTCCAGAAGCATACATTTCCAATACATTATATTGCTTAGATGTCAGCTCAGGAAATAAATAGTTAAAATTATCAATAGGTTTTGCGTTTTTCATATAATCCAAATTAAGCTTGTTTAACATAAGTATCAATAGCTCTGGTGTTTCACACTATTGTAAATTATACACTATTGTATAATTTACAATAGTGCAAATTATATGGAGTGAGAGAAGATTATAATTTTTAGACTTGAGTGTTATATTATTGGCAGTTTAAGAAGTGGTATAATACCTTATTAAATTTTAACAACGCAGTAAGGCATCGTGAACATATCCCTTTTGACATACATTAACAGTAGATATGGTTCCGCCCACGGTAACCAAAAACTTTTCTTAAAAGACAATTCTCATATAAGTGCATCAGAAGTAAGTCGTTGGCTAACAAAAGGTTATAAAATTGATTTAGATACTGGAGACATATTTAAACCATCGAACAAAAAAGTTAACATAAAAAAATAAATTTGATTCACTTTAAACCACTCTGATGCTTTACAAAAAGAAGTATCATTGCTATTATGCAGTCATGATCTTAAAGTGAAAAGTGCATTACATAGCACGCTACTACATAGTTTTCTATGTAGTGTATTTTTTAAGATCTAGAATGTGTTAGACTTCCAATCTAACTGCATAGCATTCGCAAAAAGCCGTTCGCCTGCTCGTGAACGGCTTTTTTGTGCCTGAAATTTACCATTGATCTTTAAAGAGATTTTCTGTAGATTGAAGTTTCATTGTTTGGTGTGGAAACTAAACAACCCTAAAAATCGAGCAGAATCTTATGACCAATATAAAACTAACTTGCCTTAAGTGCGATCTATCTACACATACTCTCAGTCCAAGCTATTACTATGTCCGTGAACCTGTTTCACTGTACGAGTGCTTGAGTTCTGTTGGGGTGTGTTATGTCATTCTCTGAGCAAAATACCCTTCAAACTAAATCGCAATACGACAAAGAATATCGTGCCAAACGCAAAGCCCGTAAGCATGAGTTGATTG
>NZ_JBFSTZ010000078.1:0-2352 GCF_041467155.1 Vibrio sp. 10N.247.310.23 | reverse complement strand
TGAGACGCAGCAACTGATGAATACGACCACCAAATCGCAGCAAGAGGTAGACACGCTGAGCCGAGCCAACAGCCTAGAGCAGCGCGAAATGGCCAGCCTGACTGAGAAACTGGAAGTGCCGTTTCAGGAGTATGTTGAAGGTCAATACGAGAACCAAAAAGGAAAAGCGCAACAAATTCTTACCGGCAATAACAGCGAAGCTAGAAAAAATCGGGCTGATGAGTGGGAAGAATTTAAACAAACCGACGCTTTCAAAGACTTCGTGTTGGCCAGCGTGCCGTCAAAAGAGGCGCACGACAATCACTTTAATGCTGAGCCAACTCAAGCCGAGTGGCAGGAGATGGTCGGCGAGCAATACAAGGGGAAAGCACTTGGTCAGACTAGTGAGGTCATTTTAAACCAACATGAGAAACGGGGCGGCACGGAGACATACTACACCCCTGAAGCGCACACACAAATTGTCGATGATACGCGCGATCAATTTGAGCGTACCAGCGCTCATGTGGACGCGCCCGCTTCACTGCAAGAGACCGACAAACAAACGCGAACTTAACTAGGCAAAAATGCGGTAAATCCTACACCAAAAGCGATGATTTTTCGCACGATTACTGGTAATATATACAGGTCAATAATGGAGGGTAAATGATGAAAAAATGGATCGTATTAGGGTTGGCCACGTTGTGTTCATATTCTGCCTTAGCAAGCAATCAAACCACCGGAGGTCAATTAGCAATATGGTGTCAAGCCGGCCCCCTTTCTAAACCACATAACGCACGACTAGAGGGCGGATGTAATGGGTATTTAATGGGGTTTATTGAAAGCCATGGATTTTCTCAAGCCCAAGGAAACGCAGCTTTATTTTGTATTCCTGACAGTGTAAGCCAAACTGAAAGAGTACAAACTTATATTGATTTTATTAAAAAAAATCCAGAGTTCAAAGAGACAAGTAGGATACATGCTGTTACTACTGCGCTCATGAGAGCATACCCATGCCCGGTGCAAAAACAGATGCGATAAGCAAACGCTTTTCATTAGGCCAAACAAGGACACGGACACAAGAGGTTCAACCAGATGAGAATTCCCCTCTTAAAAGTAGCATTGAGTATAATTTTATTTTGGTGGTGGTGCCTTTCATTTAAAGCTCTATCTATAAGCGGCAACATGAAAGTTTTCACTTACAAAGCAGACCCTTTAGCTATCGTCTTTATCCTATTATTTCTTATCGTAAGCTTTGCAATTTTAAGTGCTCACAAACTCAAAGCAACAAGCACTATGACTGCTTTTATATTATCTTTTATTTCTACTTATTTACTGTTGTCATCCGAACAACCTCTTACTCAATCAATTGAACAAGTTGGATTCTTATTTATGAGTTATCTTTGCCTTTTCTTTTCTGTCGTAGATTGTAAAGGCAAATATATTGACAAATCCATCCATAGATTAACCTATCTCGATGAGGTCGAAGAATATAAACATAGATCAAGCTGTGTTTTAAGTCATCATTATTTTAACCCGTCCATTAATAGCTATCACTCTTCCTCTCAAAGCCTTTTTAACGAGCAAGGCACCAATATAGCAACATTTGACGATACATCTTACACTGACGACACAACTCACTCTAATATTCATTCACATGATTACTTTGATTCGCTAAATACCCAAGAAGTAAATCCTGCCACTGGTTTATTGTCTTTTGGTGGTATTGATACTAATGGCAATCCGAACGGCTGTAACCTAAATACCCACTCATTCGATAGTGGCTCTTTCAGTGTATACAGTTAGGCAAATTAATTGCCATTACTCAGCTTGCGCAACTGATTCCATTAAGCGACGAGCATTAACCAGATTCGACAAAAGATAAATAGTATCTTTCCAGCGATTAAATTCCGATTCGCTCTTATCTTTTTCATCATTTTAAACAAAAGCGCCCACTCTTTCAGTGGGCGCTTTTTCTATGCCTATCCATAAGGAATATCTCTATGTCTACCACTCGTGGCGGTCAAATCACTTTCCATAACATTCGTATGTGGTGGCAAGTGAACGTGACCACAATCAAGTACGTCAATGTTGTTGCGGGCTTACTCGGACTTGTCACTACCTACATCATTACCTCAGCCAACACATTAACCGGTACGTACTACTACACGCTTTTTTGGCTGTTTAACAAACTCGGCTTTAGCGAAAACCGTAACGTCGTGGTCGAGTGGGAGGGACAGCGTTACAGCAGTACCCTTGGACAGCAAATCCATAACCCAACACTTGCACAGAGTCACCAAGAGTTTTTGCAAGCGTTATTTATTGGAATGCTGGTTTATCTCATTACATCAACCCTGTTTTTCGTCCTGATTAACA
>NZ_JBFSTZ010000077.1:0-2353 GCF_041467155.1 Vibrio sp. 10N.247.310.23 | reverse complement strand
GAACGGCGGACTGTTAATCCGTATGTCGCAAGTTCAAGTCTTGCAAGGGGAGCCACATTCAAGAAAGCCAAGTCGAAAGACTTGGCTTTTTTTCGTTTGAACAAAAACAAACTCTATTCAATATACACATCAGCTCCTCACTAACTCTTAATCAGTCTCGATAAATTGAGTTATCTCCTTTTAGTACTCTTACTACAGCAGTTGATTCTAAGTTCTATAAAGCATATCCACTACAACAGAACCAACGCCTTATAAAGTTCATGACCCGCTAATATTCACATTAAAACAAATAGAACCAAGTCCTGTTACTTTTTTTTCTTCGAAAATTTAATCCCTATCATACTTTGATGTCTTTCTAATATCTGCCTTACACCACTTAGATTAAGATTCGATGAATTATACCTAATACTAATTATTGAATCGCTGCGCAGGGAAATATGAAACTAAAAACGCAAGCTTACTTATTATCGGGCATCATCTTGATCGCCCTGCTAGCACTGACGGCTACAGGCTTATGGACCTTAAGAGTTGCTAGCAACATGGACAACAAAGCTCGCGTAACAGAGCTGTTTAAGAGCGCATACAGCATTCTTACTGAAGTCGAAAAAATGGCGATTGATGGCACACTAGAAGAAGAGCAAGCCAAGCAACTAGCTACTCGCCTTCTACGCAACAACATCTATAAAGATAATGAATATGTTTACGTAGCCGATGAGAACATGACGTTTATCGCGACACCATTAGATCCTCAACTGCACGGAACCAGTTTTAACGACTTTAAAGATGGCGACGGCAATAGTGTTGGGCAGCTAATCCAAAGAGTACTTGGTAATCGTACTGGCGAGATCATTGAGTACACCTGGACACAAAAACTGCCAGATGGAACGATTGAAGAAAAACTGTCTATTGCAGAGAAAACGCCACATTGGGGTTGGGTTGTCGGCACTGGTATCGGGTTCAATGAAGTTAACGCTCGTTTTTGGTCTACTGCTCAATGGCAGCTATTCCTTTGTGTCGTGATTGCTGGTCTTATTCTGGCGAGCCTAATTGTATCCATTAAACGCATGCTAGCGCTTCTTGGCGGCGAACCTAAAGACGTACGAGAAGCAGTACAAGCCGTAGCACAAGGTCGAATTCAAACCTCTTTCGAAACTCAGGCAATTGACGGCAGTATCTATCACGCCGTACAACAAATGAGTAAGTCATTGGCTGAGCTAGTATCAAACCTTGACGCTTCAATGCTGGCATTAAGAGGCGAACTGCAGCGCGTAGAAGATCGCGCTGGGTCAATTGGTCAACTGACAGACACCCAACAGCAATCAACAGAGATGATCGCGACAGCAATGACCGAGATGGCCTCTTCAGCCAATAACGTAGCTGCTTCAGCTAGCGATACCGCGCGCAACACCGACGAGGCCGACAAACAGAGCCAGCATACCCAACAACTCATTCACAACACAGTAGATAACATTCAAGGCTTAGCAGGCCAACTAGGCACAGCAAGCGAAGCTGTCGCTAACCTAGATAACGATGTAAACAACATTGCAAAAGTATTGGATGTGATTGGTGATATAGCGGAGCAAACTAACCTATTGGCACTAAATGCAGCCATTGAAGCAGCTCGAGCTGGCGAACAAGGTCGTGGATTTGCTGTTGTAGCAGATGAGGTTCGTAACCTTGCAGGCAGAACACAATCGAGCACAAAAGAAATCCAATTAATGATTAATAACCTTCAAGAGGGATCTCGCAACGCAATTCAAACCATGGAAGTGTGTGCCGCGACCAGTGAAAGCACCGTAACAGAGTCTCAAAACGCCTCTGAAGCACTACAACAGATTGTTGTCGCATTAGAGTCCATTTCATCAATGAGTCATCAAATCGCAACAGCGGCCGCTGAGCAGACTCAGGTGAGCGATGATATATCGAAGCGTATCAATATGATCGAAGAGAGCGGTAACCAACTGAGCAATGTCGTAACAGAAAGTCATAACAGCACCCAAACTCTTGCCTCTCTTTCCAACGAATTAGAAGCTTGGGTTAATAGGTTTGAAGTAAAACACTAAACTCCCTAGAAAATTTTCAAATAAAAAAGCACGTTTTCATACGTGCTTTTTTTATTTCGGCGCCCATTCAGTGTAGTTAACCGTAGTTTTACTATCTTTTAGGGCATGCTAGACCTAGGTTTTTCACCCCAAATGAGCAAAAACAACCCACTAAGTATAGAAAAACATCAAACGATACTTTTTTTGCAATTTAATGTTGACCCAGAACGCGAAAACACGTTTAATACACCTCGTCGCCCGGATAGCTCAGTCGGTAGAGCAGAGGATTGAAAATCCTCGTGTCGGTGGTT
>NZ_JBFSTZ010000076.1:0-2371 GCF_041467155.1 Vibrio sp. 10N.247.310.23 | reverse complement strand
GCTATAACTTAACGCTTTACCCCGTGGCAGGCCGTGACTTTGCCGCCGCTTTTGGTCTTCGCCACTATCCGGTACTCATCGAGCGCGGCGAGCTCAAGCAATAATCACATTCACGACTTTTAATGAGGACAGCTCTTATGCCTACGCACGCTTTATCTTATTCGGATATTCAACACGCGATTAAAACCACCCATCAAGTTCTGGAAAGCGCGGCGCTGACGCCGGTGATTCTGGCGCTCGCCCAACAAAGCCAGGCACACAACGTAAGTCCTGAGCGCGCTTTAATGATGCTATTAAAACCTCAAGGAGACGATGATGAGCATTAACAGTGACAACCCCTTTGCCCAGCGCTGCTTACCTCCAAAGCGCCTTGAACTTCCGTCAGCTAAAAAGGTAAGTACTCAAGCCAAAGAGGCGCATCAAGTGAAGCGCCGCATTGAAATCCTCGAAGAGCGCTGCGCCTGGCAGCGAGAGTGGGGAGTGACGCTAGATGATGAGATCTTGCAATGAGTGGTTACGCCGAAGGTCTGCTTCGCCCTGCTGATGAGCTGCTGAGCGCAGCTATGTTTAGCATGGCCGCTATCGTGGTGGTCATCGCCCCACAAGTGTTCATGCTGGCCTCTGTTTTCGCGCACCCGCTCGGTTTTTGCCTTGGCTTGTGCGCGCTGATTCGCCTTAAGCAAGGGCTCTCCGTGCTCGGGTATCGCAAGCGATTACTTCGTATGCCCTATTGGGCGATGAACTCCGATGACATGCCGGTGTATCAAAACAAGGTTTTTCTCGGTAAGGGATTTATAGTCCTGCCTCGCCATGCTCAGCGCCTTTATGATACGCGTCAAATCTGGGCAGAGCGCTACGTCACACCGTCTAAACTCTATCGCTTTGCGCGCACCATGGAAGCCAAGTACGAAGGCAAATGGATAGAGCGCTTTTGGTCTGGGAAACGTGTGATAGCCAGGGCTGGTAAAGGCTGGGGTATCATTAACACCTTTCTTAGTGCCATCAACCCGGTGAAACCTTTACCCCCGGTAGGGGGCGACTCTCGAATGCACGGCATCGGCCTTGATGAAGAGGTCGATTGTTTATTGCCGAGCAGCGCGAGAGCGGGGCACACCTTAGTGCTGGGTACAACCGGGGTCGGTAAAACGCGCCTTGCTGAACTCTTGGTAACGCAAGATATCCGCCGTGGCGATGTGGTGTTGATGTTTGACCCTAAAGGGGACGCCGACATGCTGCTTCGCATGTACATTGAGTGCTTGAGAGCAGGGCGCCTCGATGAGTTTTATATCTTACATTTAGGGTATTCCGACCAAAGTGGGCGATATTCCCCCGTCGGCCGATTTGGCCGTATTACGGAAGTCGCGACTCGCGTTTCTGGTCAACTCGACGGCGGCGGCAACAGCGCCGCGTTCAAACAGTTTGCGTGGCGATTTGTCAATATCATCGCAAGGGCGCTGGACGCGCTCGGCAAAAAGCCCGATATGGCGGCCATTCAACGTTACGTGACCGCCATTGATGAGCTGTATGTCGATTACTGCGTGAAAAAGCTGCCCTCTTATCACCCAAAAGCCGCAGAATTGGTGACCGCGCTTGAAAGTAACGTCAACGAAAAAAACACCCCGCGTCACCTGCAGGGGCGCAGCGCTCGCGTGGTCGCCCTTGAAATGTATTTTGGCGCGCACCCCGCTGCAGACGATGTACTGGCCGGACTTCGAAGCGCCATCCAGTACGACAAAACCTATTTTGATAAAATTGTGGCCTCCTTACTGCCCTTGCTTGAAAAGCTCGGTACGGGTAAGACCGCTGAAATCATCTCACCGGTGCATACGCCCGCCGATGAGCGGCCCATCATCGATTGGCGCGAGGTCATCATGCAAGGGGGCGTGGTGTATGTGGGGTTGGATGCGCTTTCTGATACCACGGTGGCCGCTGCGTTCGGTAACTCCATGTTTGCTGACCTGTGCTCTCTGGCGGGGGAGATTTATAAGTTTGGTAACGCGCCGGGCTTTGCCAAGGTCAAGCCTCGCAACATCATGATACACGCGGATGAATTTAATGAGCTGATTGGTGATGAATTCATTCCTATCCTCAACAAAGCGCGCGGAGCTAAATTTGTCGTCACCGCCTACACGCAAACCGAATCCGATATTGAAGCGCGCCTAGGCTCGCCTGCAAAAGCGGCGCAAACCAAAGGTAACTTCAACAGCTTGATATGCCTTCGGGTTCGCGAGCAAAAGACCGCGCAAATTCTCACTTCACGCATGGCAACCGTCACCATCAAAGACATTGTGCCAGACACCGGCGCCAATGATGCACCGGGCAGTCAGACCGGTTTTCACTCAAGCAATAAAGACACTCTGCAAAACAAAGA
>NZ_JBFSTZ010000075.1:0-2385 GCF_041467155.1 Vibrio sp. 10N.247.310.23 | reverse complement strand
CCACTGCGTACCAGATGATGCTCGATGACAAACACGAGTGCAGCGTCGAAAATCTTCTCCATCTCATCTTAATGTCGGAACTCTCAAAGCTGGATGAACACTTAAAAGGTACTGAAGCCAGCTCTCTTGTTTCGAAAAGCATCGAGAAGACCGCCATTTCCATCAAATCGGTTTTGGCTACTTACATTAAGTCTCTGCGCTACCTACATGGTCTCGATGAAAAAGACAGTCAAGGAAACCGTAAACGGGCGAGATTTTCCATCACTGATTGGGTACAAGATGAATCGCAGCAAGGTTTTTTATTTCTCTCCAGTAACGCAAGACAGCACACTGCGCTCAGACCACTGATATCGATGTGGCTTGCCATTGCCTCTAACGCCATCTTGGGGATGGAGCCTGACGAAGACCGTCGTATCTGGGTCATCATCGATGAAATGCCAACCTTGCATAAGCTACCAGAGCTTACGCACATCATTTCAGAAGTGCGTAAGTTTGGTGGCTGTTATCTACTCGGATTGCAGTCTTATGCTCAACTAGAAACGACTTATGGCCACAATGCGGCTAGAGTTATTTTTGACTTACTGAATACGCGCTTTTTCTTCCGCGCACCCTCAAAAGCCATGGCAACCGTCGCCTCTGACGACTTGGGTGAGCAAGAGATTGACATATCTCGAGAAAATATTTCTTACGGCGCAAATGCACTGCGTGATGGTGTGTCATTGGGCCATCAAAACAAAACGCGCCCTGTCGTCTCCCCTGCTGAAATCCAAGGACTGGATGATTTGGAATGTTACCTGCGCACTCCGAACTCCATGTTAATCACTAAGCTCCAACTAAAGTACGACCGAATGAGCAACATTCAGCCGTCGTTTATGAAGCGAGTTATTCCTGGTGGTGAAAAGATGGAGAGCCTAGACCAAGCCTTGATTTTTCATGAGTTAATTGCATTGCATGAACTCGATGAAACGCAAAGAAAACGCTTACTGGCTATCCAACAAAGCACTTATGAGAACGAAACCGAGCAGCAGCAAGCAAGAGAAAGCCAAAAACAAACCATGACGAAAACGTCAAAGTCATCCACACCGCCATTGAAACAGGGGCAGAACCAACAACTGGCTGAGCAAACTCAAGACGAATTGCAACGAGAGACCGAAGAAGCGTCCATTACACAACAAGATACTGGAGAGATGTACGATGATTAATCTACGGGGTTTGAGGCATTACTCAATACCGTAGTAATAGGAAAATGCGTCCCGTGAACCACATCCCCAACCGAAGCTCTTAAAACTTTACCAATGAATCAAACGGCTCTCATGACGATTTTTTATTGTGATTGAATGAGGTCGACTGCCCTCTCCAATACACTCAATATTTGATGAAAAGGAAAAACACCATGCTATGTCTTCAATGCAGCGCACTCAAAAGCAAAATACCCTCCTACTTATCGAGTCAATCCTTAAAAAGGAACGCTCATTTTTGCTGGCAAATGCTCGTAACACGCGCCTCTATAGGTTGCTTGTTTTTGACAGTCTTATTTGTCGATTCTAGCTTTGAGAGCTAACAATTTCTGTTCCGCATCCTTTTATTACAAAAACCGCATTCACCTCTCCACCAAAAGTAGCCCACACACCCAATTCTGATACAAGGCCTCTGGGCGCTTAGACTATCTGTGTTTAAGCGTTTGCCAAACCGCAGATATGAAAAAGCCCCGAATGAACTATAAATTCAAACGAGGCCCTATCCATGTTTAGCAACTTGATAATAGCCTCTTAACTCTACAGGAGGCAATGATTATGCCGAAGAAAACCGTCCTTGGGGCGTTACTGGTGGTCTGCGTGACCACTGTGTTATTAACCGCTCTCTTTCGAGATTCACTGTGTGAATTTCATTACAAGGGGGCAAACAATGACCTTCAAATAAGATTTGCCTACGAAGTAAGACGTTAAGGTCAAGCGGTAAAGGCTTTAGCCTTTGCCGCTACCTTTCTTGTCGCCTGCATACGTCTAAGCGCCCCATTCCCCTAGCTACTTTTGGTGATTTCCAACACAAGGAAAACACTAAATATGATGTCCATCAGCCCACTAAAATCCGCCTCTGGCGCTTCAAAATACTACCTAAAAGAAGAGCAAGACCTCAATCAATCCACCCTCTCACTCGACAATAACGGTGATAATTATTACCTCAAAGAAAAAGAACAAGGTGAAAACACGTTTTGGCACGGCAAACTGACCGAAGAAGCCGGATTACTCGGCAAGCCTGTTGACCAAAAAACACTTGAGTCCGTACTATCTGGACACCTTGGCGACGAAACCATCAAAGGGAAACGGGAGAACACTCATCGCCCTGGTATCGACCTCACTTTTTCAGCACCCAAAAGATTAAGCA
>NZ_JBFSTZ010000074.1:0-2395 GCF_041467155.1 Vibrio sp. 10N.247.310.23 | reverse complement strand
ACCTCCATATAAAGTGATGGAAAAAGAGAGTGACCAACGATGTGGGCTCACCGGTGTCAGCGTGAGTGCCTTCATCGAGACTGGCATGACCGCAAACAGCGCCGCCAGGGTGTTAAGCTCTGAGGCGCTCACCCCTTGATGCGTCACCTCCCAAGTTTTACTTTGCCAAGTGCTTGATGACTTATCACTGCTTTGCTGCGCAATAAAACCCATGGTCACGAGCGCGTCTTGCAAACGCTGGTCTGTCGGCTGCATCGGCATCACGTGTGACTGCCAGTAAGGCAATCCAGACGCGAGGGGTAAACGCAGCGTGTGTTGGCCCCCATCGTTGCTCAAAAACAAAGAAAATGAGTTATGTTGACGCTGCCATTGCTGCCATACAACGATGAGGCCATTATGCTCACGCTCAATAGTGGCCGTCAGCTCTGCGCCTTGTTGAGTCAAGCCTTTGGCTTTCCAGCCGGGAGGCAGGAGGGCAAGGTGAGTCGCGCTCAATAGCGCCCCTTCCATGACTGTCTGCGCGCTGACTGCGTCATGCAGTACCAATCGATACATTCCCCATGGCGGGAGCGCTTTTAACTCAGGCGAGACGCTCTCATGACTCACTTGAGCAGTCGCAGGCTCGTTAGAGTCAGAGCGCTGAACATAAAGCGTTAAAGCGACCATTGCGACGAGCAACACGCTCACTCCCATTATCACCTTGCGCTTTTGCAAACGCTGACTGGGCGACGTTAACCGGTACTGCTCCAGTGAACCCAGCTCTTGGTCGCTTGGCGGCGCAATGCGCTCATGGTTTTCATCCACGGACTCAACTTGCAAAGATTCAACCAACAAAATGTGTGAGGCGCCTGCGCTTGCCGCACACAGGTGATAGTGCGCATCAGTCCAGATTTGGCGCACCACGCCCGCGTCTATCAAGGTCGCGTGCCACAGGTCACCGATATTCTCGATAACGGTGACACTTTGCTCACTGACACCGTGCGCACCTGCCTCTTGCTCATGGAGCAGGCCGCGCGCGGTCAACACCTCGAGCCACCATTCACTGCGCGCCACGCCTTCTGAATCACTGCCATACAGACAGACCCAATCACCACGCTGCGACACGTACTGATAAGGCTGCTGGCTGCGGCTTTTCAGGCGACGAATCGTCTTAGTAGCGTGACCGTGATGGGGAAGAGAGAGTAATTCCATCATCCGTCCGCCCTCCGTGGAGTGAGAAGCACCAGCGTATCGACGCGCTGTTTCACCGCACTGTTACCACCTAAAAAGGGGATACCGAGAAAGGTACTTTCTTCTGTCGTGGTATCGATTTGTGACACAGAGGCCACCACAATCGTCTGTCCGTATTTGAGCTTGTTGGCAAAGTTGATTTTGGCTTCACGCATTTGTGGGAAGACCAAGGTTTCACCGCCCACCTCTTGCGTCTCTAGCGATTCAATTTTGGTTAACATGCCCGAAGTTCGAAGATAAACGTGGTCGCGCTGAATATTCGGAACGACAATGAAATCCACCCCCTCACTGCGCTTACCGCGCTCGGTATCGGTGGTAATGACGCCCTCGTCACTGTCAGAGCTGATGTTTTCAACAAACTCGATGATGCGCTCTTGAGTGATGTGGTTGGTTTGATGGTTTTGCACCAATATCGTAATAGGCGTTTCCGTGGATACCTGCCCTTGCTGGTTCAATGCATTTATCAAGGCCGTCGAGCCGGACCACTTACCGCCGCCGGTAAACGCAAACCCAGGACTCGATGAGCCAGAAACCAAACTGGTGCCAGGAATGAAAAAGCTCAAGCTGCTGTCGCCACCAATATCGCGAATAATATTCCAGTCAATCCCTCGGTCATGGCCAAGGTTGGAACGAAATTCGAGCACTTGCACTTCCAAGGCCACTTGGCGAGTCAGCGATTGTTTCGACTGCGAAACGAACGCCACCACTTCACGCATACGCCCTGGCGTGGTGCGTACCACTAAGCGAGACAGGGACGGCACCGCTTGCACAGAGCCCACTAAAGATTCTTGTGCATCTCCCTCTCCGGTTAAATCCGGATCGAGTTGCAGCAATGCTTTCACGCCCAGCGCCACCTCCCCAAACACATCCACATTGCTGCTCGATAAGGTGACGTATTGCCCATCCACTTTTGCAGAGGCTTCCTCATCGTCTCCGCCTTCGCTGCTTTCACCGCTGCCAATCTGGTCGCTGAGCATCCCTGGCGGCAATTCCAGTTCAAAGGTGCGCGACACAAAGCGTTCGACGTTCAATGTGTTCCCTTTGGGGGTAAAACCGATATTAAGCTGACGCTCAATGTCATTGAGTAACGTTGACAGTGAGCCGTCATGATGAATACGCACGCGCGTATTCGGGCTCACGCCCGCCCCAAACCACGCTTGTTTAT
>NZ_JBFSTZ010000073.1:0-2592 GCF_041467155.1 Vibrio sp. 10N.247.310.23 | reverse complement strand
GTCTGTTGATGGCACACCTTCGACCATTAAAGTCGCGATTAACGGCACTAATGACGCAGCTACTGTCAGCAGTGCGACCGTTGCCATCGATGAAACCGATAAAGCGGTAACTACCTCAGGCACGCTAACCAGTATCGACGTCGATAATCCAGATAACGCATTCACACCGGATTCGATTACTGGCACCAATGGCGACCTGACTATTGATGCCAATGGCCATTGGACATTCACCGCCAACAGCGCATTTAATCAATTAAACGTCGGCGATAAAGTAGAAGAAACCTTCACTGTCACTTCCGTTGATGGCACACCTTCGACCATCAAAGTGACGATTAATGGCACCAATGACCGCCCTACTATCTCAGGTACCTCAAGTGGCGCGGTGATCGAACAGGGCTTGAACACGGCAGGAAACCCCGATGCGACAGGGAGCTTAATCGCGACTGATATAGATAAGTCCGACACCGTTACGTGGGCAATCAATCAACCCCAAGGTCAATGGGGAACGCTGTCGATTGATCAGCATGGTCATTGGCACTATCAGCTAGACAATTCAACCGGCGGTGCCGCGGATAAACTCGCGGCTGGTGAACATCAGTCTGAATCATTCTGGATCACCGCTACCGATTCAACAGGAGCGACAGTCCCTCATAAAGTCGTTATCGATGTGCAAGGCAGCAACGACAAACCAATTGTCAGTGCGTGGACTCAGCTTCCTGCGGGTAAAGAGGATCAACCCGTAACCATCAAGGCTTCTGACTTGCTAACACATGCAAGCGATGTGGATAGTAGCGATGTATTGCACGTGACAAATTTGCAAGCGACACACGGTAGCCTGACTGATAATAAAGATGGCACTTATACCTTCACGCCAGATAAAGATTTCAATGGTGAGATTCGACTCACCTATGATGTGGTTGACGGCCATGGGGGCAGCGTCAGCACTCAAGCTAAGTTTGATCTTATCGCAACTCCAGATAACGCGATTATTACCGACGCACAAGCCAATGCAGACTTACGGGGAGTAACTGAAGATCGCGGCTATATAGATACCCACTACCAACTGCATTACGACGGCAGATTAAACATCCAAGACTCTGATAAGGGAGAGGCACAGTTTGATCCGAATATAGGCTCACAAACCTATCAAGGTATTGGCTACGACACCAAACTGGGTGGGCACATACTGCTCATGCGCGACGGTCACTACACCTATACCCTCGACAACCGCAATATACAGAACTTAGCGCAAGGCGAAGTTAAACACGATTCAGCCATTATACGCTCAGCAGATGGTACAACACACACGATAGAGCTAACGGTTCATGGTACCAACGATGCCCCAACCATCAATGCTCAGTCCCACTCAGTGACTGAAGGTGGAAGCGTTCTAAATGGACAAATGGTTGGCCAAGATATTGATACCGGTGCGGCCTTGACTTACAGCGCACCGCAGATTGATGGCTTGGTGGTTAATCCGGACGGCAGTTATAGCTTCGATCCTGCTCACTCTAGCTATCAATCGTTAGCATCAGGTGTCACGAAGACATTGACTGTTCCAGTAACAGTCACAGACGAGCATAATGCGAGCAGCACTCAAAACCTCTCAATAACGATTACAGGGGTTAATAATTCTGCCGTTATCGGCGGTGTCTATACTGGAGATGTTCATGAAGGGCATACCTATACAGCACCAGATGGTACAATGTCTGGTGGCTACGTCGATGATCGCTCACCAGATCATATGCATGGAAACATCGGCAAATTATGGAACGACGAAATACACACTGATGGTCACCTGAACATTGTTGATCCAGACTCCGGTGAAAGCCATGCCCAAACCGGCGTTTATTACGGCACTCATGGTCGTGTCATACTTCAGAGTAACGGAGATTGGAGCTACTACGCTTCCATAGGCCAAGACGCAACAGGTAGAAAGATTGATCACCTCGGCCAAGGTGAATCGATAACGGATACTGTCACCGTCAAATCGGCTGATGGCACCACTCACGATATTGTTGTCACCGTTCATGGCGATAACGACCGTCCGTATTGTTCTGGTGAAGTGCAACTGAACAGCGGTAAAGAAGATCTTGCTCAAACCATCACAGCAACCGAGCTAATCGCTAATACTGTTGACGTAGACGCCAACGATGCAGGTAAGCTCACTATCGCTAATTTGCATGCTGACCATGGCTCGATTCAAGACAATCACGATGGAACCTTCACCTTCACTCCAAGCCACAATTACAACGGCAGCGTCCACTTCACCTACGATGTGAAAGACGCGCATGGTGGTACAACACACACTGGCGCATCAACGACGCTCTCGGCTGTTGGCGATAAAGCCCAAATCGCTGGCGTTGATACTGGTTCAATAACCGAAAACAGCGCGGGTGTCGACATGTCACCCGACTATGCTCACTCAGGCATCGCCACACTTGGCAATACAACACTCTATGCTGATGGCAAGCTGACCATCACAGACCCCGATGTAGGCGAGTCAGGGTTTGAACGCCAAGGCAGCAATGGTTACGACTATCACGGCACCTATGGCGATCTAATCTTACTCACCGATGGCACCTGGCATTA
>NZ_JBFSTZ010000072.1:0-2740 GCF_041467155.1 Vibrio sp. 10N.247.310.23 | reverse complement strand
GTGCGTTACGACACTCAAACCCAAGGAGCGACGTATGAATTACCGTAACCTTATCTGCGCGATGAGCCTGCTCGGATTACTGGGCTGCTCAACGTCGCAAGACGACACTTTACCCAGACCCCAAACGAGCTCAGAGCAAGTGTGGCACAACCAAATGTCGGGCGGTGGAGTCAGTACGGATGCGCTCAGCCAAACGCAAGGTGAGCTGCGCATGCCGCTTGATATGACCACATTGGCGCAGCGCCAAAGCGATTACACCCGAGACAGTTGGCGCGAAGCGACCAACGTCTTCCCAAGACTGCCCAATCCCGATGTGGTGCTCTATGTCTTGCCGCATCAATCCGGCGCCTTGCCGGTGCCTGGATACAGCACCGTCTTTCCCTTGTATGAGCGCGTGCATTACGCCGCGCCCCAGAACAGCCCAGCTAATTTGCCCAAGGAGCGTTGGTAATGTTGAAAAAAATGCGTCATGCCGTCACCCACTTCTTTACCGAAGGCAAAGAGTTGGAAGCCCCAGCCATCGATTACAGCGTACCGCCGTCGTTTGCGGCCAAACTGCCTTGGATTGAAATCAGCGATAAAGGTCTGGTGCAACTGGAAGACGGTCGTTCGATGGGTCTGTTTTTTGACATTACGCCGCTGGTCACGGAAGACAAAACACAAGCGCAGCTTGAGCGAGTCGTATCGAGTGTCGCCCACACCCTCACCGCCTTGATTGACGAAGACAATCCATGGGTGGTGCAGTTGTTTGCCCGTGATGTCGACCGATTTGACGATGCGCACGAGACGTTACTCAACAGTGCGCGCGTCGATGATGCATTCACCCGCGCCGTGCTCGATGAAGACCGCCGCCATTTCGACCTAATAGGACGAGAGCAAGGTATCTTTGCGGTGGACGGTCGCCCATGGCGCGCCCGCGAGCGCCAGGTTCGTCTCGCCATTTATCGCTGGCTCCCCGAAGACGCCAGTGAAGCGCTGCAAAAAACCAACCTTCGCACCTTAAAGAGTCTTAGGCGCCGCCTGTTATCCCCGAGCACATTCAAAGATTTAGGGGTGGGCATCAAGGCCAGCTCAGGCGAGAGTATCCACGCTTGGCTCAGCCCCTTTTTTAATCCCTCTGGCATTGCGGGCGAAACCCTGCGTTATCGCCCGCCACGCAGCTTTATTGACCAAGATTTCTCCGAGCGACTGCTAAGAAGCGGGGTGCGCTCAGACGTTGAAAACGGCTTATGGTGGTTTGAGGGGGAGAAACCCATCGCCACGCGCGTGATGGAGCTCGACAATTGGGACAATGAGACCTTTTTAGCGGGCGCCGTATTTGGGGAGGTCATCGGGGATGAAGCCATCGACAAAGGCGAAAAGCGCCCACAACACGTCCTGTTCGATGAGTTGCCCACCGGCACCATGATGGCCATGACCTTAGTCGCGCAAAGTAAGGCGCAGGCCAGAGCGCGCCTTCGCACCGTTCGAGAAGCGGCGGTGGGGGAAGAAACGGAATTAGAAGTCATTCGAGATACCTGCGACAGCTTTACCACCCTAGTTGAAAAGCATCCACTGTGGCGCGGTCAACTGGCGTTCTACGTGCAAGGGGAGAGCGTCAGTGAAATAGAAGGCCGCACAGAGTCGCTGCGCGCAATATTCAACAATCGCGATCTGTCGCTGCGCTTTGTCAAAAACAGCGACCAAGAGTCCCCACTGGACAGTTACCTTCGCTGGCTGCCGATGAACTACCATCCTGAGCACGACGACAAACTGTGGTACTGCGGCTGGGTGTGGCTGGAAGATATGCTCTCGCTCTCTCCTTTGTTTGGCCGCGCAACCGGCACCGGTAGTGAAGCTTTCCAATTTTTCAACCGAGGCGGAGAGCTCTTCGGCGTCGATCCGCTGAGAGACCAACTCTCTAATGCGCACCTCAATCTATTTGGGCCCTCTGGCTCAGGCAAATCCGCGACCTTAGTGGGCATGTGTTTACGCCTGCTGGCGATTCATCGCCCAAGGCTGTTCATCATCGAAGCCGGCAACAGTTTTGGGTTGCTGGGACAGTACTGTGAACGTTTGGGGCTATCGGTCAACCGCGTTCAGGTGAGAGCTCATTCTAAAGGCCTTATGGCGCCGTTTGCCGATGCCAAACACTTGGTCGGCCAAGCCGTGCCTCACGTCAGTGACGAGAAAGCGTTGGACATTGAACATCTTAATGACAGCGATTCGCCAGACGATGAAGCGCGGGACATCTTAGGCGAGCTGGAAATCATGGCACGGCTGATGATCACCGGGGGTGAGCTGCGCGAGATGGACGATTATCGCCGCGCCGACTCGTCGATGGTGCGTGATGCAATTAAAGAAGCCGCAGAGCATTGCCATCCCACGGGCGAGCAAGTGCGCCCAGAGCACATCAAAGACGCGCTAGAGCGTTTTAGTCAAGATCCTAATAGACCTGAGCCCCGCCAAGCACGCGCACGCCTAATGAGCGAAGCGATGGCCTTTTTCTGCGATGGTCTAGAAGGGCAAATCTTCAACCAAGAAGCCGAGCACTGGCCCGAAGCGGATGTGACCATCATTGACCTAGGCCTCTACGCAAAAACCGGGTATGAAGCGCAAATGGCCGCCGCGTACATCTCTTTGATTAACCGCATTAACGGCATTGCGGAGCGCGACCAATACTCTGGGCGTGACATTGTCACCCTGACCGATGAAGCGCACCTGATTGTCACCAATGAGCTACTCGCGCCTTACGCCGTCA
>NZ_JBFSTZ010000071.1:0-2808 GCF_041467155.1 Vibrio sp. 10N.247.310.23 | reverse complement strand
AGCGACCAGCGTTTCGCCGCTGGAGACGAAAGCTCACCAAAAAATGATATCTCTTGGCGTTTGTTGCAAAAACTACCGTCTTATATTGAACCCTCGAAAGTGCTTAATTTGGTTTTAAGAGTTGAATATTTCGGCTCGTGGGAAACGCCTCGTGACCAGTGGAAAACCGGTTTTTCACTCATGGCAACCACTTCGAACGGTAGTGAAAAACACGTTAAAAATTACCTATTATCACAACATGCTATTTCAGCGATAAAACAAGAATGTGACGCGATAGCAAAAGCATTAAAAACGACTTTTATTGATACCACTCTTAATTTCAGCATTGAGGTTTAAATTATGAAATATCTATCTCATTACACCCAACAAGCTCAAACCGATTTATTCAATGAACTAGGCGCATTTTTCGCTTTCTCTAATCAACAGTTCAATGATGCTAAGAAAAAAGGTATTGAATATGTGTCGCTTGGAATGGGAATGATTGTGCCTGAAAGTAACGCTAAAAACTTAGTGGAGCGTTTAGGTCAAATCCAAAAAGAGGGCATTAAACAAGATATTGAAGAAAACGGCAAACAAGGGATTATCCGACGCGAGTTATTCAATCATGAATGTTTTTATACTAATGATATTTGTGATTGTGTCGAAAAGCTCGAAGAGTACGGTTATTCATACGATGATATTTATGAAGTGTTTAATCATATTCGTAAAACTGAAGATGTCTACTAATCGCAAATAAAAGCGCCTTGATAATAGCACTAACTAATATCAAGGCATATCCATTTAAACTAAACAGTAACAATGAGTGAATAAAATGAACACATTAAATACTACCCTAACGAAAGAAGATTTAAAAGCGAAAACTTACGTTTGTACGGCTGTGCCGTTCGAATTAGGAAAAACAGTAATGACACAAGGTGTAGCTTCATTACTAAACCGTAATATTGGTGCGAGTCTTAATGTTTATTTGCATCGCCATAAAAACGGTGATTGGGGCGATACTCCCATTGAAGATAAAATTATGAATGATGAGGCAACCAAAACAGGCGAGCGTATTATGTCGAGTTATCATTTTTGTGATGATAAAATTTGGATTATTACCGAACGAGATAGAAGCGTAACAACTGTTTTACTACCGAGTGAATATTAATCACTTTCAATATGCGATAGAATGGAGTCCTTGTTAGGACTCCATTTTTTTGATTATGAAAAAGTTATCTTTGCTACTGTTATTGTTTCCAACCGCTGCGGGCGCATTCTGTTTTGATGAGGCCGGATCTCATTATAATGTTGATCCAAAATTGTTACGGTCGATTGCACAAGTTGAAAGCAGTTTTGATCCCAACGCTTACAATGAAAATAAAAACAGGTCGGAAAAAATTGTAAGCCGTGATTTTGGGTTGATGCAAATTAACTCTAGTTGGTTCTCTCGACTCGCTGAATTTAACCTAAACGAAACAAACATATATGAGCCGTGTTTTAATGTTTCATTAGGCGCATGGGTATTAAGCTCTAACTTTGCCAGTCATGGTTATAACTGGAACAGTGTCGGGGCATATAATGCCGGTTTTTCTAAACGTACCGAAAACGCTAGAAAAATATACATCCAAAAAGTGCAAAGTGTTTATTATTCCTCAACCCTTAAATAACTAGCTGTGCACTAATTTGGTGCAATGCTAGATCCTTAGCCTTCTTCCTTTTCCGCTTTCCATTCCTTCCCAAGTTTAGATATAGACTCCCGACTCAATCGCCAACGGTTCGGCTTTAGGTCTTGCGAACGCCCCAAACCCTGAGCTAAAAACGTAAGATAGCCTGGAGTTCTATTGACTTGTTCGCACTCTTTAAGATTCTTCCACACACCTCGCTAAATCGAAAATCGATTTAAATGGTTGTCTGTGAAAATATAAAACCAATAAAAACAAAAGCTTAAAACCTTGCTGTTCATTAAAAGTAACCTCAAAAAAATTTTCAAAATCTCAACTAATTAGCCGCTGAAATATGACTTGTAAATAATCTTGTATAAGTTATTCGCAAGTTATCCGTTGGTACGTAAGGCGTGATAGGGTGTTTAAGTCAAATTTAACTCATATTTAAGTTAAATTTGCATTAAAGCAGGTACAGTAAGGGGTTGGTGGTGATTTTGAATCATGGCTTAAGTTATGGTAAGTTTAAGTTAAGTTAGATTAATGCATAAAAGGTGAGAGTGAAAATGACAAAAATGTACCATTTACAGACCTACTTGAAGGGGCCGTTAAAGCAAGACTTCATTAAGTTTAGAGATCAGGATTGCCTGAGTGATTCTGAAGCAGCCCGTCAACTGTTGACCTTAGCACTGCGCATCAAGCTCAACGATAGTGAGGATGATAGACCGTCGAATCGAGAGTTGATGGAAGAAATGTATCGTCGCATTAGGCAGATTCAGGGAACGGGTAATCTGACACATACCCAAGGTTTCGATGGGGCGGCATTTTATAATAATAAAAAAGAAGCGGGAGAGATGCGTAATTTGGTTACGACAGACGTTAATAATAAAGTGGATACCTTTCTTGCAGGCGAAAAAAAAGGATAGCCCGTTAGGACTATCCTTTTTATTGTTTTATCTTTCTAATTCCCGCTCGATTTCTCGACCCATCGGCTCGTGATGTTTATTATCAAAGTCGAGTCCTTGTTGCTTTGATGACTCTTGCGGCTCGAACTGCTCTAATGCTTTACTGTCTTGATCTTTACCATATTGTGAAATAACGCTCTCTTTTTTATCATTGAGTGTGTCAATCGGTAGCGATTCTTGGTTTAATTCTTGCCTTTCATCGA
>NZ_JBFSTZ010000070.1:0-3123 GCF_041467155.1 Vibrio sp. 10N.247.310.23 | reverse complement strand
TGCGTATTATGGGTCTAAATTATGTTGAGAGGTTTGCTGCAAGCCTGAATGAAATCAAACGTGGGCGAGGGATATGCTCAATTAGAAAGGTCAGCTTGCTGACCTTTTTTAATGCTCATCGTGAGAATCGTTTTACGATTGAAGCCCGTAATATAATTTGCATAATACGTATGCAATTTATATTCACCTACACACCTTGTTTATTTATACATAGTCCCCATTTATTCTAAGTGTATGAATAGTAGGTAAGTATCTATGTCTTGTGGTATCAAAATTGAAAACTGTTTCGATGTTAGCTTTACAGATGTGAGTGTGGTTGGTTTTGATGTTGGTATGGACGTAAAAGATTCTGCCGACGTTCGTTTAAACCAAGTCGATTTTGGTGATTGTACAACAGGTTTCCGAGGACGAAATATAAGTCAGCTGAGAGCTACTAGTTGTTATCACGGTAGCATCAGGTCTTCGAAAAGCTTCTCTGCAAGCGACAAGATATGCTTTAACTATTCACTTCAATACCTAAGAGCAAAGGGTTACAACCCTTATTAATGGAGGTTTTTATGGCTGGGCCAATGTTTGACTTAGAAGGTTGTGATGATGCTGTTTTAGTAAACAATAAAACCACATCTGAGCAGTTTATCAAAGCGAGGAATTGTCCTCGAATTCATCTCGAAGGCAATGAAGCAGGTCTTAATACTTTGAGTGAATCTGGTATTCCGATTGATTCCCTTAGTACTGAACAAATAGATATTATAGTTTCAGAAGTCTTTTCCAAAGAAGGAAAATTCACCGCTGAAAGTAATGATTGGCTGAGTAATACAGCAACATTTGCTACGTTAGCTGCTGATGTGAAATGCACGATTATTGGAGCGTTAGTCGCTTCTGGTATTTCTTGTTATAAAAAATTACGTTCTCTAAAAGGCTAATTTAAACTCACTTTACTCTGCTATAAGCTTGCTTGTAGAGAGTAAAGTGAGTGGACAAACGTAGTGCGTCAGTCGGTAGTTCACTAGCATCAAGGTACACTATCTTTAATAGTGTACTCTTGGAAAAATATTTTCCGTTTCTCCTCAAAATTGAAACCTGTGACGAATTTCGATGAGCGATACTGAGCGAGGAGAAATGAGAAGCAGGTTGAACGAAAAGAGGTTGGGGTTCCTGTTACACCCCAACTAACTCCGGAATTCCGGAATTTATCGCAGTAACTTCTCGGTTTCGCTGACTGTAACGACGCTTGCGTCGTAGTCATCTCGGCTTAAATTTTTCATATCTTCAAAAAACGCTTCATGATCAGGAATCGTTTTCCACGTATACATTGTCACGACTTCATTTGGCACTCTAGAAAGAGCCATTTGGATGATGAACTCTTCCAAGTCCATTTTCTTATTGAGAGCCCCAGAGCAAATTTCGTTAGGCGTGATCTTCAGATGCTCAGCGAGTAATTTGATCTGAGTTGCTTTAGGTTCAGTCTCTCCATTTTCCCATTTCAAGTAGGTTTGTTTTGCTACTTTCACACGCTTTGCAATTTCTTCCTGCGTATAGCCACAGTCTATGCGAGCCGACTTAATTACATCTTTCAACATCAAAATATCCTTATGAGTACGCTTTTTTATAAGTATACCACCCGCATTTCGTACCACTGTGTTGAAATACGCTTTGTTGTCCTGTAGGTTATAAGAAAACGTACTTGACAGGGTTTTCCATTGTTCTTTATCGACCAACTTTTCATGCAACAAGACCATCACGAAGGGAATTTACCTTTCGTGGGACGTCATGTGATTGAAAGAGTCGAATTAGAAACAGGTGAAAGGCTGCCACCGTCCGTAAATCAAAAAATACTGGAGGGATCTTTTAGTACGAAATTGACGATCCGCTGCGATGGAACACGGGTTCGTGTTGAGGGAAATCCATCGCGTTGGCAACGCATTGATAATCTTTTTGGCCTTCAAACATTGGATGAATGTGTTGCAGTTTATAACCATGTTTTAGCTACTTATGATCTTCCACCATTTACCAAAAACACTCGCTTTTCTCATCGCCAATCGGCTGATGGAAAACCATCTTCGCTTATCGGTAATGGCGCTGAAATTACTCTAATCGACTGGACTCGAAATCACGCTGTAGGTAAGGGCAGGGAGCAATCATTTATACGCGGCCTATCTTCAATGCAAATTGGTCGAGGTCGAAAACCTAAACTTTATCCTGACGGAAATACATGTAACTGGGCTGAAGGCTCAACATGGCAAATGGATAAACTCTATCGAAAAGCTATTGAACTTAAACGTAATCTACTGAAATCAATAAAGAAAAATGACGAAGTATCACCAGAAACTCACCGATATATCAGTGACTTAATAGAGTATTGCGAAACATACGGCGTAGTACGTGAAGAACACAGTTTAAGGCAAACGTTATTAAAACGGCATAACTTACAGTTCTACGGATGCACTACAGAAAATGATTTTTACCATCACTTAAAAGATATTGAGAATGCTATGAATACGATACAGATATCGCACGATGAACATCAGTCGATCGCTCATCAACTTCTTGCGGCTGGAGCGGTCGAAACCTTACGCCAAGCTAACACAACAATGAGTTACTTCTCGATGTGGCAACACGGTACTGATTTACGAGAAGTAATGAAGCAATCACAGTTCTACCAACACAAAGCGCGCTTAAAAACGATTGGTATCGATATCGGTCAAAAGTTCGATGTGAGCCGTATGTGTCCGACATTGAAACGCTCTGACGTGATAGAAGTAAAACCGCTTGAAGTTCCGTCTTGGTACAAAATGCCAGTTGTTGCAGAAACCAATATTTTACCGTTCAGAGCTTACGCTTAGGAGTCTGTATGTTGAAAATCGAAGTGTTCAAAGAAGATGTGAAAATCACATCTAGAGTTATGCCAGGCAGAGACGGAAAACCATCTAGAACTATTTATGAGCAGGATGCCTATGTGTTTTTGGAAGGTCGGTTCCCAACGTTAACCAAAGTTCAGTTAGACGAAGGCCAAGAGCCTTACGAAGCTGGGCTTTATACATTCCACAGTTCATCTTACGTAGTGAATAACTTTAATAGCGTTGAGCTTAAAAAGTATGGAAAAATCATCGTACCGCTAGAAGT
>NZ_JBFSTZ010000069.1:0-3267 GCF_041467155.1 Vibrio sp. 10N.247.310.23 | reverse complement strand
TGACCTCCTTTTTAATTTGGTCATCACGATTGTAGTTGGAAGGAAATGGACAAAAACGATTTGCGGCCACGGCTATAAACCGTTTCGGTCAGGTTAGAAAAAGTATCTTGAAACCTTAGTGTGCTTACGGTGCAAAGACCAGTTCTAATTTTGGAAACTATTTAGTACATTAACCTAACAACGCACTTATTACACAGTTTAGGGATACACTATGTCTAAAGTTGCCATAATTACAGGCGCTAGTCGCGGTATTGGTAAAGCTATTTCTCATTACTTTGCTCAGGAAGGATACACTTTGGTGTTACTTTCCTTAAATAATGAAAACCTTGAGCGGACTAAGGCAGAGCTCAAGTCATGCTATTCCTCATGTCTAGCTGAGACAATGTCAGTCGATTTCAATAACCCATCTGAAGTTGAAACTGCTATTACATCAATCATTAAACAACATGAAAATATTGATACTATGGTTAATAGTACTGGCGTTTTGGCAGCAGGCAATACTAACCTTTCCTTAGCTAAACTTTCTGAGTTGGTAAACGTAAATCTTTTATCTACAATCACTGCTTGTAATTTAGTTGCGGAGAAAATGAAACAGCAAGGCTACGGGGAAATATATAACCTTGGCTCTACTGCTGGTTTGGCGCCAGTCCCTAAGATTGCAGCATATTCAGCGACAAAAGCTGCAATTGTTAGTTATAGCCAATCGCTTTATCACGAACTGCTCCCTTTTGGGGTAAAGGTTTGCTGTTTATGCCCTAGCGTTGTAGATACCGATATGACTAATGATGGGCGTATTGATAATAAATTTAAAATTGAAACACAAGACCTAGCAAAAGCACTTAGATTTATTCGAAGTCTATCTCCAGGGGCTGCTGTAAGCACACTATCCATAAGGTGTCGAATTATAGACTTAGAGTAGACCTATCAGAGATAGGTATAACACTTTTTATACGGGTATAAGCCTATTTCATGGATAGATAATGCCGTCTTTCATCTGTCACTTTATTTGAAATCAACATGTTAGCAACCATATTGAGCGGTTAGGTTGCTTAGTGCAGCAAAATTCTAGATAGGCTGAACTCGGATAAGTTTTGATAGGGCAAACACACATCTCTAAAATCTGTAGAGTATTTGGTCTAAGTGATTTTGGGGCAGAGATTAGCCAGGCAGAGAATCGCTAAGGTTCCAACCTGCATAGAAAATGCGTTGAAACCTTAGTTTCTATGAAACACCAACTAGATTGAAAATAAACAAACTAAAACCAATCATCCTCAAAGGAAAATAACTCGGATGGATCCATGTTTAAAAGCTGATTTTCAAAGCGCGATGCTTTAACTCTCTCCTTTAAATGCACCTGCAACTGCTTAACAGTTTTTACATCTTGGCATTTTTCATGTAACTCTATCGTTTCTCTTTCTAACGTAGCCCGATACTGTCTTAGGCCTTTTTCGCGTCTGGCCTTGTTACCACCACCAAACTTTTGCCAAATAATACTTTTTAGATCATGACCATGTTGGAGCTCTTGATACGCCATATTCAAATGCCTAAGTTTTTCTTCGAGCGTCGCTTGTAAACGCTCAATCATTTCACTATCCATTATCATCTCGTGATCTGGTAAGTATTGCTGAGCCATTAACAATAACGCTACGACATCTTTATCTTTCTTCGCCTGTGATAACTGCTGCATTAAAGCGCTTTTTTCAATCTTCTTTTTCTCGTCCGTTTCTCTATCTGGATGCAACTGCTTTGCCAGCTGGCGATAAAGTTTTGTCATTTGCTTATCACTGTAAAGCGCTTGACTGTTTTCGTTATAAGGCGACTTAGAGTTAACTGGCTCATTGTCCTGAGAAAAAAAGTTATCAGCTCCCCAATCAATATCATCGCCCGCTTCTGACGGCTCCTTTTCGATTTTTTCAGCCATCAGTGCTTGTAGATAGTCGTGAAACTTACGAGGATCCTCAACCATTTCCAACAGCTGTTCATTACTGATGTTGATATCATCACCGAGCATCATAGAAATCTCTTCACGAAGCTCATTGAGCTGCTCTTCAGTCATCGAATCTGTAGCGGGTTGATTGGTAACATCGGACATCAACGCTTCATCAAAGGCTTGGCGCAGTTCATCGGTATTGATCGGGTTAAATGGGTTGGCCTCTAAAACGCTCAATTCTTCTAGTATCCAATCATACAGCGCATCACGTTGTGCACCTTTAATCGTTTTACGTTGAGTAAAGGAAATTAAATGATGAATCCACTTTTCTGTCGCTAAACAAACCGCTTGCTCTTGTGGTTCAGCATACGTTTTAAATTCGAGATGAAAACTGTCTAACTTGGCTTGATATCGCTCGTTACGACGTTGTTTTTTTTCGACCTCCTCCCACAGTTGATTGAGTTTGCTCTTCTTCTTTTTCGAAGCAGGGAGGGTTGTTAAGGAAGATATGGTCACAGCATTCATAGTCATAAAATATTTAAGAGTGTTGGTAGCAGTCTACCTTTAACAAATCGAAATAAGTAGTGTGTAGGGTTTTCAACTAACATTATGATGGCTTAACTGCTCTCTGACACTTTAATTAAGCCCTCCCCCATAGAAATGAATAAAGACGATCAATTGAAAATAGGTCAATTAAACACCATGTAAAAGATTCTGTACCTAAACTTGACTCATAATAACCAAAAATAAAGGCAGCTCCATTCCCAATAAATGCAATCTAGTCTCATTGCAAGACTTAGCCCGCTGGAATCAAGATAAGCGAATAGGGCGACGTACAAAACACAATGAAGAGAATATTGTCAATCAACAGTATCGCGTACCATTGAGCCGTCTAGAGCAAGCTCTAGTGGATTACGCATCTGGTCAGTTTCGATTTAAAAAAGAAGTCGCTAAAAAGTACAAAATGTCAGCACAAACCTTGGTTCATCATGCCAATCTTCGGGGGATCAGTTTCATTAAAAAAGACGCAGAAGACTAAATTGAAGCCAAATAAGCCCCTGTAAATGTGTTTTAATCTTAAGACGTCAATACTAAAGAGTGCTATGCCTTTCCCTAAAGATACAAACGAAACGTTTATTAAAAAAGCCATTAGGCAATGGGGCAACCGTTACGACTACTCTCTTGTCCAGTATGTGAACAGTCGAACGCCTGTTGTTATTTTTTGTAACAAGCATCAGCAAGCGTTTGAACAAACCCCTAAAGCCCATTTTGCGGCGAAACACCATTGCTGCCCACTGTGTTATCAAGAGGTGGTGGGAAGTTACCAAAATGAGTGG
>NZ_JBFSTZ010000068.1:0-3889 GCF_041467155.1 Vibrio sp. 10N.247.310.23 | reverse complement strand
GGTAACACCTCCTCTTCTCGATATTTTTTGCAAGTCGGCCACTCAACCTCGTCGCATTCAGGCTTTTGAACCGAAAAGGTAAAACCCAACACGCTGCAAAACCAGTCGGTTTGATGGACATCAACCTCATGGTTTTTCACCTGCAGCTTTAACTGCTCCAGTTCTTGAAGGTGCGCGCGGCACTCGTTATGAGAGTAAATCGAGAAGCCGAACTCTTTTGTCCACTTCACCACCGCTTCAACCACATCGATCGCAGCATCTTGCGCTGATTGACTTTCCGTTATTTTGGCCAGTGCCATGGTGCCTTCATCATCATACACATAGATAACCTGCATCAGCATTACCCTCCATAGTGAGAGAAATGCTCAAGCACATAGTCAGGCCCCACCACATCGTAATAGCCCTCCTCGCTCTCTTGCTCAGAAAACACCAGGTCTTCCCAAATCTCTTCATGGTTAACCCCGTTCACATACTGGACGTAACCGGCAAAGGCGCAGCCGCATTCAGCAAAGAAGTGGGTGAGCGTGGTCTTTGGAAAACGACGCGCTAGCACCTCTATCGGTGGTATCGCCGGAGACCAAGCGGTATCAAATTCCAATTGATTCTCGCCAACCTCTAAAACAGAGACTCGATCCCACTTCGTGCCAAGACGTTCAACGTTATCGTCAAATCCCGATGGAGTTTGGCTGTCACGAGCAAACAAACCACCATTAAAGCCATTGAGCTCAACCAATAACATCGGCGGCGCTAATGCACTAAGAGAAAAGTCCTTAGACGCTGGCTCTAGCTCAGGTAAATCCAGCTTTGCCCAAACAATATCGAGCGGTAATTGACGAAAATAGAGTCCAGTCCAATCTGAGGCTTGCTTGTTCAGCAAGGGCGCCATCTTTGTTCTGGCGGTTTTAGGTAAGTCCCCCCAATAACGCTGCTTGAGACCACTTTGATCAAAAAGCGCCAACAGCCACTGACAGACCTCCTCATTGAGTGCCACATCGGGTTGTTTCATTAACGTGACAAACTTTGTAAACGCACGATTTTCTGGTGTTGAACTTCCGACCTCGCGAACAAGGTCTGGGTAGAGTTCAAAACTCATCGGGTAAGTGGGTTTTAACAGCCCACCGACACCGGCTAAAAACAGCTTAGCCGCCGCGCGTGACGCTTGTTGATGAAGCAGTGGTTTAGGTTGGGTCATGAGTTCGATGATGGCATCAGAATCAGGCCCATCGATATGAATTTGGTTGACACACCAATTTGGCATAATCAGTTCCTCTTAAAAAAATAAAAGGATGCCCCACCTGGGAGACATCCCTGGTGGGTGGTGCGCAAAGCGCGATGTAATTAAAAAAGCCCCTATCTAAGATAGAGGCTTTAAGGTTAAGTCGAATTGAGGTTATTTAGCGATAGCAGCAACTAAAGCGATCAATGACACGACAAGTGGCGTGATAAGTAATATCGGTTGATATTTAATATCACGTACCATTTTCATCGTATCGATTAATAGCCTCTCTCGCTCAGCTTCAAACTTTTGTTCTTCGGCATTGAGCTTTTCTCGCTCAGCTTCGAACTTTCGCCCTTCAGCATTAAGCTTGTATGTATTAGACAAAGTTTGGTAAAGCTCGGCGTTCTCTTTTTCCAACTCTTCTATACGTTTTTGCTTTTCGCACATTATCTTTCTCCATATTCATGAAATAAGAATAACAAAAAAGACAGAAAACCCCAATCCCGACAGGAATAGAGATTCCTGTCAGTAGGTTTGGTTTAGGTCATTGGGGACTAATGCTTATGAGAGCAATGCCATTAATATCTGCTCTTTGAACAGTAATGTCACTGTACCCACAGTGATGGTTCCACAAATCGCCCATTGCAATCGATCAAGCTTAGAACGCACTTCTTTAACTTCAGTTCGAACATCCGCAATGTCTTGCTTCAATTCAGTACGAACATCCACAATCTCAGTACGAACTTCGTCAATACGTCGATTCAGATTACGCTCTGTCTCTTGCAGCTGCTCTCGCGTCACGGCATGTTGTGACACATCGAGCAAATGCTTCATCAGATCTTTTTGGGTAAATTCGTTTGGACTACTCATCGTCATTATCTATTCCTATTCTCTGTTAACACTATAACAAAAAAGACAGAAAACCCCAATCCCCGACAGGAATGAGATTCCTGTCGGATGGGTTACATTACGGTTAGATCAACACTTCCACGACGTTGTACGAAACATACGGACCATGAATGGTTCTCGTGGTACGTCGAACCACTCCTGCTTGCTCAAGAGCGCCTAAAAATCCAGCGTACTCGTCGCAATCTTTGATGGCCGTTTCATTCTCGTTGAAGTGATTGTTTGGTAAACACACCGTCGGAGTGCCCATAGGCTCCCCTGGAAACGAATCCGAAGCTTCATTTCGTTTTGTATCGGCCGTGCATAACTGGAGCGCGATTTGCTTATTATTTCGATAGTGATGTTTAGAGACGTCACAATCGATTTTCTGCCCACCGGTCAGTGTTACCGTCACCATAAGTTGAGTCATATCATTTCTTCCTAATATAAAAAAAGAAGGAATGACCCCATAGAGGAGGCATTCCCCTCTATGGGTTTATGGGTTGCCCCTAGTGTAAGCGACGCTGAAATCTCAGCGTGTTCACAAACGGGGTAGATTCATCCCACACCATGAAATCATGGCTAAGACGTTGTTGGATCACTTCAATGTCTTCGACGGGGTAAAAGCGCCCTTCACGCATCATAAAACCAGCGTTTGCCAGCTCTGGTGGTGAAATATCACTGCCCCTCGCCACAGAAAAAAGCGCCAGGGCTTTTTTCTGTAAAAGATTGAGTTTGTCCATCTTGCTCTCCTCGAATAAGGAGAGCCGCCGCCATAGGGGAACGAGTCCCCTGTGGGTTGGGTTAATAGTTAATTCAATTTCGCTTGTTCAATACGCGCCTCTAGGCGTGCATTAAAACGCGCATCCAGCATGGTCTTTTTCAACCAATGAACCACCGCTTGCGGCTCATCAGCATCAAGAAGATAAAACGTACACAGCCAACTCACCACTTCGGGCTCGCTGTACAGCGTCTGTTTCAATTCAGTCAAATAAACGCCTGTTACCGCTTTACCGTTACGGAGTCTTTGTTCGATGTCATCGAATAAACCAGCGTAGTGGCAAGCTTTGAGATAACCGCGTTCATTTTCCTCCATGTTGGCTTCGCACTTAGAGCAAAACTCTTGGTCACACTCATGATGGCTACAGTGAGTACAATTCAATGAGTAAACTGAATTAATACAACCACCCAGTAACTCATCAAATTCACGTCTTACAGCAGCTTGACCGCAGCAAGGACAGGGTTCTTCATTTGTGAAACCATTTGTGTCGAGTACGCTCTCTAGTACAAAGGCGTTATACGTATCTTGAATCATCATTGTATTGTTCATTGTCGCTCTCCTAATATTGGCAAAAAGGAGAAACGTCGCCATAGGGGAACGTATCCCCTGTGGGTAATCAATGACAGTAATAAAAAGCCCCAACACACAACCGTGTATTGGGGCAATTAAACATCAAGCCGCTTGCTGATTTGCATCAGAACCATTGGGTGCTGGCGATTGTACAAGTACAACATCATTCACCTTCAGATACTTCACTTTGAGTAGACGCCCCTTAATGGTTGCGCCAAACTGACCCGCTTTCGTACTGTGGTTGCTTTGATAAGTAAAGGTGTCGAGCGAGATATCACTGATAGTAAAACTCAGTGAGCCTTTATCGCCACCTTGTTGGCTAAAGTCGTAGCTATCAAGACCATGCGCTTCAAAAAGCTCAATCGCCTCTTTCCCTACGACTTTGCAGTCAATGTACGTTCTTTCGTTATCATCACCACGTAAACACGTGATGG
>NZ_JBFSTZ010000067.1:0-4212 GCF_041467155.1 Vibrio sp. 10N.247.310.23 | reverse complement strand
CGCCGCCCTTTTGTTTGAGACTAGAGGCAAGGGCGCGTAACTCTCCTTCCTTATCACGTGTCATGTTAGCGGCGAGGGTGTGGGAATGGATTTGTGGATCGTTTTCGCGGCTGGTTTTATGGCGTACCACGGCGAAGGCCATGTTCTCAGTATTTTCAAATTCTTGAGTACCTTTCTCATGAGTCACTTTGACTTGAGCAACGTCTTTTTCAATTTGGTCTAAAACAAATTTAACCGCGTTATCATGCGCATCAATAAGGCGAGTATCTCCGCCAACAAGTGCAAGTGTGCTTAATCTTTTGGGTGCTGAAAAAGTGAGGTCGATACCAGGGCGATGAGTGTTTTCCCGTTTCCCTTTGATGGTCTCGTCGCCAAGGTGTCCAGATAGCACGGACTCTAACGTTTTTTGGTCAACAGGCTTGCCGAGCAGTCCGACTTCTTCTGCTAGTTTGCCATGCCAAAACGTGTTGTTGTCCTGGCTTTGTTCTTTGAGGTAATAGTTGTCACCGTCTTTTTCAAGTGCGAGGGTGGATTGATTAAGCTCTTGCTCTTCTTTTAAGTAGTATTTCGAAGCGCCAGAGGCGGATTTTAGTGGGCTGATGGACATCATGTTTAGTGTTTTCCTTGTGTTGGAAATCACCAAAAGTAGCTAGGGGAATGGGGCGCTTAGACGTATGCAGGCGACGAGAAAGAACACTTAAACACAGAGAGTCTAAGCGGCCAGGGGTATTGTATCAGAGTTGGGTGTGTGAGCTACTTTGGTGGAAAGGTGAATACGGCTGTTATTTAAGCTTCATTGTGGTTTGTTTCGGTATTGCTCAGCGTCAGTAAGACGGATTTGATCTAATTTACCTGAGTACTCGATGAAGTCAGCAGAGGGCTCTCCTATCGATTCACAAAAGCGATCAATGCAAGTCTGTATGCGTTGTAATATGTCATCGTGCTCTGACAGCGAGTTCGGAGCGCGAATAGATAGGGAATCGTGCGTTATTTTTAATACGTCTTCTAGCTTTTTCTTATTGATATTGGTGTTATAGCGACAATCGAGCAAGGCGCCAGCCATAACGTTGATAGAAAATAACGCCATTCTATTCATCTCTCGATAAGCCTCAACGTGTAACAATGTTTTCGGAGTCTCCGTGCAACGTTTAGTCGCGATCTGATTGACCATTTTCCAATACCGCACATCGGTGCTATCGCCTCGCGTGAAGTATGCCGTCACGGTTTCCTCCCAGTAAGGCTGCCCCTCAAAGTGTTGCTCAATTACTGAGGCGCACCAATTCACGTCTTCTTGTAATTGATTGTGCATTTGTCTGTTGAGGTAAGGGCGAATTTTTGGCGCGAGGTATTGATATGAAGCTCTCGTGAATTGATTTATTAATGACAAGCTGTTACCAACTATGGCTCCAGTTAGGTAATAAAGTATCAGGATGAAAGTCACTGAGTTCTGCATTGTTGCTTGTGCGGCTTCTTTAATGGAAATTGTTTCGATGGATTTCGTACAAATCGGCTCTGGCAACGGGAGGGTGGGATCGGCATTATTGATACAGTGAGATATCTTTATCATGCCATCTGGTGCAGGGCCGAGTTTGGCGGTATCGGCCATGATATGCAGAGTTATTTCGATGCCTTTTAACATGTTTCCGTTGAGCGCAAAAAAGACTGTTAAAAACAAGCAACCTATAGAGGCGCGTGTTACGAGCATTTGCCAAAAAAAATGAGCGTTCCTTTTTAAGGATTGACTCGATAAGTAGGAGAGTATTTTGCTTTTGAGTGTGTACATTGATGCTTCCTTATAAAACAGGCATAACCGCCCCGACGACTTTACCGATTACGTTCGGCGCTTGGCTAAATTGAGGTTCAAAGTGGAGATTGTCGCAGCGCAGCCAAAAGCCTTGCCTTTCTTCATCCCATTGCAATCGTCGAAACGCGATGCCCTGAGTGACTCCAATGCAGTAAACCCCGTTATGAATAGGTTGCTCTGTTTTTATGGTTTCAATAATGACGGGGGTTAGTTCGGTAAAGGTTGGAGTCATGCTGTTGTCGCGGCAGATTTCAATTGATTGGTTTGGAGTAAGCCAATTGGCTTGAGTGTAGTTTTGTCCCGTGATGATCCAAAGCAAGTCAGTGTTGGTTATTTTTGCAAACGCTTCTAAATCGTTAATCCTAGGGTGATTTCTATTGTTTACATAACAATTGATGGTTGCGCTCGTCCCGCCCCACCGTCTTGCAATTCTCGTTGTGACATTGAGCCTAATGCAATTTTAAGGCGATCCCCTAAAGTGGTGGGCTTTTGTGATGTGGCTTTACTATTCCCTTCTTCTTTATGTGGGTATTTTGTGTTTTGACTCATGTTCGCAATTCCTTTTAAAGATCATCGAAAGGTAGGAGGTATGGGGAATAATATTGGCATCCAGAGCGTCTTCTAGCGGTGATGACTTTTATGCGTGTACCGTCAAGCAAGTGAGGGGTTAGCAATCAACAATGCTGTCTTTCACAAGGAATGTTGTCGTTATCCCCATCAATTTTCACATTGGGACAGTTCCTTAAGTAAAACATCGCTTCTTTGCACGAGGTCATCTCACGGCAATGTATCTTTCCTTCGCAATAAAATTTGAGTGGTGGAGGGTTCCTATTTTGCGAACTCAAATCTGGCTTGGATAAAATAGGTAAATCGTTCTTTCTCCAATTGTATGCCGTCAGACTTGCGACCAAAAAACAAAGAACAGTCATGGCTACTATATTTATAAACGTTGTAGACACTTTATTGGACGGGGAAATTATCGACGCTGCTTTAGCGGATACGATCCCTTCGCTTGTGTCCAAGCGAAACTCCACAGTATCACCAACTTTTGGTTGCCTCCTTCGCTTGGTGATATCGGAAATGTGAATAAAAATATCGCGTTCATATTCATCACTCTTAATGAACCCAAACCCTCTGTTTGAAATCCAACGGATTATTTTTCCGCGCATGATCATGGTACTTCCTCTATTTTGGACACCCCTGACAGGCTTAATCGGCTATCTCGCCCATATCTTGTTGTGTAATGGACGCTTCTTCGGTCTCTCGTTGCAACTCGTCTTGAGTTTGCTCAGCCAGTTGTTGGTTCTGTCCCTGTTTCAATGGCGGTGTTGATGACTTTGACGTTTTCGTCATGGTTTGTTTTTGGCTTTCTCTTGTTTGCTGCTGCTCGGTTTCGTTCTCATAAGTGCTTTGTTGGATAGCCAGTAAACGTTTTCTTTGCGTTTCATCGAGTTCATGCAATGCAATTAACTCATGAAAAATCAAGGCTTGGTCTAGGCTCTCCATCTTTTCACCACCAGGAATGACCCGCTTCATAAATGACGGCTGAATGTTGCTCATTCGGTCGTACTTTAATTGGAGCTTGGTGATTAACATGGAGTTCGGAGTGCGCAAGTAACATTCTAAATCATCCAGTCCTTGGATTTCAGCAGGCGACACGACAGGGCGCGTTTTGTTTTGATGGCCCAATGACACACCATCACGCAGTGCATTTGCACCGTAAGAAATATTCTCTCTCGATATGTCAATCTCTTGCTCACCCAAGTCGTCAGAGGCGACGGTTGCCATGGCTTTAGATGGTGCGCGAAAGAAAAACCGCGTATTCAACAAATCGAATATAACTCTAGCCGCATTGTGGCCATACGTGGTCTCAAGCTGAGCGTAAGACTGTAATCCGAGTAGGTAACAGCCACCGAACTTACGCACTTCTGAAATGATGTGCGTGAGTTCCGGTAGCTTATGCAAGGTTGGCATTTCATCGATGATGACCCAGATACGACGGTCTTCGTCAGGCTCCATCCCTAAGATGGCGTTAGAGGCAATGGCAAGCCACATCGATATCAGCGGTCTGAGCGCAGTGTGCTGTCTTGCGTTACTGGAGAGAAATAAAAAGCCTTGCTGCGATTCATCTTGCACCCAATCGGTGATGGAAAACCGCGCCCGTTTACGGTTTCCTTGACTGTCTTTTTCATCGAGACCATGCAGGTAGCGCAAGGACTTAATGTAAGTTGCCAAAACCGACTTGATGGAAATGGCGGTCTTCTCGATGCTTTTCGACACAAGAGAGCTGGCTTCGGTGCCTTTTAAGTGCTCATCCAGCTTTGAGAGCTCTGACATTAAGATGAGATGGAGGAGATTTTCGACGCTGCACTCGTGTTTGTCATCGAGCATCATCTGGTACGCAGTGG
>NZ_JBFSTZ010000066.1:0-4530 GCF_041467155.1 Vibrio sp. 10N.247.310.23 | reverse complement strand
GTATCAAACCCAGCCATTTTACTGAGTTCTGAGAGCTTATAGTCTGGTACAAAACTCATGAGAGACCTCCGAAATTATTAGTCAAAATGTTTGACCAATACACTTATTTTAGTAAACATGTTTGACTAAATGGCTTAATACCGTTTGTAACCTTATTCCTGAATAGCTAAAGCGCTTTTAACTACGTTTGATAGATACTGATTAAGTGGTAACTTTTCTCCATACCACTCAAACATAGCATCAGAATCTAACGTCTCGTCAATAATAGGATCTAACGCCCCTTCAATTTGAATTTTGATATTTACTTTTTGATGTGGTGTTTTCACAATGCTTTCCCTTATTATGATAATTAGCAAGAATTACGCCCGACAGGTATGAGCATTCTTAATGCCCTCTATCACAGACCTGTTTTCGTTAGACTTGCTCATAGCGATTTTTCTATTGGCCTTGAATGGCGCTTAGAAACTTTACTCGCCACTGATTAAGTTCTTTTTGAGGAGCTATATAAGGAACCTCCTCATAGGATTGCCCTACTAGTTTTAACGCTGATTTCCACCCTTCTGGATCACTTAGAGCTGTTGACCTTTCTTCAATAGCTAAGTCGGTCAGCTCAAACATTAACTTTTCAAGATCTTCCCTTCCAACAGTTCTATACATATAGCGTAAAGCTGCAATGCGGCTCTCGTTACGGCTCTTCTCCTTAACTAATTGTTTTGCTTTACGGGTTCTTTCATCCGAGCTAGATTGTCTAGATAGAGCTGAAATTTTCAGAGCCAACTCTAGCGATTGAGATGCACAATATAGGCTTTGATCATGGACAACTTGTTCGTAGGACATTTCGCTTATCTCACTGTTTTCATAATGAGGATACATTAGCACGTCACAGGCGTGTTTGGTGTTATTTTTTACCCAATTGCGATTTATCGCTCCCCAATTATTGATGCGATATTTACCACGACTGTAGTGTTCCACCTCTATGTCTAACTCACTCAGTGCTTTAATAGTATCTTGCGCTGTTCTGCGCGGCATTCCAGTCACTTCCATGATATCGGGAACCGTGCTCTTACCCGAATCAATTAAATAAGCGACTAGCAACCTTCTTAAGAAAGAGGTCTGTGTTTTACTCGGTTTCTCCGTCATTTCACTCTCATAATATTAGTTTCAGGAAATGGCGTACCATCTCATGATCATGCAGCCATTATTAGTCGCCTTACAACACAAACTTTTCCCTTACTCTTTAAATAGAGACTCAGCCCCAATTAATGGGATGAGCCTTAATAAAACATCCTCCATCACCCCATTTTCAGCAATGGTAATCCTCTTCGCTTTGCGGTCTTTCCAAGATAGAGTTTGAATCAAGCTAGCAGCCACTACACTCGGCTTATCTAGATTATTCACTGGCACTTCTGTAGCTTGACCGCGAACACTGGTGCTAATCGGACAACAGATAAGTAAACCTGTTTGCTGATTGTACTCTTTACTGGAAAGCACAAAAGCGGGACGGTATTTACCAATTTCTTTACCTTTCACTGGTTCGAAATCTAACCAAATAATTTCATTACGTTTCGGGATATACAAAGCCATTACTCGCCCAACTCCTTACCAGAGACAGAAGCCAATTCATCCGTATGTGCTGTATGAGGATTTAACCCCATTAATAGCTCTTTCTCACTGAACGGGAAGCGTTTTTTAGGGCGCTTAACAGGTTCAATCGTGATTTTATTACCATCAGCTTTAACCTCGATATCAGCCCCTTCAACCAAACCCAGTTGACGTATGAACGTAGCAGGAATGATATTACCAAGACTGTTACCAATTTTTCGTACTTGAGTGCGCATATCACAACCTCATAAGTGTAAACATTGTTATAACAACATTAATTGTATGCGCTTCAACCCAAGTGTCAACATTGTTATAACTTAAAACCTAATTTAGCCGTCGTTGATAACTGAGCATCTAAAATGACGATGCACTCCAAATTCATTGACGGCTCAGAGTGGTGACTACAGCCTTTTAACCCGCAACGCTGACAAATATCCTAATCATTAACTCAAGTACATGCATCGGGCCATGGAGGAGCGCGCGACGACATACAGAATGAGCAAAGCGAAAAAATATTGACCGCTGCGCTTTTCATAAAAAAGGTCGCACTGTCAGTCACCATGGCTTAAATCTTGCCCCTCGCCTTGCCAGAATGCGCGAGCGTAGCGAGTAAGATAAGGCGGTGATATTAACGCGTCTTCGGAGTGTATCGCTGTGCTACCGGAGGATCAGTGGAAGTGGGGCCCGTTCTTATCGTGATATCGTCTGAAGGTGAGTTTATCGAGAGACTTGATACGATAAGAATGGGAGGTAGTTTAAGGCTCTTTGATTTATTCACTCTATCCACAGATTTTTAAAATTAGTAATAGAAAGAAAAGTATCGAATGTAAGTTATAAAATGGGGTATCTACTTTTCACCGTCGTAGTATCTATATATCTCAATAGTTAGTATCCATTTTGTGTGGATAACGTACAAAGCCAGCAAAACGCTCCCCATCGGAGAATTTTATCCACCGCAGACTGAAAATCAGTCGAAAAGAGAAACAATAGAGGTAAAGTCTAACTAATAGAGCGTGATGAAGGTCAAATTAAGTGGGTAGAGGGATGTACTAAAGCCGCTTCGAAGAAGCAAAAAGATGAAAAAGTAGGAAGATTAAGCCGCGATGGTCTCGGGCGGTGAAGCGGTAGGAGAGAAGCCGAAATGTTTAAGGCGGGTATTCGCTGTCACCTCGAACTCTTGCTTACTCAGTATTCTGTCTAACCCTTCATCGTTCATTTTTTTAACAACGAGGCTCAGTGCTCTAGAGCGATCATTGGTTTGTTGAACTTTCTCTTTGGTACTGGCTGCCCCAATCGCCTGATTACGACGCTCAATGGTGCCTTCCCATAGTGTATTACGCAGTATGGCCAAGCGTGCAGGTAGGCTCCCTGCCCCCTCTTGAATCGCCCGCTTATCCGCTGCTTCAAATTCTTGGCAAAGTTTCTTTCCAGCGGTCTCTCCGCCGACTAAAAAACCGAAGTCATCCGTTAAGACATAAACGTTGTTGAGATTGCGCTTTTGCCCATCACTTTTATCATGCACCAGGCCACCACGTGGGTCGGTCGCCAGGTTATCCCCAATAAAGGCATGACGAAGCAACCCACACTTGATCAGTAAGGAGAACCAACGAGAGACCGTGGATTGGCTTTTACCAATCACTTCGCCAATCTGTGACTGTGTGCCTCTCAATGAGAACGAACGCGTGCTGAGACAAGTGTTGCAAATCATATAGAGCACTAAGTGATCGAAGGTTTGCGCCGCATCTTTACGATACAACACCGTGCTGCCTTGACGTTGCAACTGGTAGTAGAGCCCACCATTAGCCCGAGCGCCGTGTTTTAACACCGCACGAAAGACATCCGCTAGACCCGCTGGGAGCTTAGGCGGTTTGCCACTTTTCTTCCAGCGCTCAAGCGCATACTCAGGGCGATGATGGAACGCAACCAAAGCCGCTTCATAATCCGAGAGCGGTTGGGTGGCCTTGCCCATTGGGGTTTGCTTGGCTTTTTCGAGTTCGACCAAGAGCTCAGAGCGCTTTCGTGAACGCTTGCTTTCGCGCGCATATCGCTGCGCTTCATGCTCGTTAGCCTTATCTTGCAGCGTTTGCTCTTCCTCTGGCGCGGGTCTCTCGCCCGACAAGACTTGATACGCTTCATCGGGATGATAAGGCGCGCCTTGCTCCACCGCAAAGGATACCGTGCTTGGCGTGGCCGTTAGGGGCTCTGGCGCCCCCTGAAACACGGTTCGTTTAGCCATGATAGACCTTAATCACAGGCGCAAACTCCGCGCGCTCGACCCCTTCAAGGACTTCAAAAGGGATAGCACCGAGCTTAGCCTGAGCGGCTTGCGCTTTCGCATTGTTGTCCGTCACATCTTGTCGGGTCACCCCCGAATGCTGAAAGGTGACGCTCATTGAAATGATCCCACGCAGGGCTTTCAAGCACGCAAGGCGATGTTGTTCAAAATCACTGCGGGTCATCTGCGCTTTAAAGTGCGCATCTGAGAGCTGCACCATGGCAATATCAAATTGCTCTAACAGCGCCAGCAGGCGCCAACCAAAGCGCGTCTTGACCGATACCGACTTTTTCACCGGCGCGCGACTCAAGGTCTCATGATACAAAATGCGAGAGCTATTGCGCTGAGGGAGTACATCGAGCGTGGATTGGCACAGAGTAAAGGCCGCATTGATGGCGCGCTCGATTTCAAGCAGGGCAAAATCCGCGTAGGGATCGTCATGGCGCGCCGCATGCTCCAGTGTCGAGAGACGTTGAAAAAACAACCCAACACCGGGGGCTTTGCTCCGTTTCGATGGATTCCACAGTTTGACGGTTTCGACGCTGTGCAATTGTACTTCGGCGCTGGCCACCAAGCCGCCCATTTTATTGCTTTGCTGCTTTTTATTGCTCATGCTCTTTATCCCACTTTTCTAGTTCTTTCCATAACGCGCC
>NZ_JBFSTZ010000065.1:0-4537 GCF_041467155.1 Vibrio sp. 10N.247.310.23 | reverse complement strand
TATCCAAGCCTTAGTCGATGGGATGCTCCAAAAAAGTCAATCAGTCAAAAGTACGCACGACTGGCTGCACGACACCGAGCAGTTCAACAGCTGGATGAATAATGCCTACCTTGGGCTCGATGAAGATGAATCAAAGTCGCCTATTCATGAAGTGCAATAAAATCCAGGAGGCCTTGTGGCAGAAAAAACACCAAACCCACCCGTAAAGCGAGAAGAGCCGACGCCTTGGTATGGCCTACCTTTTGTGGCTCTGGGGCATCTTTTCTGGATATGGGTACTATTAATACTGATCGAATGGTTCGCGCCTTTTTGGGGACAAGTAACAGGGCAACACGCCAAAACCGTATTGGTTGAGCACATCACCTTGCTGCAAAGCGATCAGCCGCATCTGGCGGCTAAGGTGATGGGATTAGTGAATGCACTGAGTCAACGCATCGAGACACTGCTCAGTATTGAGTTTGATGGGGCATTGGCTTTTGCGAACGTGTATTGGCACGGCGTGGTGTATGTCACCCTCGCGCTGTTTGTTCGCGTCGCGCTGCTTTTTTTAAGTTGGCCTTTGTTCTTACTGGCCAGCTTTCTTGGGGCATTCGATGGGCTGATCTCTCGTCAGCGACGCACCGCCTTTGTCGGGCGTGAAACCGAAACTACTCATTACTACGCGCGCCAAGCCGTCTCTATGACCATGATCGGGGCCGGTTACTTATGGTTGTTCATTCCTGGGATTTGGCCCCTATCTCCGACCTTAGTGTTGTTGCCTGCAGCAGGCATGACAGGGTTACTGGTTCGCACCAGCGTGGCGAGCTATAAGAAGTACCTCTAAAGATTCGCCCTAGACTGGCGCCTGAATAAATCCTTTTGGAATTATATCATAATTTCAAAAATTAATACTCGTTAAAAATACATCCACCAATGTATTTCTATCGAGTATTTTCCATTGCCTTTTTGCTAGCGTGTTGACGTCTTTCTAATTAGGAGTCAACACCGTGAAATGGCCACTTTTATTCTGTCTGAGCGTGCTCAGTCCTAACCTGTATGCCGACGTCGATACCGAGCAGCGAGAGCTGGCTTTAGTGTCTTCGCAGCTGAACACCCTCGACTACCTCATCACGCGCGCTGAGCGCGAAGCTGATTATCGCGCCGCGCGTCAGTTTGATTACGATGCGCTGCGCCTTGATATCCGCACCCTTCAAGCGGGCATTGATGCTTATTTACGCCCTGAACGCAGCGCGCCAAAGCCAATCACCCCACTGGGCGGCGACTACCTCGTGGACGCGCCTCATGAATGATCCCCTTTTAGCCTTTGAGCATGGCGCAGGATTTGAGGCCAATACGCTGGCATTGGTGTTAGCGGGCCTCACCAGCGCCTTGCGGATGCTGTGGGTGTTCTGGAGCGGCTTTCGCGGCATGAAAAACAAAAAAGTGACCAAAGAGGTGTTTCGCCGCTTGGTCTTTCGCGCCGTGTTTATCTTTCTCATCCTGCAATGGTTTTTATATTACGGAGTCGCAACATGATCCAACTTCGAGCGTTTTTTCTTTTTGTCGTCACTTGGCTGCACAGCCTGAGCGCGATGGCGGACATCCCCACCAACAATACCCCGTCTCAGGGCGGCAGTGACAACATCTTAGAGCTCATTTACGCCTATGCCTACGACATCTTGCTTTACGGTGGCGGCATCTTCATTGCCTTCTGCTTTGTCTATTTCCTGGGTCACATCTGGGATGTATTCAGCAAAATCAAAGAGAAACAAGCGACCAAAAAAGACCTGCTCAGTGACGGCGTGATTGGCGCTGTGCTTTTGCTGCTGTCGGTGTGGGGGCTCAACTACGGCCTTGATATTTTGGAGGGTGTGTAATGCACAGCGCTTCAACCTTAAACGTCATGCCCCCGTTTTATAAAGGTCTGTCGATGGGGGAGATGGGGCTACTGGTCCTCGTATGCATGACCCTTACCGGATTGCTGGGATTGGCACTGTATTGGGCGTTTGGCGCGCCGCTCATTTTGTTTACCGCTTTACTGCTCGGGGCGCTCGGCGCTTTTGCACTGCCAAAGAGTCTCATGCGAAAGCTCAGCCGCATCAAAACGCACCATTGCCAACATTACGCCAGCAAACGCTTTGAGCGCTGGTTTCACCCAGAGCGCTATCACATCGATGCGCGCCGCTTTGCCTGCAAACGCATCGGCTGATAAGGAGAAAACATGAGTCAACCACCGAAAAGTCGATTTCGCGCCTCATTGAGTGGGCGAGACAGTCACATCCGCTCGCTACGCGGCGCCCTCGCCATGATGAGCGCCCTCGCATTGGTCACCACTTGGGGTTGGTATCAAGCCGGCCAAGACATCACGGTGCACACGCCGCCCGATTTAAGTTCAGGCTCCTCACGCCCATGGTGGGAGGTGCCTAAGCCCAATGTGTATGACTTTGCCGTCAATTTATTTGGACTGATTAACCGATGGCCCAGCGATGGCAATCAGCAATACAGCGAGAACCTGCATCGTTACACCGATTACCTGACGCCCAGCTGCAAAAAGGTCTTAACACAAGACTTTCAAAACAAACGTCGCACAGGGGAGTTGTCGGGGCGAGAACGCAGTTTAGCGCCCATTCCCGGTTACGGATTTGACGATTGGCGCGTCACCACGCACAGCCGTGATAGTTGGACAGTGCAAGCCGATTTAGAGCTCAAAGAGTACGTGGACGGCACCTTGGTCAAACATAACTTCATTCGCTGGCCACTGCGTATTGTGCGTTACGACATTGATGCCGAGCGCAATCCTTGGAAGCTCGCCATTGATTGTTTTGATGGCCCAGCAAGAGAGATTCAATTCAATGAAACGCAGGAGAAAGAGCAATGATGCGAACGCTGATGAAAAGACATGGGGAACTGTGGTGGATACTGCTGCTGAGTCTGATGACTCATACCAATGCTCAGGCCAGTACGCCTCGCGCCATGGAGTGGCAGGGCGTCCCGCTGCAAGTGGTGCTCACGCCAGGGCAAGAGACCACCCTGACCTTGGGCAGCGACGTGCGCGTCGCGCAACCGGCGCATTTAACGCCTTACCTGTCCATGACCTCACTGGCAGGGCGAGTTTACCTCACAGCCACCGAGCCTTTTGACTCAACTCGCCTTCAAGTGATGCGCTTGAGTGATGGATTGCGCTTAATGCTCGATGTCAGCGCCAAAGCGGGCGTGGTCACCCCGCCGCAGATTGACATTGTTTTACCGGGTGGCAAGGAAGAGGGTAATAACTTGAGTAGCGCTGCAAACGAGTCACATCGTTCAAAATTGAAGATGGCGCCGCAAGCCCTGCTGGTGCGTTATGCCATGCAAAGTCTTTACAGTCCATCGCACGCCATTGAGCCTTTATCTGGCGTAGTGCGAGCGCCGATGGGACTGCCTCGTGATATCAGCCTAAGCGCGTTCAGTCAGTGGCGAGTGAATGCCAAGCCCATTGCGGCTTGGCAATTGGGCGAGCAGGTGGTGACTGCCGTGAGCCTAACCAATAAGGCATCAAAGCGTGAAACCCTCGACCCAAGACTCGTTACTCTCAGTCCTCGCTGCTTTGCACTGCGCTGCGCAGTGAGCTTTTCCCATCCTGAAATCGGGAACGCAGGCTCACCCACCGCCCAAGCGACGGCCTTTATTGTCACACCAGGGCCCCTGGCTGGATACCTTCTGCCTAGTCGTTTACCTAGCCATTTACCTAACCATGGAGGGGAGTAGCGATGTTAAATAAAGGAAACCCCGTCATACGACTGGCGGCGCTTATCGGCGCGACCGGCTTTATCGCCATACTGGTCATTGCAGTATTAAAGCCGTCAGACATCGAAGCTAATGTTGAGCCCACCGAAGACACGACTCCGGTCAGCGTGACGACGTCACAAACCCAGGCTCAAGTGCTGCAGGCGTTTGATGACAGCCCAACCGACACCATTCGAACGCTCAATGCCGCGTACTCAAAAAGTGAAGCCGAAAAAAAAGCCCTCTCGGACGCGTTAAAGCAAACGCAGCTTCAGGTTGAACATCAACAAACCCAAAACAGTGAGCAGGTGAAAGCCCTTGAAACCCAATTAAGTCAGCTTGCCCAAAGACTCAACTCATCATTAAGCACCATTGAAGAGAAAGTCAGTCAAAGCCGAGACCACCTCAAGGTGCGTCAAGCGCCAGTGCGTGAGGTGATAGACGTCTCTTATGACGACCTTGGCATTGATTCAGGGCGTCAGGGACTGGCCGTGGGCACGGCGCCGGGCGGCTATCACCCATCCTTTGAGGCTCAGGGCGTAGCTCAAGACAACTGGATTTGGACCGAGCCGCTGGATGCAACTCAAGACAAAGAGGGCAACTGGATAACCCCTGCCACCCAAGCGGTCAAAAACGCACTGGGCGCAGCAGATGACGCGTTTACCAGCCAAACCGGTCGATTTGATGCCAATCAACAAGACGGAATGCCAGTGTACACCCTACATCGCGGCACTATGCTGGCCGATGCAGTCAGCATGACCGCACTGATGGGGCGCATTCCCTTGAACGGCCA
>NZ_JBFSTZ010000064.1:0-4616 GCF_041467155.1 Vibrio sp. 10N.247.310.23 | reverse complement strand
TAGCCAGGGTCATCCATAAGGCGCGCGTGTCGTGATTTAACGTTATCCACTGTTTCTCGACATCACCGTGGCGCACCCCGGCGACCGAGGCCCACGCTTGCAACGCTTTGTCATCACCCCCGAGCATATACACATCCACGGCCACGCCATGAGAGCGCCATTGTTTCAGCGCATCGACGCAGGTGTCGCATCTCGCCCGCACAAACAGGGCGACGCGCTCTGGCAATCGTGGCCCTATCGGCTTCAAGTTAGGATAGAGCCGCGCCCACGCTGCGCGATACGCCACATCCAGCGCTAACAAGCCATCGGTGCGTTGTTTATCAAACGCCACCAAACGCTCAGCCAAACGCGCCCGCTCTGCTTCACTGCGCGCAAACTGAGCTAAGACTTCTAGGGGACTCGCCTCTTGCATGTCATAGGTGAGTGGACTTTGCATTAATTGCTCATAGCGCGCCCAGTCCGCTTGGCTCAGTTGCCAGTATTGAGCGTCTTGCGAGACGCTCAGCGAGCGGGATTGGTTATGTTCAATGTTGGTTTGTGAGACCTGATTACGCTCAAGCTCTGTGGCCCCTACCCAGAAAATCGGTAGTAAGGCGCACATTGCCCATAAAATGGGAATCTTCATCTTTATCCCTCCCCGACCGTTAACGTTGTACGTTGGCCTTTATAAAGCGCCTCGATGTGCTGATCGTTGACGGCGGTGATTTTCCAGCCGAGATAATGCTGACCGGCTTGAAGGGCGGATAACTCTGCCAGTGTGCTGGCACCAGGCTTACCGACAATCGCCAACGGGATGCGCCCCCGCGTTTGAACATCAAATAAGACAAAAGGCGCGGTAATGGTCGGCGTTTTTACTGTGGGCTTAACGACAGGTTTGGCACGCACGGGGGGCGCACGTTTTGTTGTGGATTGACGAGAGAGGCGTTGAAGTTTTGTTTCCAACGCATCCAGCTTTTTGCTGTCTAAGCCCAATTCATCCAAACGAGCGCCTTGATTGGATTGAATATTCATGAGCTCGGTGATTTCACCCTGTTGCTCATCGATGCGCTGGGTTAACCCATCAAGCGCAAATTGCAATGAGTTCAGCGCCTCAATGCGCGCTTGACGCTCCTTGTCGCGGCTTTCATTCATCGCCAACACCAAACTTTGATGCAGTGCGTCCAATCGCGAGTCAAAGCTCTCCTGTTGAACCGGTGAGAAAACCTGCTGATAGGCGAACAGGCAAGCGGCGCTTAATATTAGGCTCCACAGGCTAAACAGTAGCCCTCTAAGTAACGTTTTGAGAGTGAATTTCACACCTCGCTCCTACGGTTGTCAGTGATGGGACGACCGTAGCAAAAACACCTTAGAAAAATCTCGATTAGAAATACATTGGTGGATGTATTTCTAACGAGTATTATTTTTTAAAATTATGCTATCATATTTGGTTTTTTAATTTAAAGCGGAATCACCCCCAATTGATTTGGGCTCTTTTCTGGTAAACTCTTGTTTTAATTGATCAGATAGAATGACTGTATGAGCCAAAACCTGAAACACTATCAAGCCCTTGATGCACTCGCGACCCACGCGCTGCTCGCCCTCTATTGCACCATGAGCAAGCAAGGTGGGTTCTGGACAGTGAAAAGAAGAAATGAACGACTCGTGAAATTCATCAAACCAAAAGTCAAACAGCCTCAGTTTTCAACGTGTAAACCTGAAATCAAAACCATGCTCAGCATTGGCCGCAGTCCCATCGGCAACCTTGAGAAAAAGTTGTGGGATGTGAACCGTCTGAACCTTGAGTACCAAGCTAAATTTTCACAAGCGGATGAACTCTACATCATGTTGAGTGGTCTATTTGAACAGCATCAATTCCCCTCGATGCTGGAAGACATAGAAAAAGATCTTGAAAGGGATACGCTCTATATGAAAGAGAAAGGCATTGAGAATGGGTTTGATGAAGACAATAACCAAATCAAGCCGCTAGCGATGACGGTGAAAACTCATCGATTAAAAGCACTCATTGAAGCGGTGCAAGCTAAAGGCATTTATCGCGTGGAAGTCGACCATGTGGATGAACATGAAGTGATTCATCTTTTACTACACAGAAAGGGATAATAAGCAGTTCAGCGTAGAATTTTGGGTGCTATGACTCTTTTTTGCCTTGAGTATAACGGTGTTTGACTAAACACCCATTTTCAATCTTCACCGACAGCTTACCAACATGACAACGAACGCCATAACTGGTGTGGCTAAGTAAATCATCAAGGGATTGCGCTTCCTCGATGCGAAATTTGGGTTTCCCCATGAATCTTTTGAGATTGGCATCATTAACTGTGGTTTATTCGAGGGTGATGCATAATATACGGTGTCAGACTCATAAGCATCAAATCCCTGTAAAGGTGCTCGCTAAAACCTCTTCCATATTCGCTAAAATTTCTAATACAATGAATCCAGAAGTAATGAATGTCAGGGTATAAAGAGGAAGAACTTGTGTCTTAGCGAGCGAAGCTACTCTGTATCATCCGATTTTTGAAAAGGCCCTTATGAAAATCGCCTTCTTGTAAGGACTCTATGCCGTCCTACGGGCTGCGCCCTACCTGCACAGCAGATAACATACGAAAATGCTTTGCCTATTTCCCTATGCTATCTACTTTGAATTCGTAAGAATGTTTTCACGCTCATGTCGAGAAGATTAGTGACAACGTTCCTTTAAGATAGTATTCACGTTACCTTGAATATTTTCGATGCGTTTGGCGCGTTGACATTCCCAAGCACTCACAGGGAATTGTTTATCCCACGCGGTCATTAACTGGCGTTGTTGTTTACTCATATTATATCGAGGGTAAGTCTCTTCCATGTAAAAATAGGTTCGAGCAATACGACCACGAGCACTCACCGGAGGCTCTGCTTTACGGTCATTTATTTTCATTGCGCACGAACCAAAATCCGACGATTCATCGGGTAGCATGGTGAAATTGTAATTGCTGCGCATTGCATTAACAGAACCAATAGCAGGAAATAGATTATACAAATCAGATTGCATGAGTCTGTATTCTTTATTAGCCTTGTTCGCGCAGCGGCGGCCTTTATAAGTCTGCCCTTTACTGTTGACGCACGACGTATCACCTTCACGCCATTCTACAAAGGTACGCCCAAAGTTTTCTGCTGGAACGACGTGCTCCCATTCTACTTTTTTAGCGCGCTTGACGTACTTATCGGACTGAAACCCGGACGGTGGTGTGATGATTTTTTTATCGTCAAAGCGAGCATTGCAATACAATGTCTCCCTATGGTCAAAATAAACCTTTTGCTCTAACAGCTTTTTGGCCTTACTGAATGATTCAATCTGATCATTCCCAGCAAATACGTACATAGGGGTTAACAACATTGCTGTAATAAGAACTCTCTTCACACTTATCTCCTACGTTTGAATTTTATTAGTTTTCCTTGGTTTGAATATAAATCCCACGACTCTCCCTCGTGATACAACAAATACCCGCGATGCTGCGTTTTTCTGAGCAGCCGTATGGCTTGACGGTAAGTGGTGCGTATTACGCGCCAATCATTACCATCGAGCATTTCCAATATAACAGGGTCGTTAATTTTGTAATCCATATCAGACCTATCTCTTTCTTAAACGCCCGAAGACAGCTAATCCAAGTAGAGAGAAAACGCCGAGAGAGCCACCGCTGCCGCCAGAACTTGGTGTCGTTGTTGGAGGAGGTACGGGAGTCGGTGTCACAGGGTTGATATCAATCACTTCATTGGTGGTTAAATGCAGTTGACCTGAGCCGCTCACTTCCAGTTCATACGTACAGGTATCGAAAGCATTAATCGTGGGCAAGGTTTGGCATGTACCGCCAGTTATCGCTACATCTCCAGAGCTTGTCGCAGAATCGACCACGCCATTTTGATGCAATGACTGAATTTTAACAGTCTGAGTGCCCGTTCCTTTGAGCACAGTTGGGTAATGCCAGCCGTTCACCGTCTCAAGAATGAAGTCTTTTGCGTAAGTGAGGTCGGTACTGTTCGATACGTTATCATTAACACCTCCACCTCGAGTGATTGCCACTATTTTATTATCTTTTAATGAAACTCCCCCACTATCACCTGGTATAACTTCTCCAGTGTGTGAAGTCACTTCGAATGCTGTCTTATAGTCATCCGATAGGTGCGTGATAAACGCGGAAGCATATGAAAGTGGGTTATTCCCTCCAAAACCGTAAACTTTAATGTCATCGCCAAGTGAAATGCCTGAGACACTTAAATCAGCAAAATAATGAATGTTCTGCGTGCTTCCCGACTTAGGAAGGAACCAAATCGAGACGTCGTATGGTGAGCCATCTGGAGCCCACAGATAGTTAGGGTGATCAACTCGTCCACTTGCGTTGACCACATCACCATTAGCAAAGGTTATGCCAGTTAAATCTGTACAATGCGCAGCCGTTAAAACTTGATCCCCACCTATCACTAGGCCTGTGCAATTGTTCTTAACCATATCATCAAAGTCATTTTGCCAATCGACACCTGTACCATTTTCAATCGCAAACACCGAACTTGAGAGTAAAGAAATGGAGAGACCCACAGCTATTTTCTTCATGATTAACACTCCTTTTTGATGGAAGATAATTATA
>NZ_JBFSTZ010000063.1:0-4881 GCF_041467155.1 Vibrio sp. 10N.247.310.23 | reverse complement strand
GCGCTACGAAGTGAGCGGTGGGTTTGATCTACCGCAGTAGTATTATTCATCATTGTTTTTTCCTTGATTTACAGTTTTGCGTCCATTAATTCATGTTTGTTGCATGATTGGACGCGTATTGAGAGCAGTAAGAAGCTGCTGGATATAGCAACGAACAAGCGTTCGAGGTATGAGGTGACAATCATGTCGAATGGATGATTGATTCATTAAGGGGAGCTGCGGATAGGCAGGCTCTTTTCTATTGAGATAAAAAGTCGAGGTAACGAGCGATGGTTTTTTGGGGATGTATAAACATCAAAAAGAAACTCTGCAATGGCCTGGTTCAACCATAGAGAGCTTGATATATTTCGCCGTTAAAACAATGGTGTGACGTTTTTGCATTAAAGATATAAGACTGTTTTCTCATAACTAGCCACTACGGATTGCATGTCTTTTTCAGATAAATTAAGTAATATTTTGAGGGCGGCGCGCTCAGTAAACCCGCAGCACATCAATTTTCTGATGTATTTTCGTGTGAGTCGAGTCATCGTCAGGTAGCCTCCTTTGCGATATCTTTTTCATCCAATGACCGCCCTAAAACGGTTTCTAAAAAATCCCAATCAGAGTCTTTAGAGACCGATCTATTCGCGGTTGACTCTTGCACTCTGTTGGCTGCACATCTATCCCACGAAGCTTGATAGACAGCTTTCTCGGCATGACTGATTGGAGCGCAAGCACACAGTGATTTGTTAGGTGTTTTGCCACAAAAAGTACGAACACGGTTTCTCTTCATTACTGACCTCCAAAAGCAGTACAAAGAATAAAAATGCGCTATCACGTTATGCTGATCGCGCGTTCAGCTCCCGCCACGCTTACTAGGCGTTGGGTGTGATTGATGGATTTTGAGGCATCCATCTTCGGTCTCCCTAATATCAATAGCCTCGTTTACCAACGATGCTACGAGAGCGGGACGACCTACCACGGCGAAATTGTTAAAGAGCGTTTACCAAGTCCGAAAAACAGACTTCACACGGTAAAAATTATGAAAGTCCGCAGTCTCTCAGTAACTGAGTGCGCTGCACTTTCGGGAGTAAATGAAACGCTTTTAATATCAAATGCGTTTCTTTTCTTTTGCTTTGACCATACGTTTTAGCTGATATGGCGAAGTTATTTGTTACAACGACCAGTCTGGAAAACGCTTGAGGTGATCTTCTAATCGAAGTTTCCCCTCTCTTTTTTTTGCACGTTCTGCTTTTTTTGCCGATCTCGTTAAAGTTTTATTTGCAGTTGATGAAAGATTAAAAGCGATCCCGATTTCATTGTTGTCAACAATGGAATTTGATTTCGAATTCATACAAAACCTTCCTAAATAAAAAACATAATTAATAGTCAAAGGATCATCATTAATTTTTAGAGCTTACCAATCTCTATCTTTAATGTTGAAACGCTCAAATACGCTACGAGTAAAGTGATTTAAATACCTAAAAATAACGTTAATCAGATCACACTTTTATTTTCTGAGAAATTGTTCTTTTTTCTCACTCCTGTGAGAAAATGGTGAGAAAGCTATAATATTCAATTGCTTATGGGGTTACCTTTAGTCAGCTTTCTGGCGGTGTCGCTATAACAATCATGTTTCTAAATTAAACTAAATCGGCCGCATGATCAACCTTTAAGTAGGACTTTCGCCTTTAAAGGCTTGGTCTCATTTTTATTGTGTGAGGTATGAGTCTTAGAATTTAGGTGTTTTTCTTCTTTTAGGGTTATGTGAAATGCAAACGTTGGGTCAACGATTAGAAGATCTGAGGATTAAATTTAGGCTGACAAAAGAAGATGTTGCTCGTATTGCAAAAGTGACAGGGACAACTATTGGGAAATGGGAAAAAGATTTAATTATTCCAAGAGATACCAAATTGAAACGCTTAGCTGAACACTACAATGTCAGCTTTGAATGGTTGAGGGTCGGTGTTGATAGCGCTAAAGTGACTCCTGTTCCTGAGAGTTTTGCGGTATCAATTCAATCCTACAAAGGTGGAGGGGAGCCTGTATTTGTTGATGCGCGTCTACTCCCTTCGGGCCACAGTGAACGTCTGGTATATATCTTAGTGGAAGGGAATAGCATGGGAGAGGTCTTGCCTGACGGAAGTACCTTAATCGTAGATATCGAAGATAAGCACTTTAAAGATGAAAAACTATATGTTTTTAAAACACAGGATTTCGTCTCAATCCGCCGGTTATCTTTCACATCAACTGGCGTTAGGTTGCAATCTTTAGGTAGCCAAAAGGATGAGCTACTTACATTTCAACAACTGTCTAAAGTTGATGTGTTAGGAAGGATCATTTCTTCTATTTGCCAAAGGTAATGAATGCAACACAAGGCTGCATTGTTTAGTGTAAACTTGCTTTAAAATTAATGGTGCTTCCGCTTAAAACGAATGCTTGATTTCTAATTTCCCTTGGAAGTTTAGTATTTGCGATAAGTTTTTTTATGTATGTATTTTCGGGAAGTTTGAGATCTCTATATAGTTGTTCTATAGGGATATCTTGCCCTTCGTGATCAAACAAATAGCTAATAAAGCGATGGTTAGTACTCCCCCTCTTGATTTTTAGTATTTCATCACTGCCATACAACACTAAATTTTCCGATGAGTTAAACAACAGTTCAGTTTTTTGAGGTGCTTGGATATGTAGAGCAGAGGTGTGAATAGGCTCAACGCTCGCTTGAAACCAAAACGCTTCCAGAGCAAACCAAAGTCCAATACCTAAAAAAATACTTACTCCAATAAAACAAAAAATATCGTAAGTGTTTTCCATTGAAACTAACCCTAAATCATTGATACCACTTGCTCTACTAACTTATCAATGCCACTTTTAGCACTACTTATATTGTCAGCGAGCATATATGCTGGTGTAGTGACGACGTTATGATCTTTATCGATAACAATACTATCTACAGTGCAGTCGATGTGCATACCACCTAGGCTATTTATAATGTTAGCTGTATCTTGATCGCAACCGATTGTGCAACGTACGCCATTATATACTTTTGGTAAAAGAACCGGAGCAATACACATGTACCCAACAGGTTTCCTCTTGTTGGCAAAGGCCATCATGATGTCTTGAAAGCCTGCGTCTATAGAGAAATCAGCGCTATCAAACGCAAGTGTAGATAAATTTTTTGCCACACCGAAGCCACCAGGGACAATCAGGGCTGAAAATTCATTTTCATTCAATTCCGACAGTGAAGTAACATTGCCTCTTACAATACGAGCTGCCTCCTCAAGTACATTACGAGTTTGTTCTTTTTCATTACCTTGAAGGTGGTTGATTGTGTGCGTTTGAGGTTTGTCTGGTGCGAAGCATTGATAATCTACCCCTTGCTCCTCGAGAGCTAACAACGTTAACACAACCTCATTAATTTCAGCGCCATCAAAGACGCCACAGCCAGATAATACTACTGCAATTTTTTTCATAACCTAGTTTCCTTTGTTGTTCATTAAATCAAGTAATTGATCGTTAGCTTTTGTTTGATATGACTCCATAATGTCGCCGATTAGGCTTAGTTTATGGTGAACATCTTTATTAGAAAAAACGACCGTGTATACATCATCCAAAAATGGAGTAAATTTGAATAAATCGTTATAGCGGTTTCCAACCTTCTCAATGGGTGCATTAAGAGAATTGAACTCTCTCAGGTAGACAGAGGTGCGATGTTTAAGCATGTTTTTAATTTTACGTTTTATTGCTATTTCGTCATCTAAATCCTCATTCAGCAGGATGCTTTCTAACTCTTTTAACTTCCCTCTAGAATGATACCAAACTACAGATTTCACATAGTTATAGGTCATAGACGGAGAAAGTTGGTCAAGTTTATTCGGCTTAGTTAGAGCAACTCCCCACCCTGTAAGTCCAAAGACCAAAAAAAAGAAAAACAATAACTTTAATTTCATAACTAAACCTTACCTTTAGTATGTCATTAACTTCTAATGACATTTGTGTTAATATGCAACACTGTAATGTTGGTTTGTGATGTTAATTCAGAAAGCGTTTCTTTTTTTCTTTGGTTGTTTTTTTTATTCTGTTTCACTATACTTATCCATGTTCAGAGTGCATTGCATAGCACGCTACCTGCGTAGAGTTTTACGCAGTGTATTAAGAACATATGAGTGGTTAAGGGTGGTTCCTTAATGCTAACATTCAGCAACAAAGCCAGACTTCCTGAGGGTCTGGCTTTGTTGTATCTGAAGATCATGAAGTTGATCGTTGATCTTTCTCGATTTTCACTATACATTTAATACATCTGTTTGGACTTACCACCTAAGCAGAACTTACAAACTCAGGAATCTAAATATGAATCAATTACAACTTCCGCGCCCTAGGTGCGTAACATCTAAACATACTCTCAGTCCAAGCCATTACTATGTCAGTGAACCTATTTCATTGTGCGAGTGCTTGAGTTCTGTTGGGGTGTGTTATGTCATTCTCTGAGCAAAATACTCTTCAAACTAAATCTCAATACGACAAAGAATATCGTGCCAAACGCAAAGCCCGTAAGCATGAGTTGATTGCTTTGAATCATGATATTGTCAGCCGTGAGCAGGATACTAACTCTAACTCTAACTTTTGCTTTGGCTTTTCTAAACGCCGTTTATTACGTTCTGGTGAGTGGGTAGACCTTCCCCACGAATACGCCTTTATCCTAAAAGGTTGTGAAGAGTTCATCACTAACCCTCAACGTTTCCCTGGGCTTTTTGCTTGGGGAGGTGCTGCTATCAATAATATTCAGTGTCGAACTTTGGTGGCAAAGGTATTAGCGTGTATTCTTACCAATACTGATCTCATTGGTGGTCGTGTTGGCCAACCAACTGAGGCTGGTTTGAAACCGATTAGTTATGATCAGTT
>NZ_JBFSTZ010000062.1:0-4903 GCF_041467155.1 Vibrio sp. 10N.247.310.23 | reverse complement strand
GCATTTATCGCGTGGAAGTCGACCATGTGGATGAACATGAAGTGATTCATCTTTTGTTGCATCGAAAGGGGTAAGCGTTGTGGGTTGAGACCGACTAGGGCTTAGTTTTGCCTTGGGTGTATTGGTGCGGGACCAAATGTCCGTCTTTTACCTTAATCGAAAGCTTGTTCATTTTACAGCGAACTCCAAAAGCCGCGCAGTTAAGTAAATCCTCAAGGGATTGTGCTTTTTCAATACGTAATTTGGGTTTACGCATGAATCGTTTGAAATTGGCTTTGACTAGGCTAGGTTTGGTCGTGGGCATAAAGGTGAGGTTATTAACAGTGGATGGTGCACATAATAAACGAATCTATCTGATCATGCAGCTCCTGACCATTTTTAACAGGACTCTATGCCGTCCTACGGGCTGCGCCCTACCTGCACAGCAGTCAGAAAAGAAAATACTTCGCACTTCCTTTCCTAACCGCTCGATATTGTTTAATAACGCAAGGTAGAGCTCGACGACGAAACTTGATTGATTAACTCAACTTCAATCGCGGTAAGGATTTGTTCCATCAGTGTCTTTTTGATATCAACATGCTCTGAGCGCTCTTTAGATAATTCAGCCATGATATTAGGCATGGATCCATCAACCAGTACGACCTTTCCTATCACGCCGAAGTTATCGTGTAAAAACATCATGCAATGTCCACGATGATCATAGCTGACTCTAGCATTGACTCCATCGGGAAGGACATCCTTGGTGAGTTGAGGAAGTTGAGTGATAAAGGTGTTTTGTTGTCGGTTCCCCAACGATTCAAGCCCTTGAAGGTTCATTCCCGTACGACCGATAGAGCTGATCACGGCTTGGGGACCTAGATACTCCCCAGAGTCAATCTCAATCGTTCGCCTGTCCATCACATCCATCAGCAACTTAGCAATCTCATGAGCATCAGAGAAAAGGTTCTTTTTCTCTTCCAGAATGAAATGTCGGCCCAGCCCTGGTGATAGCATCACTTCAAAGTCGCCATCCACCAATAGATTACCGTCCATGATGGTTTCCCCGCAACATTGGTCTTTATAGCGCAAGAGAGTTTCAGAGCAGGCGTGTACGATAGGTTTGAGTTTTAGCTCGGTCTCTGGGTATAAATCCTCCGCAATCGACTCATTCATGACAAAATTGATCCCTCTACGATGAAGAACAAACCGAAAAAGAAACAGGGAAATGTCATGACCAGCCAAGTTTTTCATATTGATATCACCTCTTTAGACACCATCGACTCTAGGCAACGTTAAATGTATTCGACATTGCCTTGATAAATCGGAATGCATAAGAATAGTTTCACGCTGGATGTACTTGTAATAACACAATACCAGAAACGCTAGCGGTGAACGCCAATAAGAATGATAAGAAGCCTCGATACTCACAGGGAGTGGCTTTAATTGTTCAATGTTAAAGAACGAGCCGTGCTTACTCAGTAGAGGTGACGTTAGTATTAATGATTGCCCACTGTATTTTGGGAGCAGTTCAATCAACAGTTCGAGCTCTTGGTACGTATCTCTTGTAAAAGGATAGATCGCCGTTGAAAGGTGAACATGGTATTGGTTTTTCTTTAAGGACGGGGTTAGCTTGAGTAAGGTGAGTTCATTCAAAGCGATCCTTACACTGTAACCAAAACCTATCCACACAGAGAAAAGAAGAACACCGCCATGGAGGAATAAGGGGAGATGAAGCGGCATCAACCAGACAGTGACGACCATTAAAATGACGACACCTTTGATTCCCCTAATCAAATTTATCTTTGCGGAAGGGGCATGAGAGAAGGTCAATAATCTCTGTAGGAAAATGAAAAGTAAGAGTGTGTTGACAAAAAGTATCACAAGATTATCCCATAAGGTTCATTTTGACGGCAATAAGCCCCGCTTGTTGGGGCAAGATGAAGCCGACAATTGAACAGCGTGAAAGCGTCAGGCTTTTGCATCCCACCGCGCGCCCTCGTGGTACAACAAATACCCACGATGCTGCGTTTTTCTGAGTAGTCGTATGGCTTGACGGTAAGTGGTGCGTATTACGCGCCAATCATTACCATCGAGCATTTCAAGTACCACAGGGTCATTGATTTTGTAATCCATATCAGACTTGTCTCTTTCTTAAACGTCCAAAAACAGCTAATCCAAATAGAGATAAAAAGCCGAGAGAACCACCGCTGCCACCAGAACTTGGTGTCGTTGTTGGAGGGGGTACGGGAGTCGGTGTCACAGGGTTGATATCAATCACTTCATTAGTGGTTAGATGCAGTTGACCAGAGCCGCTCACATCGAGCTCATACGTACAGGTATCAAACGAATCAATCGCAGGCAAGGTTTGGCATGTACCGCCGGTTATCGCTACATCTCCAGCTACGTAAGCGGCATCCACCACGGAGTTTTGGTGTAAAGACTGAACCTTAATCGTTTGAGTCCCCGTTCCTTTGAAAACCGTTGGATAATGCCAGCCATTAATCTGCTCTAAAAGGAAGTCTTTAGCGTAAGTGAGGTCGGTTCCGGATGTTTGGTGGCTACCTCTAATACCACGATTAATAGCAACAATGTTGCTATCACTATTAAGCCAAACTCCACCACTATCACCCTGTGTGGTATCTCCGATTGTAGATGTAACTTCAAAAGCAGTCTTATAAGCATCCGATAGGCGAGTGATGGACGCGGAAGCATATGATAGTGGGTGATCCCCTCCAAATCCGTAAACTTTAATGTCATCGCCAAGTGCGATGTTTGGGACGCTTAAATCTGCAAAATAATGGATATTTTGGGTTTGAGCGGCTTGAGACAAGGTCCAGATTGAGACGTCGTATGGTGAGCCATCGGAAGCCCACAGGTAGCTAGGATGATCAACCCGTCCACTTGCAGCATCCACATTTCCATTCGAAAAAGTAATAACACTCAAGTCGGGACAGTGGGCGGCCGTCAAAACTAGTCTACCTCCCACAACCAAACCTGTACAATTGTTTTCCACTATATCATCAAAGTCATTTTGCCAATTGACAGTCGTACCATTTTCAATCGCAAACACCGAACTTGAGAGTAAAGAAATGGAGAAACCCACAGCTATTTTCTTCATGATTAACACTCCTTTTTGATGGAAGATAATTATACCATTTTCAACACTTAATCATCTGAAATATCACGGTATTAACTATGATCTTTTCATCTAACAAGGTCATTAATATGATCGGTGGTTATATGAAAGCAAGGCAGTATGAAATCATACTACCCTACTTTTATATGTGGGATTTAGTCAACTTCCCAGCAAACGGCTTTGGCTGAGACGGCACACCCCCCACAACTGGCTCGTCCTGAAGTTAATTTCCAGTACCCACCAGATTGATAGACATGCGCATCCGTTCCTTTTAAACCACGGCCATAATATCCACTGACTTTACTCAAAGCACATACCCACCCATTCGTTGGTTTGAGTGTTTTGGTGATCACGGACGTTGTTTCCCCACCGGTTGAAAACTCAACCACTTGACCTGAAGGGTTAGGGTTAATGCTTGGCTCCAGCGGATAACTGTAATCCCGTTTGTATTGCTCAAACTCTGCTAAGTCTTGGGCTCGCTGAGCTTCATCCGCTTTATAAACATCCTCCAGGGTCACTTTGGCCATCACGGGAGGTAAGATAAAAACAAGGGTAGCCAGCCCAAAGAGTATGCGTTTAAATAATGACTTCATGGTATTTTCCTTTTTTTAGGGTTAACGACAATTGGCAATCAATAACGCTTCACCGGTCGTCACTTTTGTTTGTTGTTTACTGCTGTTAATTTTCACAATAGTGGACATTCCCACTTGCCAACGAGTGGCGGTTTCGTTGATGAGGTAAGGTTTGGTTCCACCAAGTAAGGTGTAATAACGGGTATCTATCTCTACTTTTGAAATAGATAGTTTGTACTGTGGGGTTTGGCCTGCAATGCATTGTGGTTTGTCTATCCAATCGCCGTGCTGGGCTCGACTCACGCTAACAAGGTATTGACTCACTGGTATTTGCGACCCATCACTGGCTCTAAGCGTGACATCCTTGGCATTGGTAATACCGTGCGCTCCGCCCACATCCCAATCCCCGGTTAACGTGGTGAAACCATCGCGCATGACAATGTTTTCGTACATCAGTGCCAACGTCGCTTGACGCAAGGTAATATCGATATCATTACCCGCTCGCTCGGCACCTGGAATGTCAATCAACACGTTTGACCAACGCGTCCACTCTTTCGCATCCTTGTCTAATTCATGAAGTGGGATACGAATCACTAAGTGCTCGTTAAATGCCGGTATGTGCGTAAGGTCGGTGTAAAAGTAAGTACTCAGACGCGAATGGCTCCACGGCACGTAATCGGGCAACTTACATTCACCATTGAGTTCTCGATCAATCGTGCAACTGCCCCAGTATTGCTCAGGGTAATCGTTCATGAGGTTATCCAACGTTGCTGGCCAACTCGCTTGACTGGTCGCATCGACCCCTTCTTCGGTGATCTTGTAGTATTGATATTGATGAATGCGCTCTATCAGCACTCTAATGTGCTCACCGTAAGCTTTCGCTTTCTCGTCTTCCTGATAATTGTGATACGCCGGGTAGCTGATACCCACAATCACTAGGCTGAGCCCGAGCGTAATGAGAAACTCGACTATCCCCACGCCGCGTTGTTTGAAGGCACTATTCATCATCGAGAATCCTCATGTTTTTTCATCAGGGCACTATACTCCTCGCATTGAATGGTTCTTAGGCCTTCATCGGGACACGATACCGATATGAAAAATGACGGTCTTCCGTTAAGCACATTCATTATTTCTTTATGATTCATGCCAATTTGAACGCCAGCCACTAGACCTAATCCCCAAAGTAACAAGAACCAAAGCCCAATCTTGGTATCTT
>NZ_JBFSTZ010000061.1:0-4940 GCF_041467155.1 Vibrio sp. 10N.247.310.23 | reverse complement strand
CGCCAAAGGGGAAAGGGGTCAAGGGAAGGGTTTTCCCAAGGGAAAAGCCCTATCCGGAAAGGGAAAAAGGGCGAGGGTGTCACTGACAAACTTTATTGTTCCAAAACACTAAACAACACTAGAAAGAGTAGCCATTAAGCTTACCAACCCTTCCGACCACCCCCATTGCTTTGGCAATAAAATAACCTTAACACATTGATATATAGCGAGTTAATTCATTTCCGACAAGAACTGGTTAACTCGTCAATATCTGATTCATGAAGTCATCAATTTGTTTTTGCTTGTCTGCAGGTAATCGCGTCAGCTCATAGATAGTTTTTCTTCCATCTTTGCTGATCTTGCGTTTTGCAGAAATATCTTTCTGGTCAAAATTGCCCAGTTGTTCTTCTTTCCATTTTGGAGTTTTCTCTACATCTATGTGCTCATTCACTAACTCTTCCATGATTTTGAGCGTAATAAGTTGTTGGTCTTTTATAGAGTTAGACTTATCTAATACACCTAACCTACCCAATAAATCACGAGCAAATGATTCAACATCAAAGTTACCCTTTATTAACTTTCTCTGACATCCGGCAATCTTTCCATAAAAAGAATTAGGGATACCTTCGTAATCCACGAAAACCTCTCTCAGAGCCTTGACTATATTTAAAGACTCTAACCTCTTTCGAAGTGACTCTTTCCCCATCCCCAAATTTTCAGCTAATTCAGCTACGCTTAATTTTTCTACAGATAATCCCTTTAACTTGGCAATCTTCAGTAAATATTCTCCATGCTCTGGATAAGACCACCTCTTAACTTCTTGAGAATCATTGATTAACCTTAAAAGCTCTTGCTCACTTGGCTCACCATCGATAACCCAAAGAGGAAAGTCAACCTTACCGTTTATGCAACAGAAACGACGTCGACTAGAATCGAGTACAAGGTACTGGCCATCCTTCCTAACTGCGATACCTTCTTGACTTACTCCATTAACAACGATCGACTCATAGATATCAGCTACTGCATCAATTGTTAATGCATCTTGGTTGCGAGGGTTAAGGTAATGAATGGCCGTTTTCGATTCAACATCTGATCCTTTAATGGTGATCCGCTTAGCATCATATTTACCACCTAAAAACTTCTTAGTCGCAGATAACGCGAATAGATCGCCAACACCAGAAGAAGATGATGATTGACCAGTTAGTTGAGCTTTGTTTTTCGTTCTCTTCACAATGACTACCCTTTAGTTGCCTTAATCTTAATTTCGTCGATAAATGCCTTGTATGCCTTATTAGACGAGCTAATGGCCTCATCGTATTGCATTGCAGTACAGTTACTTTCTGATTTTTTAATGTCATATATCGTTCGATTAAGGCTCGCAGCTTCTAAAAATAATGGAGAGTGGTAGATAGGAGATACGACCAAGTCATCACGTACTGAGCGAAGCAATCTGTTAAACGTTTTACGCTCATGCTTTTCACGCTCATTATAATTAACAGGCAACACTCTGAAGTAACTGATGTTACCGCCGCCCGATGGTAGGTTTCGTGCAATGTCACCAATAGTTAATAAGTATGACTCAGTAGATGCATAATCATAAGCTTTGGGAGAAATAGGGGTAAGGACACCATTGGCGGCTTCCAGAGCGGACCAAACAATAGGGCTGTTTTGAGGGGGTAAATCTAAAATAATAATGTCATATTTTGATTTTAGGATCGGAATAATTTCTTTTTTCAACCGAGAAAGCAATTGTACTTGCTTTTCTTCATCTGAAGCCATGTAGTAGTCAGAAAATTTCTCATCGGTAGGGAAAGCCGTCATGACATCCAGATTTGGTAGATGAGTATTAAACACCGATGCCAATACAATTTGCTCAAAAGGGACACCATGTTCAAGCAAGGCTTTAACTTGATTTTCGTCACCTTGCTCTTCCGTAAGATCATAACATTGAAGATCAGCAATAGTAATGTAGTGCTGCTCTCTAGACTCGTCGATTTGAATGATCCCACGAGCTGCTGAGCCTTGCGGATCTAAGTCTAGAAGGCAAACTTTAGCATTCAGATCTAAATCAAGTGCCGCTTTTGTCGCAAGAGTAACAGCTGTTGTGCTTTTACCAGTTCCGCCTTTGTAGTTACTAACGATGACAACAAATGACTCGTAAAAATCAGAATACTTCTCAAATTCAAAGTATTGCATGATTTGTTGTAGGTGCGCTCTGGTAAATAAGTGCTTGCGATGATGATAAATAGGCTCATCTACATGGCCATCTGCAATCGCTTGATCAAGCTTCTTTTGATAAGTTTTCTTTACGCACTTCATCTCAAAAAGTGAATCGTATACTTCGGTCTTATTTAAGCAGTGATTATAAATAAGACGGCTAACCCCTTTGGGTAACTCTTCATCCGTAACTTCTACCGTCATAATATCCCGAAGCGAATCCTTTAAAGACACACTCTCTTCTTTCATTCGGCGACCAATAGCATCTACTTTATCAGCAAAATTCATCGTAATTTACCCTATCAAAAACATAACCTCATAATACACAAAAATTACACACCAACAATGGGTAAATTCAGCTTTTGTGTGTAAAATTCATTTTTTAGGTTATTTATTAAAACTTAACCAAAATGCAGTTTACGCTACACCATTACCAATACACCTAATAGGATCGAGTAAAGCGACTAAGCAAAACCAACTATTGAGCGACAATTACCCTGACCAACAGTAAAGGCTACACCAAAGATAAATTAGCACTCAGTTCTCATATAAAAAGATTACAAATTTCAATACTTCTCAATTACTTAAAAATACACAACGGTTTACGCTACACCTGAAGTAACATATAAGGGACTATCAAGGAGTTATTAGAACAACAAGAAAAGCAGTATGGGTTACACCTTACGTGTCCATATTCGTTGATAAATATAAATACAAGGGAGGATTTTAAAATACTTTCAATAACTTGGAATTAACAAAAGAGTCAATTGGTGCAGTTTACACTACACCAATTAATAAAAGTGACTAAATTTAGAACTGAAGAGGCAGCTTAGGCTACACCTTTTATGGAGACATAAACGAGTAACGCAGAATTAAATACAGTTTGGGCTACACCGTATTTACCAATACAGTAGCAGTAATAGGTACACCCAAAATAAAATGCAGTCAGTATCTAATTGATCTCAGGGAGAGCTTTATTTCTTTTGGTGATCTTGTAGGCCCATTCACCATGCCATGTCGTCTCCTGACCATGTAAGTAACCAATTGATTCTAATCTCTTAATTGCAGATTTAATAGAACGGTTCGCTTCCTTATTACTCATACTTAAAGCAAGACGATCTCTCATACGACTTAAAGATACTGGGAAGGGGTCTTCAGGTAGGCACGCAAAAAATAAATACAAACATTGGGCAGTTTCGGCTCTTGGAATGGACGAAAGAGTGCGCATACTAATTAGGATTTGACGATCAATACGATACAACTCCCATAAGTCAGGATCACCTTCCAAAATGATCGTATCACTATCCATATCGTACACAAACTTTTTAAGCAAAGATGTTGAGGTTGCTTTAGAACCATCTTTTGTGGCCATACTTATCTTTTGGCTCTGGATGCGCTCAAGGGACTCCTTTATACGTTTACGAAACTTAGAGTTCAACATCTGTGTACTAAATCCACAAAACTTTGTAAATTCAGAGAGTTTCATTGTTATCTTATCGGAGTCGTAACCATATTTAGAAAAAGCGAAAACAACCCCACACCACACTTTAAAGTCGGTCCGAACATTGAGCCTCTCCCCCTTTAGTGATGCGTACTCGTAGCCTTCACGCTTGTACAAAGATATATCTCTGAACTCATCGCTTACATTGTGCTTAACAACGGTAAGATCATCACTTTTATTGCTGTTTTTAGCAATCGGCGTAAATAAAGCCGTACGAATTAATATATTAGGTTGGATAGTATGTGTATCAGATATAACCAGACCATCACTAATTACAGATAAGAGCTTGTTTTCCATAGTTAATATCCAAAATGAGTTACTAACATACTTTACAGTGCATGCTACACCATACACAGCCTATGCTACACCGTCTACAGTAAAGGATACACCATATACAGTTTATAATACACCTATCACAGTTTATGCTACACCTAGATCAACGATAAAGCCATTACTGACAAGGCTTCAGAGCGAACAAGGATCAATTTGGATCAATTTGGTTCATATTAGGTTTAGTTTAGGATAATTAGTCCTGTGGATAAGTGGATAACTATTGTTTTTATAATGTTAAGAGCTCTCTGACGGGCAACGCTTTGGCGTTCCTGTGTCGGATTTATGCGATGGACAACTATTCGTTCGTTTCTCACGAAAGTTGACCACACACAAATCAAAATTGTTACACTCAAAAAACACTAACATTTTCTTCGCTATATAATGATTAAACTTTTAGTCGCTCTAATAATTTATTTAATAGATTAAGGAAATCATCGTTAGACTCTTTTTCAGACAAAATCTTATCTATAAGCTCTTGTTGAATAAGCCTTATTCCTTTAGAACTTTTAAATTGTTTATAAGATTCGTATTGCTCACCAAAAAGAACTTCATTTGCATCTAGATTTAAGATGATACAAAGCTTGGCGAAATTTTCAGTAGTCATCTTTCCTGTTTTTACCCATCTACTAACAGCTGCTCTATCAACACTACATTGCCTCGCAATTTCACCATAACTAAGGTCTGAATTTTTTATTAATTCTGAAATACGAAGATCTAATGGTTCCATTGTTTAGTTACCCAAGTTTAATTAAAGATAAACGCAATAGCTTATATCGGGTTGACATTTCCTCTTAGGTGAATAAAATCACCATTAACTAAAGTCGCTCTTTAAAAACCCACTCATGCACTACACCTCGACACCAAATTTAGTGCGCGCATCCCACTGCGCACTATTGCGAGCCCCTAATGC
>NZ_JBFSTZ010000060.1:0-6095 GCF_041467155.1 Vibrio sp. 10N.247.310.23 | reverse complement strand
GATACCACTCTTTAAATACTCCTTGGGCTCAGGGCCACTCAGAGTAATCAAATACTCAATGCGTCCTTTATTTTGGTATTGAAGAGGGCGCCCTAACTGAGCATTGATCTCATCGGCCATACGAGCTGCGCGAACCTGCGGCGGAATGTTCTTTTGGTATTCATGTAATTTGCGGCGTAAGCGCTTTTGATACACCAATAAATCATCATGTTTGCCAGCAGAGGTTTCATCAACAAACTGTCTGACGTAGTCGGTTGGATCTTGATCGTGAAATACCATCTCATACAAGGTTTGTTGGAATTGCTGTGCGAGAGGTGTCCAATCGGTGCGTGCACTCTCAAGCCCTTTAAATATGATCTTTTCTTTATCGCCTTGAGTGATTAATCCGGCATAACGTTTCTTCGAGCCGGTTTCTGAACCTCTAATGGTCGGCATTAGAAACTTGCGATAGTGAGTCTCGTATTCCAATTCGAGTATTGAGGTTAGGTTGTGGGTCTCTTTTAAGTGATTCGTCCACCAATCGTTGATGTAAGCGACCAGTGTGTTCCCGATCTCGTCTGCTTTTTGCTGATCATAACTGCCGTTCAGAGACACGAAGGTTGAATCGGTATCGCCGTAAATCACTTGATAGCCTTTGTCTTCGATCAGAACCTTGGTTTGCTTCATGATCTCATGTCCACGCATGGTAATCGAAGACGCTAACCGGGTATCGAAGAAACGACAACCAGACGAACCTAACACACCATAGAATGAGTTCATGATGATCTTAATCGCCTGAGAGAATGCTTTTTCATTGTTCTTCTTAGCCACATCACGTGCAGCCCAAAGGTTTTCGATCATCTCGGGCAAGAAGTGTTTAGAGCGGTGGAATTGCCCACCTCGAAAGCCATCAACGGCTTGGTTTTCTGCTGGGCCTAGTTCAAGCTTCAACCCTTCAATTAGTCCCATAGGGTCAATCAGAAACGAGCGAATGATCGATGGATACAGGCTCTTAAAATCGAGTACCAAAACCGAGTCGTACAGATTGGGAATTGAATCCATCACATAACCGCCGGGGCTCGCAATCCAATTCTCTGGCTCTAAGTTCGGTGCGACATAACCCGCTCTGTGGATTTGAGGCAGATATAAGTTAGTAAAGGCCGCAACAGAGCCACCAACGCGATCCAGCTCAACACCGGTTAATCGAGAGCGCTCAATCGCGAAGTCGAGTAGGTGAGTGTGCTCGAAGATGCTGTTTACCAGTACGCAGTCTTGAAGGTTGTACTTAGCGAGTGAGGGTTTATCGAACTTAAACATTCGGTTTATCTCATCCATACGGTCATGAACGTTATGGATGTCTTTGCCTTCCCCAAGCAGCTCTTGCGATACCGACTCAAGAGACCAAGAACGGAAGTGGTAGGTCGCTGTCTTGAGCATATCAATACCATCCAAGACAACGCGCCCCGGAATCGTGATAAAACCTTGCTGATTTTGAGCAGAACTGCGGAAAAAGCTCGGTTGGTTGTCTCTGCCGATGTTGAGCTTCACTTCGTTCCATTCTGAACGTTTGTGCAGCAGCCTAAAATCGAAGTCGATAACATTCCAGCCAATGATGATGTCAGGATCAAATTCAGAGAACCAAGCTATCATGGCTTCAAGTAGCGCTTTCTCGTTGGCAACCCATTGGATATTGGTTTCAGCTTGTTGTGCTTCGCCGACCATGATTACTTGGCTGTCCATCGGGCTGTCTAGGCCAATTGAATAAAGCACGCCTTTTTCCGAACACTCAATATCAAGCGAGACCACAGATAGACTGGGTAAGTAATCACCTGCTCGGCATTTTGCGTTTGAGACTCGACGATGCTGATTTTTTTGCACAGCAGATCCGGTGAACTCAATACTTCCCTTGATAAAACGTTCCATCAAGAATCGATCGGCGAGTCGAATATCGCTTTCAAAGGTTTGGATTTCTTCGTTGTGAAAGGCTTGCGCTAAACCAAAGCTGCTTCTCGACAGTGAGGTGTAACACGCGGCGAGAGGTGTTTGCTCGAATGTGGCTAATTCTAGAGGCTTAAATTGGCAATCGATCGACTCTTTCGCTGCGATTGCCTGACATGCCTCAACGTCAGATTGAGCGACAAAAAATACCGGTTTTTCATTTTGAATCGTCAGCAGAGTAGGGCCTTGAGGGGTGCTTAACCACAAGTCGATTTGTGTGCGCCCTGAAAAATCTCTTGCTTGTCTTGTGAGTACAAAGCCTTGCTGAATATCCAATGTAGTAACCTATTGAAATGGGGAATCGAATACTACCATCTAGCGACCCTCTGCGCACAAAAGGCAGTAAAAATACTAACTAAATTCTAGTTAGTAGAGGCAAATAACGGGACTCTATAAGCAAATAAGTGAAATTGTCGCGAATGGTTATTCAATGGTATTGAAAATATCTTTATCTTATGTAATTTTATTGGGTGTTGTTTTAACTGGTTGATTTTTAGAAAAAGCTTGTTGTTTTAGTTAGCTTATTTGTTAATAAGTACTTGCTAAAGTTCGTGTTTCAGCACATATTCAACAGAGCTTTTTTTTAGTAATTAAGTTAAGATGTACTCAATGCTGCGATCCACTGTTCCTTTGTTCAATTGTTTCAAACAGATGAAATGACACAGTGGTTGCAGAGCCAATTAATAGTGTGGAGATACAAGTTTGATAAATGTTTTCCTTGTAGATGATCACGAGCTGGTTCGCACAGGGATACGACGTATTATTGAAGACGTCCGTGGAATGAACGTAGCAGGGGAAGCTGAAAGCGGTGAAAATGCTGTCAAATGGTGTCGTACTAATAATATTGACGTTATTTTGATGGATATGAATATGCCAGGTATTGGTGGCTTAGAAGCAACCAAGAAAATTTTACGTTTCAATCCTGATATTAAAATTATCGTTTTAACGGTTCATACGGAAAATCCATTTCCGACTAAAGTGATGCAAGCTGGGGCTGCGGGTTACCTTACTAAAGGGGCAGGTCCGGATGAAATGGTAAATGCAATTCGAGTGGTTAATAGTGGCCAACGATACATTTCACCAGAAATTGCGCAGCAGATGGCTTTGAGCCAATTCTCGCCTGCGTCTGAAAATCCATTCGCAGACTTATCTGAACGTGAACTTCAAATCATGATGATGATTACCAAAGGTCAGAAAGTGACGGATATTTCAGAACAACTCAATCTAAGTCCTAAAACAGTCAACAGTTACCGCTACCGCTTGTTCAGTAAGCTGGATATCAGTGGCGATGTAGAGCTGACGCATTTAGCGATTAGACATGGAATGTTAGACACTGAGACCCTTTAACACTGAGATCGTATAGTGACCAACTTGTTTGACTCAGTCTCATTCCTCAAGACAGTAACAGAGCAGCCCGGCGTTTATCGAATGTATAACGCCGAGGCTGCCGTTATTTACGTCGGTAAAGCTAAGAACCTCAAAAAACGCCTTTCCAGTTATTTCCGTAAAAAAGTCGACAGTGAAAAAACACGCGCTCTAGTTAGTAATATTGACAAGATCGATGTCACTGTAACGCACACGGAAACAGAAGCGCTCATTCTTGAGCACAACTACATCAAGCAGTACTTGCCTAAATACAACGTACTTTTGCGTGATGATAAGTCGTACCCTTATATTTTTATTAGCGGTCACAAGCATCCTCGTTTGTCGATGCACCGTGGTGCTAAGAAGAAAAAGGGCGAATACTTTGGTCCTTACCCTGATTCCGGCGCTGTGCGTGAGACGCTACACCTAATCCAAAAGATTTTCCCTGCCCGCCAGTGTGAAGATACGGTTTATGCCAATAGAACGCGCCCGTGTTTGATGTATCAGATTGGTCGTTGTGCTGCGCCATGTGTTAGCTCAATCATCTCTGATGAAGAGTACAGTGAACTTATCGACTACGTTCGTCTGTTCCTGCAAGGGAAAGACAAATTAGTCCTTGAGACGCTCATCGACAAAATGGACAAGGCAAGCCGTGAGCTTCGTTTTGAACAAGCTGCCGCTTTCCGTGATCAAATCCAAGCGATTCGACGTGTGCAAGAACAACAATACGTATCTGACGATTCAATGGAAGATATGGACGTGTTGGGATTTGCTCAAGAGAATGGCGTGGCTTGTATTCACATCTTGATGATTCGCCAAGGAAAGGTTTTAGGCAGTAGAAGCCATTTCCCGAAAATTCCAAACAATACGGTGCGAGAGGAAGTCTTTTCGAGCTTTTTAAGCCAATACTATCTTGCACATAATGAAGCGAGAACCATCCCAACTCGTCTCATCCTTAATGCTGATTTGATGGAAGATGTCACACCGATTCAAGAAGCCTTGTGTGAAGTTGCGGGTCGTAAGATCCACTTCAATACCAATCCTTCTGGCACTCGTGGTCGCTACCTTAAACTGTCTAACACCAATGCATTAACAGCCATTACCACCAAGATTAATCACAAGATGACGATCAATCAGCGCTTTAAGGAGCTTCAAGAAGTGCTGTCGATGGACGTTATCAAACGCATGGAATGTTTCGATATCAGTCACACCATGGGTGAAAGTACGATTGCATCTTGCGTGGTCTTCAATCAAGAAGGCCCGGTTAAACCAGAGTACCGTCGTTACAACATCACCGGCATTACAGGTGGCGATGATTATGCAGCGATGGCTCAGGCGCTTGAGAGACGTTATTCGAAGCAACTCGATGTCGACAAGATCCCAGACATCATCTTTATCGATGGTGGTAAAGGTCAGCTAAACCGCGCTCATGAGATCATTTCTCAATATTGGGGTGATTGGCCGTTTAGACCAAGAATGATGGGTATTGCGAAAGGCGTGACGCGTAAACCGGGTTTAGAAACTTTGGTAACCCTTGAAGGTGAAGAGTTTAATTTACCTAGCGATGCACCAGCGCTGCATCTTATCCAGCACATTCGTGATGAGAGCCATAATCATGCGATTGCAGGGCACAGGGCAAAACGTGGTAAAACGCGCAGAACCAGTGCTTTGGAAGGAATTGAAGGGGTAGGACCTAAACGTCGTCAAGCTTTGCTGAAATATATGGGTGGCTTACAAGAACTTAAGCGTGCAACTGTCGAAGAAATAGCCAAAGTGCCGGGCATTAGTCATTCTTTGGCAGAAAACATTTATCAAGCATTGAAACAATAGTAAAAATCCCGCACCATTAAAGCGCAATTAATAAGAGCCCAATAATATGCGTTTGAATATACCTAACATTTTGTCCTTACTGAGACTATTTTTGATCCCAGTATTCGTTGTCGTTTTCTATCTACCTTATCAATGGGCTCCTTTCGCTGCTGCGATGGTGTTTTGGGTAGCCGGTTTCACTGATTGGCTAGATGGCATGCTAGCTCGTAAGTTAGGGCAAACGTCTCGCTTCGGTGCCTTCATTGACCCTGTGGCTGACAAAGTGTTGGTCGCTACGGCTCTTATCCTGATTACAGAGCATTACCACTCTATTTGGATAACTATTCCAGCCGTGACCATGATTGCTCGTGAGATCATCATTTCAGCGCTTCGTGAATGGATGGCTGAAATCGGTAAACGCGCAAGTGTTGCGGTATCTTGGGTTGGTAAAGTCAAAACGGTTTCTCAGATGTTCGCTCTTTGGGTACTTATCTGGAGATACGACGACTGGATGGTGTGGGTAGGTTACATTGCACTGTATGTCGCCACCGTTCTTACTTATTGGTCAATGGCACAATACTTGATGGCTGCCAAAGACGATTTGTTAGACGAAAAACATCATTGATGAAGAAGCGAGCTGAGGCTCGCTTTTTTGATCTTTAACCTAAGGTTAAGTTATCAATAGTGGATATCTAATGTGATATAGATCTCCTTTGAATAACCCGCTCACAGTGTGTTTTGAACATAAAGTCAGCTATTTGGCCTGTTTCGTATGAAATCTATTCAAACGAATTAAAAATACAAAAATAATATTGACTCAATCGTCTGAATCCGTAGAATGCATCCCGTACCCAAGAGGATGGCAATGAGCGATTCGATTGGAGTTACTAAGGCGCCTTGGCAGAGTGGCTATGCAGCGGATTGCAAATCCGTGGACCTCGGTT
>NZ_JBFSTZ010000059.1:0-6227 GCF_041467155.1 Vibrio sp. 10N.247.310.23 | reverse complement strand
TAAGGCTCGCCGCTTCTTTCTCAAGAACCTCAAGCATCGCCGGAACGTTGACCACTTCATCCAACTCATGCATTGGCGCCGCTTCAATTTTCGAAAGCGTGAGTAGTTGATTAACCAAACTGTTCATTCGATTGAGCTGCTCAGTCATTACGCCATGCGCCTTGGTCCACATTGGGCCAACGATCATGTCTGGATCTTCGGTCATTTCAAGGTAACCTTGAAGGACGGTCATCGGCGTACGCAATTCATGAGAAACGTTAGCGAAGAAGTTACGGCGCATGCCTTCTAACTGCTTAAGCTGGGTCACATCACGTACCACCATCAGGTGTTCACCCTCGGTATACGGCACAATACGCAGCTCGAGCATACGCTCCACATTCAATGGAGAAGGCATCTCTAATGGCTCAGAGAAATCTTGCTTATTAAGGTACTTAATAAAATCTGGAGTACGAATCAAATTAGAGATCGGTTGACCTGAATCATCTGGCCAACGAAAGCCCAGCAAATACTGAGCTAGCTTGTTACACCAAACGATATTGCCTTCACCGCGAAATACCACAACGGCATCGGGAAGCGATTCTGCACCGTTACGGAAACGGCGGATAAGGTTAGTCAGTTCTTTGCGTTTGCGACGCTGTCTCTGCTGCATACGATAAATACCGTTAAACAGAGATTCCCAGTTCCCAGAGCCTGAAGGTGGAGTTAGACGCTTCTCATCCCACAGCCATGCGGACAAACGCATTTGGTTGTGTAGATGCCAGCCGAGCTGCAATACCGTAGCAGCCAGCAGCAACCAAGGTAGGTAACCGAATATCCATCCGACTAAAACCCATGGTGCGTAAAAAAAAGCCAGCTCCCAAGCCAGCTTTTTCCAGGTTAACTTTTCAACCATTCAGGACTCCGTAAACTGGGCAGCGAAGCCACATTAAGCCTTTGTAGAAAAACGGTAGCCAGCGCCACGAACCGTTTGGATTAGCTTATCGTGACCTGCAGACTCAAGCGCTTTACGCAGGCGTCGAATATGTACATCAACCGTTCGGTCTTCAACGTAAACATTGGTACCCCAAACGTTGTTAAGCAGCTGCTCTCGGCTGTACACACGCTCTTGGTGAGTCATAAAGAAATGCAGCATTTTGAACTCTGTTGGTCCCATATCAACTGGACCTTCGCTTGCGGTAACACGATGAGATACTGGGTCTAGCTTAAGACCTTGTACATCAATCACATCTTCTAGTGCAGTAGGCGTTACACGGCGGATAACCGCTTTCAGGCGAGCAACGAGCTCTTTGGGTGAAAATGGCTTGGTGATGTAATCATCAGCACCCACTTCTAAACCACGCACCTTATCTTCTTCTTCTCCACGAGCCGTTAGCATCACCACTGGGATGTTGCGAGTTAACTCTTCACGCTTCATGTGCTTGATAAAGTTTATCCCGCTACCACCAGGTAGCATCCAATCTAGTAATACTAGATCTGGGAAAGGTTCACATAGCTTGTTTACCGCTGTATCGTAATCTTCAGCCTCTACTGCTTGGTAGCCTTTTTGTTCAAGCACGAAGCACAGCATCTCACGAATAGGTGCTTCATCTTCAACGACCAGAATCCTTCTCGACATAATTGAATAGCCTTTGTATTTAATCAACGCATTGCATTATCTGAGTTAATTATGACACTTTTGTGACCTTTGAAAACAAATTTTCATATAACTGTCTCAAACATTTCACTTTATAACTTTTGATACAGAGCTAGGGACAAATCGAATTAGATCTCATATCATGAAGCACTTCTAAAAAGGTATGAGAAAAATTTATGTGGTTTAAAAATTGCCTAGTCTATCGCTTCAACCGTGATATTGATTTCAACGCAGATCAGCTAGAGAAACAACTTGAAGAATTCCGCTTTACTCCTTGTGGTAGCCAAGACAAACAGAAGTTTGGTTGGGTACACGCAATGGGTAGACATGGCGATATGATGACGCACGTATCAGAAAACCGCATTCTTATCTGTGCAAAGAAAGAAGAGAAAATGCTACCCGCTTCTGTGATCAAAGAATCATTGAACGCAAAAGTAGAAACGCTTGAGGCAGAGTCTGGTACCCCTCTGAAAAAGAAAGAGAAAGACAGCCTAAAAGAAGACATCATCATTGATCTACTTCCTCGAGCATTCAGCCGCAGCAACTTCACTTACGCGCTGATCATGCCAAAAGAAGGTTTCATTGTGGTTGATGCGAGCAGCTACAAAAAAGCAGAAGATGTATTAGCATTGCTACGTAAGACAATGGGTAGCCTGCCAGTAGTGCCAGCTATCCCAGAGCAAGCGATCGAAACGACTCTTACAGAATGGGTGAAATCAGGTGATACGCCACAAGGCATCACTATGCTTGATGAAGCAGAACTAAAATCTATTCAAGAAGACGGCGGTATTGTTCGAGTTAAGAAACAAGAACTAGAAGCTGATGAGATTAAAAACCACATCGAAGCCAATAAGATGGTGACGAAACTTCTTATCAACTGGCAAGACCGTATTGAATTCATTCTTGCAGAAGATGGCAGCATCAAACGCCTAAAATTCAGTGATGAGCTCAAAGACGAAAACGACGATATTCCTCGTGAAGATCAAGCTGCGCGTTTTGATGCGGACTTCTCTCTACTTTGTGGTGAGTTCAGTGTTTTCCTTCCAAACCTATTTGAATCATTAGGCGGGTTAACTCAACCTAACGCTTAATCAGTCAAACTATAGGCTCAGGTGCTAACGGTATCTGAGCTTATTTCTCACTAAGTTCTCACTTATATCTGCCTCTAGACCCTCTTGTTAATGTCATTGCTATCTTTAGGGCTATCAACCAAACTCATTTTAGCGTAAAATTTGCGCCCCTTTGATATCACTTGGTGGTATCAACCTGACTTGAGATCAGATTAGAGAACGAAGCAATGACTACACAAAAACCATTTGTACCTGAACTATTATCACCGGCAGGAAGCCTTAAAAACATGCGTTACGCATTCGCCTACGGCGCTGATGCAGTTTACGCGGGCCAGCCACGTTACAGCCTTCGCGTTCGTAACAATGAGTTCAACCACGAAAACCTACAAATCGGTATCGATGAAGCTCATGCTCAAGGCAAAAAGTTATATGTTGTATGTAACATTCAGCCACACAACTCTAAATTAAAAACTTTCATTCGCGACCTTAAGCCAGTTGTTGATATGGGCCCAGACGCTCTTATCATGTCTGATCCTGGTCTTATCATGATGGTTCGTGAAGCATTCCCTGAAATGCCTATCCACCTTTCAGTTCAAGCTAACGCTGTAAACTGGGCAACTGTAAAATTCTGGGCTACACAAGGCGTTGAGCGTGTCATCCTATCTCGTGAGCTATCACTTGAAGAGATCGAAGAGATCCGCGAACACTGTCCTGAAACAGAACTAGAGATCTTTGTTCACGGTGCACTTTGCATGGCGTACTCTGGTCGTTGTCTACTTTCTGGTTACATGAACAAGCGCGATCCAAACCAAGGTACTTGCACCAACGCTTGCCGCTGGGAATACAAAACAGAAGCAGCGAAAGAAGACGAAAACGGTCAGATCGTTGAAGCAAACCCTACTGGTGTTGCTATTCAAGAAGTTGAAGTCCTAGATGAGCGTCCAGACAACACACTAGGTCTTGGTAAACCAACAGACGAAGTGGTTCTGCTTTCTGAATCACACAAGCCAGAAGAGAAAATGGCAGCGTTTGAAGATGAGCATGGTACTTACATCATGAACTCAAAAGACCTTCGTGCAATCCAACACGTTGAGCGCCTAACGAAGATGGGTGTTCACTCTCTGAAGATTGAAGGTCGTACTAAGTCTTTCTACTACTGTGCACGTACTGCTCAGGTTTACCGTAAAGCTATTGACGATGCAGTGGCAGGCAAACCATTCGATGAAAGCCTAATGGGTACACTAGAGAGCCTAGCTCACCGTGGTTACACTGAAGGCTTCTTACGTCGCCATACACACGATACATACCAAAACTACGAGTACGGTTACTCTATCTCTGACACTCAACAGTTTGTTGGTGAGTTCACAGGTAAGCGCCGTGGTGACCTAGCGGAAGTAGAAGTGAAGAACAAGTTCCTAGTAGGCGACAGCTTAGAAATGATGACACCGAAAGGTAACGTTGTTTTCAAACTAGAAGTTATGGAAAACCGCAAATCTGAAGCGGTCGACGATGCGAAAGGTAACGGTCACTTTGTATTTATTCCTGTACCAGCAGATCTAGATCTAGAGTACGGCTTGCTGATGCGTAACTTGAGCGAAGGCCAAGATACACGTAACGCATCAGGCAAATAATTTTTACTTAAGCGACTTACTTGAGAAGAAAATAATGGCTCTGTTAATTACTGACAAGTGCATAAACTGCGATATGTGTGATCCTGAATGCCCAAATGGTGCAATCACTATGGGCGACAGCATCTTCGAGATCGATCCTGATTTATGTACAGAGTGTAAAGGTCACTATGAAAAGCCAACATGCCAGTCAGTGTGTCCGATTACAAAATGCATCATCACTGACCCAAACCATATTGAAACTGATGACGAGCTACTTGAGAAGTTTGTTATCATTCAAGGCTTGACCTAAAAGAAGAAAGGTTCAACTTAACCATAAGTTGAACCTTTTTTTTCATCCTGATTTTCCGATTGGATAAATATTGCAGAAGAGCTCTTTTTCAAATTGATATTCGAGTCGTTCTCGCCAGTTTATTGATTGAGCTATAGGAACAAGATAAAAGTTTTCCCTGCTGGTATCGGTCACAAATGCCATTCCATACTGCATCAATTCATAATGTACATCATTTACAAAGCTAGGATCTAATCGCTGCCTACCTGTTAGCTGATTGATGTCATCTCTTGAAATTGAAATACCCGAGCTTTCAGCGTTGAACCTATGTCTTAACCATTCTGAAAATTCCTTCGCACAAATCATAGTCATAGTCTTATCCTTGAATTATCTATCGACGGGTATCAGACTCTGATTTCACATACTACACATAAGCCGCATCTTTCACCCCAAACACTTACTCCTGACCTAGCCCAGTCAAATTGTCGCTGTTTTTCTCAAATTAATGCTCTCAATATCAAACGATATTCTTAATGTCGCATTTATAAACTCTAGACAAAAGTGTGACATTTCTCCAGTTTTTAGAGTCGACAAAACGAGTGGCATTACCACCTTAATAAGCCATTGATAATTCGATTACTTATTTGAAATCAAGGCTAAACATTGACTAGGCATGACTTTAATTTTCTTTTTTTTCTTGTTGGTGGCTACCTTTTTAGGAGGAGGAACAGGGATTGTCTTTGGCGCCCAACTTGCAAGTTCATCTCCACAACCGTCACCTTTAGGAGGGCTCGCTTGAGCTATGCAGTTTGAACTGCCTTCAGGACACTTTAAACGAACGTGGAAGTGGGAGTGGTGTCCCCACCAAGGTCTTATTTTGCCTAACCAAGCTCTATCATTAGCGTCAGAGTTTTCTTGTTCACAAAGGGTTTGCTTGATCACTGGATGAACAAAAATACGCACCACTTTTTCATCTTTCGCCGCATAACGAATAACTTGAAAATGATCATCGGTCCAATTCGATTCACGCAATTTGTAGTTGGTAAGATCCACAACGCTCACAGGTTTAGGCACAGCTAATTCGTTCTCTGACAACCTCTTACTGGTTAACCTTAGCCATATATCAATATCTAACCCTGTTTGATGACTTGAATGACCTGAAGAAAAGCGCCCTCCTCTGGGAAGAGAAATATCACCGATCAATAAATTAGTATTGAGCTTCTCGCTGGTCGTGACTCCTAACCTCTCAATAAACTTTATAGCTTCTGTATGGCCATAGTAGCGCTCTCTTTGAGGGCGAATGATCTGATACCCCAAACCATTAATAGGCAAAGCCTGCGCGCCGTCTAGACAGCCATTGGCATAGCTTCCAATTGATGAGGGTGAATTTTTAGTAGGGTGACTCTCTTTTTCCCACGAAGTTGCTGATAGAGAAAATGAACAAAAGAATACAACCAGTGCAAAAAAGAACCTCATAATAATCCCAAATTACTGACGCTTACTCATTATATTAGTCGCCATTTAGGATTAGGTGCATATCGTACTTAAGTTTTTGGTGGTAGCTAGTGAATTATACCAATTAAAGTAAAAATGTGATCTAATTAAGATTGATGAATTATTGTGAA
>NZ_JBFSTZ010000058.1:0-6359 GCF_041467155.1 Vibrio sp. 10N.247.310.23 | reverse complement strand
TAGATGATCTGATCGTAGCTTTAAGCATTAGTTCCCTGATTTAGGAAACAAAGCCACTTAACCACTATTCGTTATTTAATTACACCCCCTAAGTGTATTTATCAATTCTCAATAACATTGTTCCCTCAATAGTTACCTCCCCATACAAGATATATTGAATTTCCGTCTCATACGTAGTGACCATTGTCTGGTTTTGACCAATAAAACACTCATTAATATTAGCCACTGAAATCTGACTCTCCACCTAACATTCTCCACGCCAAAATATGAATACATTACGTTATCGTTATGTTTTTAAATTGTTATAATTTTCGTATTTTTCCGTTATTCAAATACCCCACCGTATGATTTTAACTATTTATTAACATTATCGATCGTCAGAATTAACGTTACTGTGTCTGTGTCACGGTTTGGTTGTGCATGGTAATTTTTGTATTGAACTATGAGATAGCATGTATTCGTCAATTTTATTGAACCCTACACATAATAAAAAAGGATTGATGGACATGAAAAAGGTATTACTAAAAGCTGCTGCACTAACTCTTGCTCTTGCTGCTGCAGGTGCACACGCTAAAGACTATGAAATTGTAAACGTCGTTAAAGTATCTGGTATTCCTTGGTTTAACCAAATGAACAAAGGTATTGAACAAGCAGCGACTGACTTTGGTGTTAACGCACGCCAACTTGGTCCTTCTACACCAGACCCAGCACAACAAGTGAAAATAATTGAAGACTTGATTGCTAAAGGTGTCGATGCAATTACGGTTGTGCCAAATGATGTAACGGTTCTTGAGCCGGTATTCAAGAAGGCACGTGAGAAGGGCATTATCGTTTTAACTCACGAATCTCCGGATGGGCACGGAGCTGATTGGGATATCGAAACTATTGATAACCAATCCTATGCGAAAGTGACTATGGATGAGCTTGCAAAAAATATGGGTGAGAAAGGTGGATACGCTGTTTACGTAGGTTCACTTACGGTGCCGTTACACAATAACTGGGCAAATTTGGCAATAGATTACCAAAAGCAAACTTACCCAGAAATGTATGAAGTGACCAGCCGCATGCCTGTTGCTGAAAGTATCGATCAATCATACGCAGCGACCAACGACTTGATGAAGGCTCACCCTGATATGGCAGGTATTGTTTCTTATGGTTCTCTAGGTGGCATTGGTGCTGGGGAAGCGATTAAGAAGAAACGAGCTAAAGATAAGATCAGTGTTGTAGGCATCTTAATGCCAAGCCAAGCCGCACCTTACTTGATGCGCGGCGAGATTGATAAAGGATACTTGTGGAACCCTGCTGATGCTGGCTACGCGATGGTCGCTGTTGCAAAACAAATGCTAGATGGCAAAGCAGTAACAGATGGCGTAAACGTTAAAGGTTTGGGTGATGCTGAAATCGATACAGAAAAACGCGTAGTGAAATTTAATAAGATCCTTGAAGTCGATAAAACAAACGCGCGTCAACTTGGCTTCTAAGCGTTAACTTTGACAAGTTCGTTAATGTTTTACTGATAACAAGTAATAACTTCGGGGTAGTGCAATTCTACCCCATGATTTATGGAAATTCATATGTCTGGTACTCCTTTCATTACCCTCAAGAACATGTCAAAACATTTTGGCTCAGTGAAAGCCTTGGATGGTATTAACCTAACCTTCAATCAAGGCGAAGTACACTGTTTAGCTGGAAAAAATGGCTGTGGTAAAAGCACATTGTTCAAAGTTATTTCGGGTGTCCATGCGCCGGAAAAAGGTGCTGAAATTCTACTTGAAGGTAAAAAATATCCACGCTTAAATCCGCAACAATCAATTGAGCATGGCATTCAAGTTATTTATCAAGACTTGTCGCTTTTCCCTAACCTTACCGTCGCAGAAAACATAGCTATTCAAGATCATGTTGAGTGGACAAAGGGATTAGTTCAGCAAAAGCGTATCGAAGAGATTGCGATTAAAGCAATGGCGAAGGTCGGCGTGAAGCTATCATTGGATAAGCGTGTAGAGCAACTTTCGATTGCAGAGTGTCAATTGGTTGCAATTTGTCGAGCGATGGCGTCTGACGCCAAGCTAGTGATCATGGATGAGCCAACCGCTTCGTTAACTCGTACAGAGGTCAATCACCTGATCGAAGTTGTTGCGGATCTAAAATCGAAAGGTGTTACCGTTGTTTTTGTTAGTCACAAGCTCGACGAAGTGATGGAGATCTCTGATCGTATTACCGTTATCCGTGATGGGCGTACCATTGGTACCTATCAAGCCGATGAAGTGGATAGCGACGAGTTGGCATTTTTAATGACAGGTCAACGTTTTGAATTTTCGCCTTTAGCGCCATACCAACAACAAGGTGATGTGAAGCTAGAAGTAAAAAACCTGACTAAACAAGGTCAATATCACGATGTGTCATTGTCGGTTCGTGCTGGTGAAATCGTCTCCATTACTGGATTACTTGGAGCGGGTCGCACCGAGCTTTGCATGGCATTATTTGGAATGAATAAGCCTGACAGCGGCGAGATCCTAATTAATGGTCAACCGACGTCGTTTCGCTCCAATCGTGATGCGATCGCACAAGGGATTGGTTATGTATCAGAAGACCGCATGTCAACTGGATTAGTCATGGACCAATCGATTCAAGACAACATTACTGCTTCGGTATTAAAGCGTTTACAAAAGCCATCGGGTGTACTGGACCATCTTAAAGCCAATAAGCTAGTGGAAAAGCTTATCTCATCACTATCAATCAAAGTTGCAGATCCAAAATTACCTGTTACTAGCCTTTCTGGTGGTAACGCGCAGCGCATTTCGATTGCCAAGTGGATCGCGGCAGAGCCCGAAGTTCTGATTCTTGACTCACCGACCGTCGGTGTTGATGTCGCTAACAAAGAAGCCATCTACAACATTGCCAAAGACCTTGCTGCAAGTGGTATGGCGATCATTATGGTGAGTGATGAAATCCCTGAAGTGTTTTACAACAGCCACCGAGTGATTGTGATGAAAGAAGGACGTTTTACCCATGACTTCCAGCCGACTAATTGCTCAGAGCTACAAATCATGGAGGCCGTCAATGCATAATCAATTTAAGCGCCAATTGGCTTCGTTTAGCAAGCGTCACGAATTCTATCTCTCCGTAATGATCGTACTGATTGTGGCGGTACTGACTGCGACATCAGAAGATTTTCTTACGTTAGGTAATATCTTCGATATGTCAGTAAGCTCGGCGTTACTTGGCATCATGGCTTGCGGTCTATTTGTAGTACTTATTGCTGGTGGGATTGATATTTCATTTCCCGCCACGGCAGCAATTGCCCAATATGTTGCGGCCACATACATTCTAAGTATTGGCGGTAACTTTATGATTGCCTTTGGTATTGCCGCATTGGTTGGTGTGCTATTGGGTATGATTAACGCAACATTGGTTTATAAGCTTAAAGTACCGGCGATCATCATAACCATTTCCACGTTGAACCTGTTCTTCGGCCTACTGATTTATTTTAGCAATGGCGAGTGGCTATATGGTTTCCCTGATTGGTTTATGGATGGTGTTGAGTTATTTAGCTTCACTGGAAGCGATGGTTATGACTATGGCTTGTCACTGCCAATTCTGACTTTAATTGCCATGATTGCGCTGACGTCGTTTTTAATGTCGAAAACGCGTTTAGGCCGTCAAATATACGCTGTGGGTGGAAATGCTGATGCCGCGAGCCGTATCGGTATAAACCTCTTTGGCATCAATTTGTTTGTGTATGGTTACATGGGAGCGCTAGCGGGTATTGCGTCAGTAGTTCAAACACAAATTACTCAATCGGTGGCGCCAAACTCTTTAATGGGTTTTGAGCTTACTGTGCTTGCGGCTGTAGTACTTGGTGGAACGAGTATGACGGGAGGCAAAGGAACCTTATTCGGTGTGATTTTAGGTGTGATTTTGCTAGCGGTAGTGAAAAACGGCTTAACACTATTGAGCGTGCCTTCTTACTGGCACACCGTTGTGACGGGGTTGATTATTGTTTGCAGTATCAGCATGACCGCTATTAATGAGAAAAAACAAGCAGCGCAGGGGGCATAATGGAACAGGTTCTAAATAGTTTAAAGCTGCCAACGGATAAGAACATTCGTTACTTGTTGGTTATTTTAGTTGGTATTTTGGTGGTGATGGGCTTTACCAGCGGTCAAGCATTTTTCTCAATCGACAACTTACAATCGATGTCATCGCAAATGCCGCTATTGGGTTTGCTGGCACTGGCAATGGCCGTATGTATGTTGACTGGTGGTATTAACCTATCGATCATCGCTACTACAAATGCATGTGGCTTAGTTATGGCGAGCATCATAACCCAAGCACCAGATAGCTCTACGATGTTGGTATTAGCACTAGCGGGTGGTCTGATTACAGCAGTAGTAATTGGCCTTCTTAACGGAGCATTAATCGCTTACGTTGGAGTCTCTCCAATTCTTGCTACTTTGGGCATGATGACGTTGATCAATGGCCTTAATGTTCTTATCTCAGGTGGCAGCGTAATTTCAGGATTCCCTGAAGCACTATTGGTTCTAGGTAATGGCTCGTTAATGGGCATCCCTATGCCACTTATCTTGTTTGTCGGTTTTGCGATGGGATTGTGGGCTTTACTTGGGCATACAAGTCTTGGTCGTACGATTTATTTGATGGGCTCTAACGAGAAAGCCACACGATTCTCAGGCATCAATACTCAAAAAGCCACACTGTATGTATATGCGCTCTCTTCAATTCTATGTTGGGCGGCCGCAATTGTAATGATGGCAAAATTCAACTCAGCGAAAGCTGGTTATGGAGAGTCTTATCTATTAATTGCGATTTTGGCCTCAGTGCTCGGTGGCATCAATCCAGATGGTGGTTTTGGACGCATTATTGGTATTGGCTTAGCACTGATTGTACTGCAAACGTTAGAAAGCGGTCTTAATTTACTGGGAGTGAGCAGTTATCTCACTATGGCGCTGTGGGGCGGCATCTTGATCCTATTTATCTTCTTACAAAAAAATAAGGCTTAACGGGGAAGGATATGAGTATTTATTTTATCGGTGTTGACGTAGGCAGTGGTAGTGCACGAGCTGGCGTATTCGATGCTCATGGGCGTAAAGTCGGTGAAGCGAAGCGTGATACCCAAATGTTTAAGCCACAAGCAGACTTTGTTGAGCAATCTTCAGAAAACATTTGGCAGTGTGTGTGTTTGGCAGTAAAAGACGCCGTTTCACAAGCGAATATCGATCCTATTCAAGTAAAAGGCATTGGTTTTGATGCTACATGCTCGCTTGTTGTATTGGACAACAAAGGCGAACCTTTAACAGTTAGCCCAACAGGTCGTAGTGAACAAAATATTGTGATGTGGATGGATCACCGTGCTATCACGCAAGCAGACCGCATCAACACTACTGAACACCCAGTGTTGGCATATGTTGGCAACCGTATTTCGCCAGAAATGCAAACACCAAAGTTATTGTGGCTAAAACAAAATATGCCCAATACATGGTCTAAAGCAGGCTATTTCTTTGACTTACCAGATTTCCTGACTTGGAAAGCTACCTTTGATGCTAGTCGATCGCTTTGTTCAACTGTATGTAAATGGACTTACCTTGGTCACGAAAGTAAGTGGGATAAGAGTTTCTTTGAACTGATAGGTTTAGAAGACTTACTTGAAGATAACGCCCAATCAATTGGCGATCGTATTTTGCCAATGGGTCAGCCTGTCGGGGATGGCCTAACGGTTCATGCGGCGGATGATCTGGGCCTGGTAGCCGGAACAGCTGTTGGTACCTCAATCATCGATGCACATGCTGGTGGTATAGGAGTATTAGGTGCTGCGGGGATGACGGGTGAAAAAGCGGATTTCAATAAACGTTTGGCTTTGATTGGTGGAACCTCTTCTTGCCATATGGCGGCATCAAAAACGGCACGTTTTATCGATGGGGTTTGGGGGGCATACTACGGTGCAATGATACCTGGTTACTGGCTTAATGAGGGTGGGCAATCAGCAACGGGTGCTTTGATTGACCACATTATTACTTCACATCCAATCTATGACAGAGCTAAAGAGCAGGCTGATAAATTGGGTCAAACCATCTATCAATTGCTTAATAACCGTTTGTTAGAACTTGCTGGTAGCAAAGAAGATATAGCTTTTTTGACGAAAGATATTCATGTGTTGCCTTACTTTCATGGCAACCGTTCGCCACGTGCTAATCCTCATTTAACTGGCACTATTACTGGCCTTAAAATGTCGAAAACCATTGATGATATGGCGATGCAATATCTTGCAACGTTACAAGGTATTGCTTTACATAGACAGAACCTTAAGCACTAAGCTCAGCGTAAATTCCGTCTAACGTAATGTT
>NZ_JBFSTZ010000057.1:0-6474 GCF_041467155.1 Vibrio sp. 10N.247.310.23 | reverse complement strand
GTATCAAACCCAGCCATTTTACTGAGTTCTGAGAGCTTATAGTCTGGTACAAAACCCATGAGATATCTCCGAAATTATTAGTCAAAATGTTTGACCAAAGTACTTATTTTAGTAAAGTATTTTGACTAATGGAAACTATCTCGTCAATATGTTTGACTAAAAATTTGTAGCTAAAATACCCTATCAAAAATTTCATGCAAAAAGGGCTGCTGTAATAACAACGCCCCTTAGCTGATAGCACTGAGATTTTAGGCCGTACTCAAATTAATTAGTCTTCGAATGGTACTGGGGAAGACTCACCTTTACCATCAAACAAAACAACCACTTCTGTTACCCCATTTTGCGGAGATCTTTCGACCCAACCATTAGGATCACTTCCTTCCTCTGGCGCACAATCTCGAGTCCTAGATACACAAGCGAACGTGTACATGACTTGGATACGCTCTTCATCTACGATCACCTGCATTGAGCCATATGTAGGTTTGTAATATTCATAGTAATTCTGCAAAGTACGCATTTTCTTCTCGGCTAATTCAGCGTCAATCGGTGCATCAATACGGTAGTAGACTAGTTCATCATCATAATTCCAGCCTTTACTCCACATCCCTTTGATGTGTGATGGGACGCCCATTTTTCCGATGTCGGCACTGGCTCCAGGATAGCCATTGACGGCTCCATAACTAAAGCCGGTCCAACCGCCTCCTGTAGTTTGAATAGACACGTCACTCATAATATAGAAATCACTAAGGCTTCCTGCGTTACCGATGGTTGATTTTATTAATGGCTGCTCTTCTTGACAGCCACTCAAGGCGACCATTGCAATGAGGAGTGTCGCTATTACGTACTTAGGCATTGTCCCAAATTCTCCGCTCTGGTGTTTTCTCTGTTTTTTCATCGGTTGTAATGCTGTTTATAAGCGTTTCCTTGACCGTCTTATATGGGAGATTTATCACCGTATCATGAGAGCGGTGGATATAGTTGTCAAAGATAAGCGTTGGTTGAAGCGTAGTCTTCCAATCTTCGCTGGTTAACTCCCCCAATGGCTTGGTTGATAATTCATCCCATAAAGACTGGCAGAGCGCATCGGTGACATAGTCAGGAGTTAGGTTTTCAACATACGCCCGATCGATCCACTCAATCCCTGCGTTTTGAGCTTGTTGCTTCATGCGTTCGAGGGCTAGCCCTGCTATCGCATTACTCACGGGTTTAAAGTGATAAAAATAGAGCGTGTTGTCTTTTTCTTTTACCTCACCGTAATGGCCAAACCGTTGTCGGCATGTCTTTTTCCATTCAGCGTCTTTAACTTGGCGAGTACGCTCTATCATCGCAGCCTTATCTGAACTTCCCCCTGGATATGCAAAATTAGCGTGCACGATATCAATGATTTCTGATTTTATCTCGTTACGGTTGTAGGTACTGCTCACCGGAAAGCCCACATAGTCAGGAAGTCCTTCTTTCTCATATTGCTCAATTGAAGGGTAACCGCCTCCCACATCGGTATGGCATCCAGGGAAGTGTTCTTGGTAGAAATTATCGGGTAACCAATTATCACGACTCAGTGACGTTAATGGGAAGTTTTTCCGATACTCATGCTCAGCAACCAACTGCAAGACCGTGGTGGCCATGGTCGGCTCTAGGCCCAACTGAAAATTACCTTCATCGTTATTCCCCGCTAAGTAAAACGACCCTACGGTATCAAATAACCCCAAGAACCTTACACTGACGCCTTTCGTATCATCGCGTTCATAACCACCTTCTTCTGAAAACTTTTTGTTGGTTTCATTACCCAGTAGATGAGGATAAATCGTAACATCCGCTTGCTTACCTGTGACTGGTCTATGGTAATCGGGTAAACCCTGATACAGGGCATTAACAAAATGACGAGACAATGCCGCACCTCGGCTAAAACCGATAACATCGAAAATGATGTGAGTAAACTCATCATACTTGTCGCCCATTAGATCAATCTCTCTACGCAACTGATTAAGTAAACTCTGCCATTTGTAAAATGCACCATTTTCACCGTCCACATAGTTGAGTAAGACTTTGCCGCTAATACCCGCAATAGCATCAGCAAAGTCTCCATCAAACGCACGCGGTGCACTCACTCCAAACGCCTGCTCGGGACCTGTTTCATCTTTGGCTGCATCGATGATGGCAGGGCGCTGACTGTCGTCTTCAATGTCGACAGTGCCGACACCGGATACATAAATTTTTGCTGATTTACCTTGAATTTGTGGATAAGCCGCAAACAAACGCGCCACATTACTGCGAGATTTATTACCACGCAATTCTTTGTAAGCATCATTCTTGTCGTTGGCCCCCGTGCCATCAAAAAACACGCCGACGCGAAAGAGCTTTTCAGGCCGAAGGTTGACGACCGGTATACCTTTGGCAACGATACTGGGACTATTAATGGCGACAATCTCTGTCCCATGTAATAAACGGCCAGGGTGTGAGTAATGGCAATTCAGTGGGGCATGATATCGTTCATTTGGGGTTTCCTTACCTTGTCCTACATCCACAAGTTCTGAAATATTCAACGCAAGTCCTTGCTCATTGAGCCACGCTGGATCCACCGAAGAAAACTCATCTTTTGTCAACTTACGAGGGAGATAGAGTAAATGCTGGTTGTCCAATACCTGATTATCGATACGCCATTGAATCGGTATCGCACTTTGCCAAGCGGTAGGACGAAGCTCATCGCTAAGAGTGAGTTCATCCGAATAGGTCAGGCAGAACCGGCAATTACCATTACCGATGATTTTGTACTCTTGAACGAGCTTGCCTTCACTAAAGTGGTAATAATACCCTTGTGTGGCAAGCCCTAGTCGTTCACCAAACTGTACAGCTGGCATCACTGCGAGGAAGGCTTCATTGAGTGAGTTCGTCCCTTTAGGCTTAGCTAAGACGTTAGGGATGAAAAGGGGGGCTGATGTGCCTCTCGATGACAATGCAAGCGTCCTTGGCGCATCCTCTTTTATGCTGGCCACCAATTGCGTGCTGTGCTCGTTTTCTTGCTCGTTCCAACGAGAATGCATCGGTGACGTACTCGTTTTAGCTAACGCCACATCCCATCCAACATGGGCTTTAAAAGACGACTGAGAGCAAGAGAGCTCAAAAGCGTATTCAAGATCCGGTCTTTGGTCTTCTTCTGTATTACTGACGGTGGTTTGGACGCTTGCGAGTTTAGGCTCTGGTTGCACTGGTGGGTAGTACGCACTTTTATAAGAAGAGTCTGATACCGCAGACGACGATCTCACCGCCACCCACCGTTCTGATTTCAATTGGAGCTTTAAGGCGTTGAAATAAGCATTTCGGCTTTGGCCTACTAAATGAGCAAGTGTTCGTTGCAACTCATCAGGCAGCGCATCATGAAATTTAGATATTGAACCGCTGTCAATCAAGTAGCTTGTTAGCTCATCGGCAACGACAGACTGACCACCTTGCTTTTGATGAAACTCGACCACTTTGATATCCGATATACTCATGACACCCTATTCCTCTGCAAAAAACACGTTTGATTATTGGTGAATAAATAAACGTATCTTACTGAATAATAGGGTGTGTGTGTGCCGTTATTCCCTGTCATTATGACGGAATGACACAAAGGTGCCTTGAACGACTTATGTGGGACTTATCGCTGAATTAGACGATACCCTATCATCTTATATTACCAACTCGAAGATTCCCCCCACCTTGACTCACCGCCATCAGGCCATGGAGGAGCGCGCGACGACATACAGAATGAGCAAAGCGAAAAAATATTGACCGCTGCGCTTTTCATAAAAAAGGTCGCACTGTCAGTCACCATGGCTTAAATCTTGCCCCTCGCCTTGCCAGAATGCGCGAGCGTAGCGAGTAAGATAAGGCGGTGATAGTGACGCGTGCTCAGAGTGTATCGCCATGCTACCGAATGCTAAGTGGAAGTGGGGCCCGTTCTTATCGTGATATCTGTAGGTGAGGTGATCGAAAGACTTGATACGAGAAGAATGGGAGGGACTTTAAGGCGCTTTGGTTTATCCACTCTATCCACAGATTTTTAAAATTAGTAATAGAAAGAAAAGTATCGAATGTAAGTTATAAAATGGGGTATCTACTTTTCACTGCCGTAGTATCTATATATCTCAATAGTTAGTATCCGTTTTATGTGGATAACGTACAAAACAGGCAAAACACTCCCCATGGGAGAATTTTATCCACCGCAGACCAAAGATAAGCAAAAAAGAGAAAAAATGAGGGTTAAGACAAGCTAAGAGTGTGTGATGAATGTCAAATTAGGTAAGCAGAGGGGTGTACGAAAGCCGCTTCGAAGAAGCAAAAAGATGAAAAAGTAGGAAGATTAAGCCGCGATGGTCTCGGGCGGTGAAGCGGTAGGAGAGAAGCCCAAATGTTTAAGGCGGGTATTCGCAGTCACCTCGAACTCTTGCTTACTCAGTATTCTGTCTAACCCTTCATCGAGCATTTTTTTAACAACGAGGCTCAGCGCTCGTGAGCGATCATTGGTTTGTTGAACTTTCTGTTTGGTACTGGCTGCCCCAATCGCCTGGTTACGACGTTCAATGGTGCCTTCCCATAGGGTATTACGCAGTATGGCCAAGCGCGCCGGTAGGCTCCCTGCCCCCTCTTGAATCGCAAGCTTATCCTCCGCTTCAAATTCTTGGTAAAGTTTCTTTCCCGCAGTCTCTCCGCCAACTAAAACCCCGAAGTCATCCGTTAAGACATAAACGTTGTTGAGATTGCGCTTTTGCCCATCTGTTTTGTCGTGCACCAGGCCGCCACGTGGGTCGGTCGCCAGGTTATCCCCAATAAAGGCATGACGAAGCAACCCACACTTGATAAGTAAGGAGAACCAACGAGAGACCGTGGATTGGCTTTTACCAATCACTTCGCCAATCTGTGACTGTGTGCCTCTCAATGAGAACGAACGCGTGCTGAGACAAGTGTTGCAAATCATATAGAGCACTAAGTGATCGAAGGTTTGCGCCGCGTCTTTACGATACAACACCGTGCTGCCTTGACGCTGCAACTGGTAGTAGAGTCCACCATTAGCCCGAGCGCCGTGTTTTAACACCGCACGAAAGACATCGGCGAGGCCCGCCGGCATCTTAGGGGGTTGGCCACTTTTCTTCCAGCGCTCAAGCGCATACTCAGGGCGATGATGAAACGCAACCAAAGCCGCTTCATAATCCGAGAGCGGTTGGGTGGCCTTCCCCATTGGGGTTTGCTTGGCTTTTTCGAGTTCGGCCAAGAGCTCAGAGCGCTTTCGTGAACGCTTGCTTTCGCGCGCATATCGCTGCGCTTCATGCTCGTTAGCCTTATCTTGCAGCGTTTGCTCTTCCTCTGGCGCGGGTCTCTCGCCCGACAAGACTTGATACGCTTCATCGGGGTGATAAGGCGCGCCTTGCTCCACAGCAAAAGAGACCGTGCTTGGCTTAGCCGTTAGGGGCTCTGGCACCCCCTGAAACACGGTTCGTTTAGCCATGAGAGACCTTAATCACAGGCGCAAACTCCGCGCGCTCGACCCCTTCAAGGACTTCAAAAGGGATAGCGCCGAGCTTCGCCTGAGCGGCTTGCGCTTTCGCATTGTTGTCCGTCACATCTTGTCGGGTCACCCCCGAATGCTGAAAGGTGACGCTCATTGAAATGATCCCACGCAGGGCTTTCAAGCACGCGAGGCGATGTTGTTCAAATTCACTGCGGGCCATCTGCGCTTTAAAGTGCGCATCTGAGAGCTGTACCATTGCAATATCAAATTGCTCTAACAGCGCCAGCAGGCGCCAACCAAAGCGTGTCTTGACCGATACCGACTTTTTCACCGGCGCGCGGCTCAAGGTCTCATGATACAAAATACGAGAACTGTTACGCTGAGGCAGCACATCGAGCGTGGATTGGCACAGAGCAAACGCCGCATTGATAGCACGCTCGATTTCAAGCAAGGCAAAATCCGCATAGGGATCGTCATGGCGCGCTGCATGCTCCAGTGTCGAGAGACGTTGAAAAAACAACCCAACACCGGGAGCCTTGCTCCGTTTCGATGGATTCCACAGTTTGACGGTTTCGACGCTGTGCAATTGCACCTCGGCGCTGGCCATCAAACCACCCATTTTGTTGCTTTGCTTCTTTTTATTGCTCATGCTCTTTATCCCACTTTTCTAGTTCTTTCCATAACGCGCCCAAACTGACTTGGTACGTCCTCGCTATCTGCAACAGTGCCTCTGCACTGATTTGGCGGTAATCCCCTTGCTCCATCAGCGCTTTGCATACGGCACTGTGTTGTTTATGGGAAATGCTTCGACCTCGATATGATTTATCAATGGATAATTTATCTCGAAAGGCACAGCACTCTTCGGCTCGAACCCCGAAAAAATGCATCATCATTTTGTTGTTCGCACCATGTAATAAAAACGTTTTATGCTCTTCTGGCGGCTCTGCATCAGAAAATAACGCCTGCATCAACGGTGTGATATCAAG
>NZ_JBFSTZ010000056.1:0-6500 GCF_041467155.1 Vibrio sp. 10N.247.310.23 | reverse complement strand
CGTGTGTTTAATACTATTCGTCAGTATTCAACGTTTAACATCCTGAGGATAACAGCCCAAATGGGCTTGTAAAGTGATTTATGTCACATCTTATTTGATTCATTCCTAACAAGGTTTTGGACATTTTCGGATAAAAACATCTATGGATTAACGCTGCGCTCTGATGTAAACCGAAGAGCAACCAGGCTTGACCCCAGCTGCTCTTCGTTATGATCTGTAGTTGACACGTTTTTTACCTGAGTTTACTGCACGGGCTAACCCGTAGAATATCTCATACCGCACGCCTTCTTTAACTTTTGGGGAAAAATTCGAATAGCTTCGATCTCTAAAACTCCAATGAATAAGTGGTTTATGCCCCTCCACATCTTCGACATAACAGATAACATTAGTTTCATATAGAAACTGCAAAAAACTATTCGGTGTTTCCATGAAGTTAGGTATTTTCTTATCGGTTGATTCTATGTGCTGAATTAGACCTGAATGAGAAGACAAGTATTCTTCATAAGTAAACCTCGTGGCTCCATTTAATAGCTCAAAAAACTTTAAGAAAAATTCATAGTCATCGTTGTTGTAATAAAAGGAAATCTGATCTTTTATTTCACCTAATAAATGATCTGATAGCTTGCGTTTGAAGTCAGGGCTTTCAAAATCCTCAAGTGTATGCTGTGTCTTACTTGTCTCGTTTTTCTCTACTGCATTGTCTTTCAAAAACTCAAGCATCATCAATATATCCCTAGGGCGATAAAATGAGTTTCTCAAGAATCCGATGAAAGAAGAATCACTTCCGCCAGCATCGTCACGACGTTTTGTTGTATAAGGGAAATAGAATCTCCAAGAATCTCCATGATTACTCAGATCCGGCTTACCTCGCTCATTCTGCTGATTGTATAGAAGTTTATCCGTCATTCGGAAAAGTGAAGACGTTTCATAATTTGCATAGGTTGTTCTCCAATCCAGATAGACTGAATTTGATCTGATTTTTGTGTTCTGATTTTGGAGTCCGATAGAAGTAAATATATCGGGACGGACAAGAAGAACTGCCTTCAATCGTCCTTTTGAGTCTTTAATTGTGGGGAAAAAATCATTGTTTAGCTGCCATACAGCATTTGCAAGACCTTTTACACAATCCAAATATTCCCTGTACTCGATACCATCTGGACGTATATCTATCCCATCAATAAATAATGTATGGCTGTTTGAAAGCTTCAACTCTGATAAAGCTTTTTCAAAGCTCTTTTGAATGTAAAGCAAATTTGTCTGAAATCGGTTTTCTGAAAACGTAATACTTTCCTTTTGTTCTCCTGAGGCTTTCGCAAACTTATTCAAGTATTCAGCAGCAACTTTGGATTCCTGAACAAATTGCAATGCATGTAATATTTCTGGGCTAAATGCATGTAGGTAGTACTCATCAATTGCAGAGTTAAGTGCCCGAAATTTAATGAACTTTGGCAGTAAAACATTTTCTTTATCTGCTATCTGCTTTGAAAGCATTAAAAGAATTATAACTCTCCAAATATTGGTGTAATCGGAAAGATCTAAATGTCTCTCTTTCTTTAAGGAAACAAATTTCTGATACTCGGTTTCTCTAATGAACTTTAAATCACAAACATTTGAATTCAAACGGTTATTTGCCAAATAAACAGCGTAGGCTGTTTTTCCTGATCCTTTTTCCCCCATCAAAAAAGATATTTCAGGTTTTAGAATTTCAGAGGCATACTCATCGACAACGAAATTCCGATTAAAAACTTCTTTAAACTCTCTCCGCCGATAATTTTCGGCATCAGGAAAGCTATATTCTAGATCTATTATCTTCTTCATGTTTCAGTTCCGTTCCATCAAGGGGATCACTATGTTGTAGCTCATAGTCCTGTTAAGGTGTGAGCAACGCCTTTTAACTACAATATACCTTATAAAGGTAGAGGAATATGCCGAATGCATCACTTATCATATTGTGTTATTAGAAAAAATAAGTCACATAATGATAAAAGAAATGTGTCCTAAATCTTGATTTGGCACACTTTGGGGCAGAAACCACTTAGAGTTGATACTCCATTTCCCATAATCATATTACCAGTCCCGTGTGCTTGATACTCTTAACGTGAGTAACGGATATTTAAAATATCTTCTCAACAAAAAACTATCGGGACCTAATTTCAGCGTCATTGTCAGTAAATCCTGACCCAAATCCCCCTTGAACCAAAACGATTATTCGTTACAATGCTTGCGCCAATGGGATACAGGAACGCCATTGGCCGGAGCTCTCCTCACAGGCGCTTCGTTGCGTGCATCGTATAATGGCTATTACCTCAGCCTTCCAAGCTGATGAGGCGGGTTCGATTCCCGCTGCACGCTCCAACTCACGCTCTAAGGTAGTCCTCATGCAAACGCCCCCTTCTGACGAAATGAAACAAGCTAAAAAAGCCTTCAAAGCCAGTTTAAAATCGTATCTGGCTCAGTTTGACGAGAAGGCTGAAATACCAGACGTCAGCGTCATACTGGACGCTTTTAAACCCGTCATATTCCAAGAGTCCGTCGATCTCATCAGCCAAAATAAAACCAAAGTAGCCCAAACGCTCAACGTGAACCGTGGCGTGCTGTCTAAAGTACTGCAGCAGCATCCAAAACCTACGCTCAACCTGGATGAAGAGTCGCTGAGCTGAAACAAAAACCACTTACTTTTTGTCGTGACCTTCTGTCAGTGCCGCTAACCTATCTTCAAGCGCAAACACATAGGGGCTTAAAAACAACGTAAACTGAATGTTTTCGCATAACTCTCCTGAGATGTGAATATCGTGAAGCCCCACGAGATACCAGCCTTCTTCTTTATACTTCTTCATCCATTGAACCAAGCCTCTGATTTCATCATAATCCAACAGGCTCAAGTCCTGGATATAGTCATTGTTCAGTCGGTTCCTATATACCGAGAATTACTCAGGGATAAGTAGCCATCCCCTTTATAAGGGAGCGCGCTGGGATGAACCACATCAATTCCGTAATCAAAATACGCATAGGATATATGCGCAAGCAGATAGCGAGATGCTTCAACAGATAACGTGAGCTGGCTTTGTTCCAGTCTCTCTTCAATGTCGTCGTCAGGCGAAATGGCTCCTACCGATATCTGCGCTTTTTGGGATTGGTACTCATGATGGCTTTCTGAGCAATAATGCAATCGAATGGGAATGTCACATCTCATGTCAGCTTTAGGATCAACCTCTTTTAATGTTGGAATTTGAGTCGGCGCAATTGAATTTATCATGTTAACTTCCTTCATTTTTCGTCTTATTTATTGTCTCAATCAACTGCTTCGCTACCTGCTCCATAGCTTGGCTACTCAAGTCGTTTCTTGCACCGCGCAATTGATCGTATTGTACGAGGCGTGACACGGAGTCTTGATAAAGCCCTAACGTCGCTCGCTCTGCATCAGAGGTCAATGTAAACACGCGATAACGCTGCTTCACACAGTCATCGAGGTAAGAAAATACGCAGTGTTCCATTTCTCTGGCTTCCCTTCTCAGCCCAAGTCCTGTGGTGATTTCTTCCACTGTTATGCCTTGCGTGTCAAACGTCTCCCACTCGGCTCTTTCCCACGTCAACGCATTCATTTGCGCGTCCGCATCCAACCTGTCGGTGTTCATTCTGGCCACCCAGCGTTCATGTTGCTGGACCAAAGCGTACCAAGATTGATTTTTGTGGATGACGGCATCCTCGCGCTCTACCCAATCGAACACATCATTAAATTGGTTGAGGGTTCGCCGCCATTGCTCTTTTTGTTTGCGCACCTTAACGCGCCCAATCATGGGCTTGAAGTATTGCGCCCATCGAAACACCACACGCTGAAGGCGCTCAAAATCCAAAACCCCGTGATGGTCATGTCGCGCCTTTTGGTCCCTTATGGTTGATAAGAGGCGAACCTGAATCGTGGTGGAATACCCCGTAAGCGCATCAAGCAGCGACAGCTCTGAAGGTGTCCACATCCTTGCTTGGATAAGCAAAGCTTGTACTTTTCTTGGTTGACGATTAATTTTTCGAATGACGCCTTTACTGACCTCTGTAGGCAAATGGGAAAGCAAATGTTCGTAGCTGAATAGATTAGGATGTATGTGGCGGTTGACTCCTCCTGGCAACACACTTAACCAGGGCAACCATACTCGGTGACGTTGATAGGCACTCACATCCTTGACCTTATTGCTAAAGGAATGCAGCTGCCCAAAAGATACCTGGCTCAGCGAGCATTGGTATATTTGCAGGTAGAGCGACAACTTCTCTTTATCGACAAAATCCCACAGGTGTTTATAGAGCGCGCGTCCACCTAGCTTGATGCCATGTTCAAGAAAACCAAATTGCTGACCAAACCGCTTTGAAACCCACTGTTTGGTTGTTTTCCCCATATCAAGATAAGCCATCGGTACTGGTGTCATATCCATCCCGTCATAATCGCCTTTTTTCGGCGCTTTCACTGGCACACTGAGCGCTTGAATCCCTTGCTTTTCCAAATCCGACAATAGCGCGCCTATCACGTATTCCAATATGTTGTAAAACCGCCACGCCAATGAATCCTGACGAGATTGCATCATAAAATCAGGCGAATACTGGCATCCAACCCAAGACCCGTGGAGATTATGCTCCCCATCCCACGTTAACGAGAGACGCTGCATAGTGACTTTTTGATTGGGGTGCTTAACGAGACGAAAGAGTCCAGCCAGCACTAACGTATCGAATGCCCCATCTTGCTCGCGTTTGACCATTCTTCGCCAAGACTGGTCGTTTAAAAAGCGGTAGAGCGTTTGCCATGCCAGCACCTTCGATTGCTCTTGTTCACCCTCCATACCGTGAAACGAAGCCATCGTCGATGACAGTAACACTTGGGGTGGCGGCAAGGCCGTTAACGTGTTCATCGGCCCTCCCTTTTTTGAATTAACGCGCTGCGCGGAGGCGTCACCATGCGGTCGTGTGTGTCAAAGTCCACCCTATCCAGATTCAAATGATGAAATCTCATCACTTCACCATCAAAAAGCGGCGAGTGCCCGTGCGCAAGAAACCAACAACCAAAATCAGAACGAGAAGGTCTAGGCCCTATCCTTATCGACAATGTGTAAGAAAAATCTTCTGGCTCAAGGTGAGTGGTATATTCGTTCTCCGAGTCTTCCCACTGTTGCTCCCATTGACGTTGCGCCTGTCTATAGGCCTCACTGGCACGGTGATATCGCGTGACACAGGCTCGCTTATGCACCCCAAGATAACGACAGACTTTAAAAAAGCCGTGCAAATGCGCGATTGTCACGCTTGACTCAAAACGCATCACGCCTTTACTTAAAGTAAAGGTGCCTTGTATCCAGCAATCTTGACGCTCAGGTTTACTAGGTAACGTCCATAACCCAACAAAGATATATTGGCCTTTCGTCAGTTTCTTGAGGTAGGCTTGGCCATACGCAAAACGACGTTGACCGATAGATTGACGAACCCCACCCAGTGACAAGACTTCATGATTACGAAGCTGATTCAATTTAGATTTATAATACAGTGGGCGACGGGCTCGCTTGAAAAACTCAAGCAACGTCATCTCGATAGACGGATTCATCCTTCCCCTCCATAAGTTTTCATCATAACGTCATGCGCGACTTTCAATTTTTTCACCCCGTTATAAATATTGCGGCGCGAAACGCCGGTGATAAACTCCGCCAACTCGTAGGTATGGCCATGAATAATACGAAGGCGCACCGCCTTTCGAGTATTGTTAGGAAAGTCCCGCTCTGAATACATCGACAACAACGCATCCAGGTGCCTTTCTGTGAGAAGTTGCCTCATACCTCACCCATTCTGCTTCTAATGTTGAATTTTGTGTCGTCTAGCCGACTCATTATTCAACGCTTTCTTAGATTCAAACCTCAGAAGAACCAATCCACTGCTCACCGAGGTAAGCATCCCAACCGTCTGGACTCACTGAGAAATAATCGACACACTCCAGCGCATCGTGCGTCCACCCGCCCTTAGGGGCGTGGTACTGAACCATTTCCACCCCCTCCAAGCTCAGAATACGAAGCAAGGCCAACGTGCGTCCTTCCATCAGGTCAGGCTCAGCCGGTGATAACGAACGGGCGACTATCATGAGCCCATCTCCTTTCCTAACTTGCCTTTGTCATCGAAATGACGCTTCTCGCAGCCTTGTTTCCACGCGCTGCAGCTCCAATAGAAACTGCCTTTATTTTTCCCAGATTTACGCACCAACACACCTTTGCCACAGGCACACTGTTGATTTTTGGCGGGCTTTCCGCGCACGCTATCGAGAACAAGACCACATTGCTCGCGGTCTTCACACGCCCAAAACGGTTTCTTGGTTGAGCGAAGACGCATTGTTTTGCCACACAACGGGCAGGGCGCTTCGGGCTCAACGACTTTCGGTAAGGTAATAGTGATGTCTCCGGACTTCACCTTACTCACAATGGCGCGCACAAATCCTTCTTGGTTTTGCATAAAGGCATCGAGGCTCATCTCTCGCTTGG
>NZ_JBFSTZ010000055.1:0-7667 GCF_041467155.1 Vibrio sp. 10N.247.310.23 | reverse complement strand
CTCAGTTAACGGTTATAACTCCCTCAGTTAACGGTTATAACTCCCTCAGTTAACGTCATTTCCTATAACCCTATCAATATCAACAACTTACATGAATCCCGCTCTTTCTTCTCTTATATTAGCGATAAAATAACAAGACATTTGCAATAAAACCAAAACTAACATTATCTGTATATATATACAGTAGTTTTGACTGACGGGCAACGCTTGGGCGTTGCTGTGTCTGACACTCAAAGTCATAAATTTGTGGACAATTTCCGCTAGCGGAAAACGCTCCGCTTTGACACACAGATTTAAGCCTCTAAGTGTCTTGATTGATCAATCAAGGTTGGCTTGTGGTCAACTTTGATTCGAGCCTTAGCGAGATTCAATAGTTGTCCAGCATGGCAAGCCGGCAAGCGAAGCGCGTCAGAACTGAACTAACAACATGCGAAAAAGTTAAATGTACTCTCTGTCACTGTACGCAGTGACAGAGAGTACAAAAGTACGTATTTATTAGGTTTGATAGCTATTTTAAAAAGTGACAGAGCAGTGATTGACTCAAAAGTGGTCGTTTGTTAGCCTACAGACTTTCCTGTTTTATTACTTTTCTCAAAAGTATTAAATCTATCGCTCTTGAAGTTAGATGAAACTCACCACGAGATGAGTTTTTAGAGAACTGTCAAATTGGTTGCGTAGCAATTAACTAGATGGGATTTGCAGATTCTGAGTATTTAGAATCTGTATTAGTTGGACTTTTCAACTTGCGATTATGTGTACTGCGTATGCTCTACATGTGTAAATCAATAGACGATTATTTCAACATCAAACGCTTCGGTTTTGACTTCTGCAGAAAGCTAACTTTGATTGAAGAAACTAGATGATTGAGTATTCAAAATTTTAGTTTTATTTAAAATCAATAGATTAGACTGGAAGTTGTTAGCAAGTACCAGGGCAAAAGCCCCTTTCTTTAAATCAAATTAAGGGGTGGGAAAGTCCCCCTTGCACATACTGTACTGGAGGATTTTATCCAACGTTCGTTAGCCTATCGGGCTATATAACCGGCGCGTGCTAGTCAACAGACAGCGTTCCGGTGGGGTTTAGTGCCTCGATGACAGAATTAGCCTTTCACGCTTAAGCGTGGCAATTTGGCAACAACCAAATTTGCGGCATTATCGCGTTAACCGTTTGTTTTAAATGTCATTTTAAGGTTTATTTATGAGTCTCAAGTATCAGCTTAAAGGCGTGATGATGCACAACAAAGACGGCTCTTTTGAGACTCAAAAAAGTCGCGGGCAGACTCTTTTACTGAGTGCTCAACAGCTTAAAGATGGTGGTTATAATCGTTTAGAAAAGCCGCAGCAACTTAAACAAAAACACATCAATTATCTTGTTGGTCGTTGGCAGTCCGAAGGACTTGCAACGAGCACGATTAAGAATCGCGTTTCGCATTTACGTTGGTTAGCTCAAAAGATAGAGAAACCAACGATTGTCCTCACAAATGAGCAGCTAAATATCGAGAAGCGCGTATTTGTAACGCAGGAGAACAAAGCAATGAAATTGGACGGACGGGAGCAGAATATTGCAGATGAACACATTCGTGATGCACTTCGACTTCAAGAGCAGTTTGGATTAAGACGTGAAGAGGCATTGAAGTTTAAGCCTGAATTAGCAGCGCGTGATGATAATTACGTAACACTCCAGTCGAGCTGGTGTAAAGGTGGCCGAGAACGCAGTATTCCAATTCTGAAAGATTCGCAACGTGAACTACTCGCTGAATTGAATGCTAAATATCCGACAGGCTCATTAATACATAAGCACATGTCGTACAAAGAGATGCGCGATAAGTACGACAATGCTGTAAAAAGTGTCGGTTTAGGAAAGTGTCACGGTCTACGCCATGCTTACGCTCAAGCTCGTTATGAAGAGTTATCAAGTCGTGAATGTAGCGTCAAAGGCGGTTTGACTCGCGCAGAGCTGACAAAAGAGCAACGCGAAGAAGATTTTGTTGTTCGACTGAAAGTTTCAGAAGAATTAGGGCACAGTCGTGTTGATGTTGTCGCTCAATATATTGGGAGTTAAGAATGCAATTAACCGGAAAGAAATGTCAGTTTAGAGGTCATCGATATGTTTTCCATGAGTATCAAACTATAGGAAGAAAGATTTACGCGATTCTTGAAGATCCTAAGGGAAATATTGATGTATTTCCTATTTTTGATGCGGACGGTAGTTCACAATTCAGTCTACGATTTGATACTAACGATGATGGGTAAATTAACTCGTTTCATCGAATGGCTGTATTCAGATGAAGAATCGAGTAAGACTAGAAATGATACAGCTAAAAACAAACCAGGTTCTGATGAGCTACCTCAAAGCATTAAAGATGCAATTCGCGTCTTAAAACGCTCTGGTTTGGCCTTGCCGTTTGAAGTCTGGGAAGAGTTTGTTGTTGATGTCGTTCGTGATTTTTATAAAAAACATCCAGAAAAGACGGGCGCACTATTGATGACTGCAACATATGCAGTACGTATTCGACGTAACTTTCTATTGCCTCCAGCGTGTGAACCAGAAGACCGAGTTCACCGCGAAATCGTTTGGGTTTATGGTGTGTTTGTTACTCTCGTTCTGCACTATGCTGGTTTGTCATTTTTACAATTGAGTCAGTTATTTAGTGAAGAACCACAGAAAGCTATTACAGCAGATAAAGACTTATGCTCGATAATTGATGAAACGCTAAAAAATCTTAATAGTGATAATGTTTTCGCTGATATCGTTAGACAAGCGTTAGCAGCTCAAGCAGCTAACGTTGAGGGTGCTACAAAAGAAGAAATTAACGCAGCAGCCGAAGCTGCTAGATTTCAAGCGCAAGATTGTGCACATGATGAAGTAATTAACGCTGCTAAAGCTCCTGTGAGCGATTCTAAGGCTGAGTTTTATCTCGATGATGAATTAGGTGTTGAAGATAACAAAGGCACTTACGAGGCCGCGAGAGCGTTCTTAGAGTGGTCTTTATTGCCTGTTAGTGAAAGCATTCAAGTGTTTGAAGACGGTTCAACGTTCTATGCGTTGCCAGCATTCGCTGAATTTGCAGAAGTAACACAGACAGATAAAGCAACATTGATTGCTGAATTTGAAGCTCTAACTGGACTAGAACCGGTGCGCGCAAAGTTAAAAAATGGGAATAGACACAAGGGTTATCATAAGTGTTAAAATACAATTGATAACAGGAGAAAATTAATATGTATGCTATCAGCTTTGATTTAAGTGTCGCTGCTTTAGAAGATAATTACACGGGTAATAATTACCAGAATGCTTACGGAGATATAAAAAAATTCCTAGGCAATCATGGCTTTACTAGACAGCAAGGCAGTGTCTATTTTGGTGACGACACTGTGGATGCAGTAAAGACAGTTATGGCTGTCAATGGCATGAGTCGCAATTTTCCATGGCTTAAAGATTGCGTTTCAGATATTAGAATGCTGCGTATTGAAGAGAACAATGACTTATCCCCTGCGCTATAAAAAGTACGTCAAATAAAAAAGGAGCTTAAAGCTCCTTTTTTATTATCCTGCGTCTTCGATCGCAAATTATCGCGAGGCACATAAGCAGCCATATAGAAAATATAAAAACAATACGAATAGCCATATCTTGATTTAAAATATTCAAATCAATTTCTAGTATCGGCTTTTCTAATTGTCGTCTTGTAAATTCTCTAATTATTCTAAGTGATACGTCTTTTAAATCGTGCTCTTTGGGCTTTCGCTCTGTAGCCGTTTGTCTATCCAGAAGCGCACAGACGCATCGAGAAAGAACTTTATTCATTAAAGCTCTCCAACAATCTCACGTAACAGCAGAGGCACTGTAATTTGATGGTCGATAGAAAGTTCGACCAACATATCTGCCGTTAGCTGGTCTACATTTCGGCTCAAGCTGGCTAAATATTTGAGCAATGAACGCGGGATCGGTTTGCTAGGAAAAGATTTCTTATAACACTTACAAGCGTGTTGATACGTTCTTAATGTTCGCGTTGGTAACGCATAGAAATACTGCACATTATTTAACGTTGCTCCATGAGTGAATAATTCCCTAATTGACGGTGGAACATCTTCAAACAAGACGTCACGTGTTACTATTTTTTGTTGTAATCGGTCTGTAAGGTCATTTAGTAGCTTGTGATAATCAGTGAAATTATATTGCTCGATATTCCTGCCGAACTGCTCAACAAAAAACCTACTGTCGCAATTATGAATTGCGCTATCTAGCAGCGCACGGGCGCATAGTGTAGAGTGATCCATAGCTCACCTTTGTCCATTTAAAGCGTTTGAGTTAGTTCTGATTTGATGTTCCCGCATCAAATCAGAACGCCATATTTAACGGTTCATTTTGTGTGTTTTAAGCGAGCAAACAAAACTAAACCGAATAGAGATAAGAAGCCTAGAGAGCCACCACTACCGCCAGAGCTTGGTGTTGTCGGAGGTGGAACTGGAGTGGGTGTTACAGGGTTAATATCAATCACTTCGTCATTGCTCAAGTGAAGCTGCCCCGAGCCTGTAACTTCTAGCTCATAAGTACACGTATCAAACGCATTGATAACTGCTTGAGTTTGACAAGTACCGCCAAGGATTTGTACATCGCCTGTCGCATGAGCATTCTCAGTCACGCCATTTTGGTGTAATGACTGAATTTTAACAGTCTGAGTGCCCGTGCCTTTGAGCACGGTTGGGTAATGCCAACCGTTCACCGTCTCAAGAATAAAGTCTTTTGAGTAGAATAGATCTGTGATTGAGTCACCACCGAAATGTACACCAATAACTTCGTCACTTGAATTAAACCACGCGCTACCGCTGTCACCGCCTTGAGTGAGAGATGTGCCAAGAGCGTGCTCGTGAAATAAGCGGTTTAATGCTTCATCACTGGGCCTGCTTATTGTCGAGTCGCCACGCTTCAATTCAGTAAAGCTAGCAGCAAAACCGAAGATATGAACCGCATCGCCTACGCTAGCCGTAGCCTGATTCAAGTCAGCGAAAAAATGGATGTTTTGTGTTGATTGTATGTCAATGTTGAGTATAGAAACGTCGTAATTAATTCCCACGCCTGTATTGAGTGGGTTATTTACTTTTGAATTCACGTCTATATATTCATCTCGATGCGTGAAAACTTGAGTTTCAAACGCACTACAATGCGCAGCGGTTAGAATTTGATTACCGCCTACGATTAAGCCGGTGCAGTTACCGGTGACATAATCATCAAAATCATTTTGCCAATCAACAACTGTTCCGTTCGTGATCGCAAAAGAAGAGTTTGATAGTGCGCTCAACCCCAGCGCAAATAGTGCTTTTTTCATTCTGACGTTCCTTTTTGTGTTGTCATGCTTGTGCGCGGAGCTATTGTACTTCCCAGCAGGTCGCTTTAGCTGAAACAGCGCATCCGCCACAACTAGCTCGTCCTGAAGTTAATTTCCAGTACCCACTGGATTGATAGACTTTTGCATCTGTGCCTTTTAGACCTCTGCCGTAATAGCCGCTAACTCCGCTTAAAGAGCACACCCAGCCATTAACTGGCTTTAGAGTTTTTGTGATGATAGATGTAGTTTCAGCCCCAGTAGAAAACTCAACAACTTTAACTGAATTACTTGGATTTTCTGGAACTTCTAAACCTGTGTACAAATCTTTCTCATATTCAGCGCGGTTTTTCTTAACGCTGTCCCAATACTCCGCCTCACTAGCGTAACCATCTTCCAGTGTAACTTTCGCCAACGCTGAGTAACTAAGTGCGCAGCTGACCGCAGCGATGATAACCATCATTTCTTTCATTTCTTTTTCCTTTTTTTAAAAACACTGAACTAAAGCAGTGGCTTTACCAAAGTGTGTGATTTCAAAGCTTTTTGTGTTCTTGTTTTTCGCTGTAGTATCGATTGCAACTGTCCAATAATTGTCATTTTGACTTTTGATGTAAGCTTTAAATTCTGAAAGCTCAGCATGCTCAGTTGATAGTTTAATTTCTCCAATGCTCAATATTAAATTAGGCGACAAACCTTCACTGCACGCAGGCTTTCTTACCGTCTCACCGTGTGATACGCCTTCAATTGTCACTAAGCGTTTTGATACAGATATCTGACTGCCATCAGAGGCTGCAATTAAGTAGTCTTTCGCATTGGTAATACCGTGTTCACCGCCAATATCCCAATCCTCTGTCAATGTGACACTTCCATCGCGCATGACAATGTTTTCGTACATCAGTGCTAACGTCGCTTGACGCAAGGTAATATGGATATCATGACCCGATCGTTTTGCTCCTGGAATGTCAATCAACACATTTGAGTAACGTGTCCACTCTTTCGGATCGGAAGCCAGTTCAGAAAGAGGAATGCGAATGACTAAATGCTCGTTAAATGCCGGTATGTGCGTAAGGTCGGTGTAAAAGTAAGTACTCAGACGCGACGGACTCCACGGCACGTAATCTGGCAACTTACATTCACCATTGAGTTCTTGGTCAATCGTGCAACTGCCCCAGTATTGTTCGGGGTAGTCGTTCATGAGGTTATCCAGCGTTGCTGGCCAACTCGCTTTACTGGTCGAATCGACATCTTCTTCGGTGATTTTGTAGTACTGATATTGATGAATGCGTTCTATCAGTCCTCTTATGTGCTCACCGTAAGCTTTCGCTTTCTTGTCAGTTTGGTAGTCGTTATAAAATGGTAAGGCTGCTATAAAAACAATCAGACTGAGTACGAGCGTAAGAATGAACTCGACCAACCCCACCCCTCGCTGCTTAAAGACACTATTCATCAGCGCACCCTTTATCAGTGCATGATGAGGGATATATGTAGAGACTCGAATAATCATCGTGTGACAGATCTTTATAATTCAGACCAATGCTCACACCGAAGAGAATGCCAGACGTCCACACAAGTAAAATACGAAGTGCTTCTTTAGTTTTTAATGTATGCTTTTTATCAACCATGATTGAACTCTAATTTTTGTGTGTTGTGGTAGCTGGTTGTTCGGGTTGCCCCCCGTTCAATCAGCGATTGTTATTTATTGATAATGGTCGTGCTCATTTCACGCCCTGACATCGAGTATTTTATTTTCAATTCGATATAAGAATCTCTAAGTTCTTGTATATCTGCCCAGTCACCCTTTGCGAATACATGCGGATTAGTAATGTAAACTCCTGTGTCTTTTCTAAACAAAATGTCGTTTTTAACTAACTTTGCCATAGAGTTAGAAATAACCTGCTCTGGCTTAGCTCCACCAAGAGCTAACTTTTTAGCTATATCTCTTTTAACAGCAGCATTAATTACTATCTCGCCCTGATAATTCATTCTTTTCACCAACTCGAAAAGAATTCTTGATTCACCTTTCGGCAAGCCGTAAAGGCGAATCACATCATCTATGTACAATTTTATGTAGGGTGGCTCTTTTGATGTTCTAACTACTGTTTTCACGCTCTCAGACGATACTTCTCCAGTGGTGAAATCAGTGAGTAACTCTTTTGTTTCAAATACAGTCTTCTTCAAAAAATAACCTCTCAACACAATAATCGTTAACACACATCCTATTAATCTTTTCAGCTTGAGTCAATAACATAAATCGTATTAATCCCAAAAAAAACAAACCAAAAAAACAGTTAACGGTTATAACTCCCTCAGTTAACGGTTATAACTCCCTCAGTTAACGGTTATAACT
>NZ_JBFSTZ010000054.1:0-7938 GCF_041467155.1 Vibrio sp. 10N.247.310.23 | reverse complement strand
TGTTGGCCGTCATTGTGTTCCAAGTGTGGTTTGATGTCGCTCAAGAGGGCGAAGATGAGGGCAACAAAGGCCTACTCAGCATGAACCGCACCGAGGTCAAACTGATGTTAGCCGGATTAGTGTGCTTTTTTGCAGTGATACCTTTGTACCCGGTCAACGTCAACACGCTCGTCATGGACCAAAACGCCAGCGAATCGTGCGGCGTGGGTATCAGCAGCGGCGCAACCCACAGTGACCAAAGCTCGTTAAATGGGGAATTGGTTCATGCCCCGATATGGTGGGTATTCTGGCACAGTATTTCGCAAGGCCTGACCAACGCGGCGGTCTCCTCGGTGCCGTGTCACTACGACGTCGAGCGCAGCATGTTGAAACTCTCTCAAATCGATATTAAGAGCGAGCAACTTAGACAAGAAACTCAAGACTTCTACGAGCAGTGTTATACGCGAGCGCGCCTGATGATGAAGGCGGCGGCGCGTAAAGAGCGAGTCACTCAAAACGACTTTGATAATGCCAATTGGATTGGGGGCTCTTACTTCCTTGGCTATAATCTGGCCGCGCCAGAGACCACCTATAATGGCTTACAAGCTGAAAATATCGTATTCAACTTCCCGTATAATTCAGTGCGAGACGACCCGGTGCAACAAAAGTATCGCCGCACAGCGGTTGATACCAGCGCCGCGTATCCTATGTGTGACGAATGGTGGGATAGCACTCAAGGCGGTCGCAGTGATGGCCAGCGCGCCGGCTTGTTGTGGCGCTTGTTCAATCACATTGAAGACACTAACCCTGAATTGATTCATGACATATTTGACTATGATGGCTTTTTCTCAAAAATCATGGGCTCTGAAGTCACGCCTGCCGATAAGGCGAACATGCTGGTTCAGCGAGTCTTGAGTGTTGAAAATCAATCGACCAGTGGACGCATTGTTCGTGGCTATGGCCAGGTGCTTGATAAGTCCCTCGATCATCAATTCAGAGAAGTGTGGAATAGCGCGGCAGGCTGGGCAGGGTTACAAATTGGGCATATCTTCACAGGCCCGGCTTACTTCATTGTGCGAGAAGCGATGCCGATGCTGCAGTCTTTGCTGCTCATTGTGGTGGTGATTGCGAGTCCGATTGTGTTAACGGTCAGTAACTATTCGATGATGACGCTGATGTCGTTATCACTCTCTTATACCGGATTGCTGTTCTTGACGTTTTGGTGGGAGTTGTGTCGAAGTCTGGACAGTAAGCTTTTGGAGGCGGTGTATTCCATGCATGACAACTTTAATCCGATAACCGGTACGATCAACAGCATGGATGATTCGATATTAGCGTTTGTGATGATCACGTTTTACGTGGTGGTGCCCGCGATATGGTTTGGGGTATTAGGTTACGCGAGTTATCGCGTGAATGGGGTGTCGATGGATAGTGCACTGGAAAACGTAAATAAAACAACTCAGAGAGGTTTTGATTACGCTAGAAGCGCTGTTGCTAATTCAATGAAAAAGTAATCAAAAAATAACTATGGCAATCTTAGCGATTGTCATAGTTATGAACCCAATATTCATCGTAATGCTCTTTTTCTGTATTAGCCCAAACATTTAAAGTTTTATCAGCTGAAAGTTCTGTAACTAAAGCTTCATTCACCTCTTCAAATGACAGAGATGTACTACTAAGAAGGGCATTACGCTCAGCTTCCACTTCAGCATGTAAACGATCACCTTTTTCATCTCGGTATGCCTGACGCCATTTTTTCAGGAATGCTAACATTTCGGCCTCTTTTGACTCAATACGGTTAAATTACCATCAGATTACGCCTTTATGCAGACGGTTGCAAATCGAATATTAAGCTTGACTTATTTTCACACAGGTTACGCCCAATTTTTGTGGATAACTGTTTTAATGTGTTATAAAAACATAATGTTAAGTTGGAATTCGACGAAAAAACGGAAGGCTAAGTCAACCATGGCAAAGACAATTCACTATGACATTCAGCAAGTTAAAGTTAGAAGCGATAAAGAAAGCGCTCGCCTGACCAGTCAGTGGGATCAGGTTCTACAAATCTGTCGTGAAAAACCACTCGGAGAGGTCGCGAGAGCAAGATTAGCGTTTAACCTTGTCGATTACATCACAAGTGAAGATCTGCCTTTTCGCTTACTTATCACCCGAGCACCACAAGCCATGGCCACCATCGCTGAAGAAACCCGAGTTTATAAAGAGCATCGCGTCATTAATGGTAAACAAAGCGGGATGATTTACGCCAAAAGCGAACAAATGTTGCCAAGAGAGATCCGCTATACGAATGAGTTTGTGGCAACCCGCTACGTTGATGGGATAAAAACACCACTGTCAGCCACTTCTCTCGTTGATTGCCTCAAGGCTGGAGAGGTCATAACACCACTCGATGGCATTTTGTTTTTAGGCTGTAAGCGCATCGCCAGTGACATAGCGCGCCTTAAAAAAGTCGAACCAACCATGAACATCAATATGATGCGCATCGAAGTATCAGACAGCTTCACAGGCACGACAAGGAAAATGGCAAGTTACGGATAAATATCGAGGGGTCTATTATTGCCTTATTCGTCGTGTTTCTTGAGTCTCAAAAATAGTTGTATTGCATTCTGCAGGTAGGCATACACCAAACATAATATTGTTATAGGCGGCTACTCACATCCTTGTACATCCCTATAGCTGTACTCAATGCGGCATAAAATCATGGCTGAGATCGTCACTCCGTTTTTTCACTTCCTCTTGTTTTGTTGATCCGCAGATAAAGCATCTTGAAAAAATAATAATTACGCCATAATAAGCCAGTCAACTTTTAATAAAAGTTGACTGGCTTTAAATGTTAGACAGTTAAGGTTTTAAGTAAGCTATCAAGCGACTCATTATTATCTTTAATTGAAGCTTCTAATTCATCAATAGATTTAATTACCTGATTACCAATTTTTTCTAATAAGTCACGTGATTTTGGAATCGGTACAGGGATCTCACCGATGACATCTGGTTCCAAATGTTCTTGGTTTGTGCCATAAGCACTTTTTAACATCAAGCTTTGTCCGATCTCACTTTTGAGAAATTGGTAGACATAACCGCGTAACGGTAAGTCTTCAATAACAACTCGAATCAAGTTATTTGTTGCAACGTGTCCATCGTGTTGCTCTAAAGCATAAGTCACACGTCCTAATGTCCCAGCATCAGAGATCAGAATATACCCTTTATAAATTGTTAATTTTTCGAGATGAGACTTAGTTTGCTTATTTGCCCGAGTTTCATCTAGATACTTCACATTATCAGAATTCAACTGAGTTAATGCGGTGCCTGTAAAGTACTTACGAATAGTAGGACCTTCTGTAACACCAACATCAGCATAAGGTCGCTTAAAGCGCGGTCCGTTAAATACTAGCCCAAGATCAGCTAGTCGATGTACTTCAAAATCATCGCTATCGCCTAGTTTTAACACTTGTTCGAAAGCGGCATTATGTTTAGGTAAATACTGAACAGGGTTAAATGAGTAACTATCTTTAGCTATACTGCTAATATTAACTGAAAATCGGAATGCACTGTCCTCTAAAGTAGCTGCATTGAATCGAGCAAAATCATCAGCAATATCTGTTAGATCTTGATCAATAACATAACTACCATTCTGTATTGCAGGCTTACCTTCAGCATCTCGCTTGAAAATAGGTTCTCCGCGACTAGTTTGTCCTACCTTATTTGAAATTGCCATAAACACTTTATAGTCTGTAGTTGCATGGCTATCGTTTTTACGCAAAAAGATAACAGATGCTTTAGAGCCACAAAACGGTTCAAATGTATCTTCATGCAAATTTACAACACCAAGCAATTGAGCATTATCAAGCACCCAACGTCGTACACTTAATGCTTCTCGATTATCTAGCTGACCTTTTGCCATTACGATGCCCAGCAAACCACCTGGCTTCAACCACCGTATACACTTCTCCAAAAACAAAATTTCAGGAGCTAAGCCTTGCTTTGAGTTCAATTTATCATCAAAGACTATTTTGTTTTCTTCATCAACAGACCAAACATAGCCATTCTCATACTGACTAAGAATAGTAGGTTCTTTTACTCGAAGGTCGTGACCAGCCCCAAATGGTGGGTTGGTTAGGATCATACTAGGTTTTTCTATACCTGCCTTTTCCTGAAAACTTGCTGATAACTTAGAAATACTATCTAAACTATTTGCGCGCTCAATACCACCATGCCCATCTTTACCTATAAGCATATTGGCCTTAGCGATCTTAACTAATTTTGGGGATATATCAGTTCCAAATAACTGATGAACTACATTTCTTTTTAAGATTTCTTTAGCTGAATTTGAGCGCTTAGAATTATCAATTTTCTTAAAGATATAATTCATTGACGTGATAAGAAACCCCGCAGAACCACAAGATGGGTCTAGAATGATCGACTTGTCATCGGGGTCAAGCATTTTAACCATCATATCAACCACCAACCTATTGGTGAAAAATTGACCGCGCTCTCCCTTTAAATGAGACGCCACATACACTTCATACGCTGTCCCAATTACGTCATGAGCAGCATCAAGGAAAGAGTACTCTTGTAGATATGAAATAACTATTGCTAGCTGAGAATCTGAGGCTGTAATTTTTTCATGCTCACTAAAAACATCTGGATATTGCTCTCTTACAGCAATGAAAAGTTCTCTCACTCGTTGGCAAGCTTTTTGCTGTAGCTCCTCATTTTCAAATTCTTCCGGTGTAATATAGAACTTGCAGTCTTCTTCAGCACTTGATTCATCTTCACGCTTAGCAAGAATTACCCTTACCATATCAAGTGCAACATCTTCAGAATCAATACCTGTACGGTAAATTGCATTATGGCAACGCTTGAAAGCCAATTTTAGATCAACAGGTGCAATCAACTCTGACTTCTTGAACTTACCAATGCTATCCCAAGTTTTACCGAATCGTGGTATACCAATCCATTTAGATATACTTCTGTCTTTGTGTTTACGGAGAAAAATAATTTTTTCACCATTAGTCCAAAAACCACCTTCAGCAGATGTAGCTGAAATATAACCAGTTAATTGACCATCTGGCTCTCTTACATTAGGAGCTTTTACCTCGATAATTAACTTAATTTTGCCTTGATCATTTTCGATACACGCTTGTTTATTTTGATAAATGACAATATCAGCTCGCTTCTTATCAGTTCCCATGTTGATAGTGCGCTCATGAGCTATACAATCTTTTGGATAGCCCATTTCTTCATGCAAAATATGGGACGTCTTTTGACGAACTCGCTCTTCAGGTTTGTTCTCACGAGGCTTAGCTGGTTCAAGATAGTCCAAAATTTGACCTTTCTCGTTTAACGGAACCTGAAACTCTTGAGCTTCCAACCACTTATCAATTTCAATAGACATGCATAAACCCTAATATTTTTATAATTGATACATTATATAGACTCTTTCTCTTTTACGATATCGAGTAATCCCAAAAAGCTTCACCACGCAAGTGAAGCTTATCTTGCTCACCACAATCATCCATACTTGAGACGCTCTTCTCCGCTTGGAGGAGTCGATAAATTAAATGATTATAAATCAATAAGACATTGATTTATAATCATTTAATTTCTTTTATCTTAGTGTTGTAGTTTGTCGTCATTATCTTCCGCTCTATTTAACTTTAAAGGGCAATCCGTACAGTCTGTAACGCACGAAGAGGGCACCGTTGAGTTAATATAAAAAAGGCTGCATTATCGAAGGATGAACAACGACAATTTATCGGCTAATAAGCGTTATGTTTTTCAGGGTAGGTTTAAGATGAGTGGTAAAAATAGAGACGAATTTACTTCCAATGATAAGAGGATTATGGCTGAAAGAGTTAGCTGGAAGTGTTCTTTTCCTGGTTGTGGTCGTAATACGGTAGGTCCTAACTCAGATGATCCTACGAAGAAGGTAAATAATGGTATAGCGGCTCATATTCATGCCGCTGCATCCGGAGGCCCAAGGTACAACCCTAAAATGTCATCCTTAGAAAGGAAGCATATCTCCAACGGTATTTGGATGTGTCGAAATCATGGAAATTTGATAGATGCAGACTATAAGGAGTATTCAGCAAGCACCATACATGAATGGAAAGAGCAAGCAGAAAGGCGAGCAGCAGAAAGCTTGAAACTTCCGACACCAGAACTGACCACTAGTAATATGACCCTTATACAATTGGGAAGCGAAGTAATATATTACGCCATATGGAATGCCATCCACTATCGAGAGTGGAGTTTTGAGTTGATAGCTCCTTTTATTGGGGACCATGATTTATTGAACTCTTATGTTTTAGAATTTATCACAATTCCCGACAGTGAATCTTATGTAGTCGTCGAGTCTCAAGGTGATGCTCGTAAAATCTTAGACGCTAGGTTAGAGATCTCCCATGAAGATAAAAAACTATTGTTTTTACAAGTTGAGGATAAGTTTAAAGCGACAGACCCGAATTCTCTAGGTATGGACATGAAGCTTGATGATACAGGTGACCTAGATATATCTAGTGGGGGCTTTGGCAGAGTTCAGGGTATAGAAACAGCAAAGCAAAGACTATCGACCTGTATGTCTACTATTAAAGGGGAAATAGCGGATCATAGACATCTAGGCTCTTTAGCAACCTATTATTATGATAATTATAGAAATGACCTTAATGTTTTTAGTAAACTCATTCTTCTGGAGTTAGTCCGACTATCACTAATTCCTCTGCAACTGCAAGGTCGAGTTGAAAAAGTGCCATCATTGCACTTTGTAAAACGTATACTGAATGTAGATATTAAAAATACAGAACTAGCACATAGTCGATTCATAGCTTTAGTCGAATTAGAATGGGGCAATGGTGAATATTGGTTCGGAGAAGTTCCAATATTCGTACTACAGGCATAAGAAGATAATTGGACTCCCCCACTTACCCAATCTATTCTGAATATTGAAGTGTTTAAGGGAGTTTAATTATAAAAAATCTTATTATTGGCGTTGTTCTAGCAGCAAAAGAGATTCAAATTTGCGTGTACACAAACAAAAAGGTGCACTCTAATCAAGAAAGACACCGAGCCAATTTAGTGAGTATTTGACAAAAATTAGCCCTTCTTTATTATGTTTGAGTCATGCCTTTTACTAAAGATACAAACGAAACGTTTATTAGAAAAGCCATTAAGCAATGGGGCAACCGTTACGACTACTCTTTTGTCCAGTATGTGAACAGCCGAACACCTGTTGTTATTCTTTGTAACAAGCATCAGCAAGTGTTTGAACAAACCCCTAAAGCCCATTTTGCAGCGAAGCGCCATTGCTGCCCACTGTGTTATCAAGAGGTGGTGGGAAGTTACCAAAATGAGTGGCGATTACAGAATAAGTCAACCACAATTGACCCCAATTTAGATAAGCTCGCACCCATAATTGACCGTGCCTTTCGTGATGATGAGCCATAGACTGACGTGTACCAGGCCTGCAGCTGCCTAGTTGAAAGGCATCTTCATCGGACTTTATTTTGAAAATCACCGCTTTAATTGCAGCACGTGTCACCAACACAAAGTGGTTGACACGCTTCCTACCCTCTTTTAACCTGAATACTTCAAACGTTGAATACTGACGCACCAGTATTAAGCACACGGGTTTAACCGCCCTTAAATGGCTCTCTGAAACGTGTCGCGACTTCTTTTTAAAGAAGTGAAAGCATACTGATAATCCATCAGCTACCCCTCACCACCCATAGGAAACCTTTCCTTTGGGCAAGTGTTTCCTTGTTTTATAACAGGAGAAACACATGGACTACACAACCCTACTCGATAACTTCGTTTTTTGGGGCATCTTTCTATCGGTCTTTTGGCTGGTTTGGAAAAGTCATGCACCCATGACGTTTTTTGCTGCGCATTGGACACTGCTTCAACGCAACGCGGCGCCGATCCTTCGCATGAAGTTCGCACGCC
>NZ_JBFSTZ010000053.1:0-9421 GCF_041467155.1 Vibrio sp. 10N.247.310.23 | reverse complement strand
GTTAATCAAACACCTTCAGCAATAGGTGGTTATATTGTTTCGTCCCTCCACGAACATTGAAGTTATCCGTCCCACACCCCCTGACTTCATTCTTATCATTGGCTTTTTGTGGTGTACGTTTTGCCTTCTGCGCACGACTGCAAAGCGGGCAACCGCTCTTTTTTACCGTGGCCAGAAAGTTATTGGGTGTTGTATGGAAGGCACCGTGCTCTGGGCATAATATTTCGACAGGGGTAGAACGATTGACATACTTCATTTTCGAAAAGTCGTACCGCTCACCGTACTTTAGTTTTGCTTTTTGGATAAAGAGGTTTTCTCGATCTTGTCGCGATGGTCTTAACATAGTGTCTTGTTGTTTTTTATTAATTTAGAAACTTTGGAAATCGTGTGTCTGGAGCAGCCTATAAGCGTTTCAATTTGGCTGTAGCTTTTGCCTTCTCGAAGTAGGCCTTCTATCTTTTGGTGCAATTTGACATTAACCGGTCGACCTTTGTATTTCCCTTCTTTTTTCGCTCTTTGTACGCCCTGAGCTTGGCGTCGACGTCTATCTTCATAATCTTTTCTTGCGACAGCGGCAAGCATATCGAGCATCATGCTGTTGAGTGCAGCAAGCATTCGTTCTGTAAACTCATCGGTGGTCTTCATGAATTGATGACTCGTCGGTAGGTCTAATGCCACCACCTTTAGCCCTTTATTGGCGATGATGTTTTTCAGTTGCTCCCAATCTTTGGTGTTCAAACGACTAATTCGGTCTACCTGCTCAACTAGGATGATATCACCGGCCATGGCGACATCGAGTAGTCGAAATAACTCAGGACGATGTAATTGAGCGCCAGATTCATTTTCTTCAAACCAGCACGCGATCGGGAATCCCATTTTGTCTGCAAAGTCAATAAGGTCATTTTTTGCTCGTGAAGCATCTTGCTCGTCGGTCGATGCTCTTAGGTAACCATAAATTCGTATATTGCTGTTCATTGGTGCATTTTACATTGGTTTAGTTATGTTGGTGCATTATACATCTATTTTTGCTATTTACAGCACTAAAATAACCTAGTGCATTAAAGGTGTACCTAAAGGAAACCATCTTTAAATGGATTGACAATACTCACTTGTTTTTATACTGTTGATTTAAACAGTATTGTGGTGTGGTTGAATATGAGGTAGGCAAAAATGCGTGTTGAAATGATGGTCGATGAAAAAGTATTACCGAAAGGCGGTCTAGGAAAAATAACCGAGGAGCTAGAGCATCGTTTAAAGCCGCTTTATCCTGACGCTCGAATACGAGTCCGTAAAGGAACGAATAATAACTTAGAAGTGTATTCCAGAGATAAAGATGAGAAGAAGAGAGTGAATAAGGTGATCGAGCAAGCGTTCAATGAAGCTGATGAATGGCTTCTCGTATAATTAATTAAGAGGACATAAGTTTGATGTCCTCAGACAAGAGTGGCGATGATCATGTTGGGATATATCAAAACGGAATAGCCGAGCTTCACTTCTATACCACTCAGAATGCGGCCTGAAATTTGATCTATTGACTCGTATACATGATAGTTTTTTAGTTTGTAGGATTATAATAAATGAGATGACTTTATAAGACAGCTTGAGCCTAATTTGACTGCTTTTTCAGTCGTTCGCTTTGCATCTCATAATATGGTCGTTTTATGAGATGGTTAATTTTATAAGACTGCCTCTAATGTTTTTCTTAATCATGTTAGCAATGATTAAGTGTGTTATGTTTAAATCATTGCAGCAATGAATAGTGGGATATGGCAATGAAAAACAGCAGGCTCAGCCAAATTCAAAAAGAGATATTAAATTGTTTAGCGAAGGCGTTCGTTAAGGGCGTTAAAGAAGGGAAGTCGACGGTCATCAATCTCGCTGTTACTCAAACACTCAACAGAGAGATTCATCCCAACAATTTTCGTGTTTCCTGCAAGACTCTGGAAGAGCGAGGGCTTATCATGCGTCGGAAAGTAGGCTTTGATTGGTATATCAATATAACGCCTACAGGATTTGATAAAGCGCTTGAAAGGTTAAATGAAAGTTAGCCATTGCAGTAGGTGGGTATGTAGGTTATTCGTTGCTCCCAATATTTAGGTGTTTCACTATGAGCCTTTGGCTAGTCAAAATGTCATTTAAAGCAGTTAATTGACCAAAACGCCTTTCTAGGAATAATAAACGCCTGAAATTATTGGTATGCTCATTTTTATTTGTTATGAAAGTAAACTCCCATGAGATATGAATCCGCTCCTGTAGCTCCAGAAGAAAGGCAAGAAACCACTAGAGAACGAGCCGCTCGTCAACGCCGAGAGCGTCAGGAAGAGCTGAGATATACCGCGAGCGATGAGAAGCGATGGAAGGAAAATCGCGAAAGGGTTCTTCGAGATAGACAAGAGGCGGGGTTAGGTCAAATCTCTCAAGGATTGAAAACACCTATAGTTCTGAGTGAATCGACCGCTCCCCTCCAAACTGTTGAACCAAATATCACTGACGTTAATCCTAGCAACATGCATTGGCCCCCTTATAACTTCCTTGCTAAAGAGGGAGAGAAAGAGATTCATGTTCGATATACACAAGATGTTGTAGAAACTACGGTTCTAGCCCCTGAAGAATGGAAAGAGTTTTTTGATGCGCTCGATAAATCTCAAAATATCGGTGGTACAATGAAAGGAACTTACGATGCATTTGATACCGCTAAAAAATTAGGTGGTTTGGGGGTTACGGCTTATGTAAAAACACATAACGGAGTCGATTATCTGATCTTGAAAGGTTACAAACAGCATATGAAAACGCTGTTATCTGGTAGCCGCTTTAAAGCTTCGAACCCTCAAGTGGTGAAACTTGGCTTAGGTGCTTTAGATTCCGTTAAAGGTATGGCTCGCTATGTAAAAATCACGGCTCCAGTGGAGGTTCTTGTCGGTTCGGCAATTAACGTTTTACAGTTCGTTTTGAACGATGAGTATATGCTTAAAGATCTGGGTGTAGATCAAGCTAAGTTGCTTGTGAATGCTTTAGCTGTTGCTGGGGCTGGTTTATTTTTAGCCTCTCTTGCGCCCGCTTTTGCAGCAACAGCTGTTGGTGGTGGATTGATTTTAGTTGGAGCTAGCTTTTCTGTTTGGGTTGTTGATAAATTTACGGATTTTCAAAAGAAAACCGTAAATAAAGTGTTGGAGCTACTCGATGACTAAACACCTTAAAGGCTTATTGATGGGATGGTGGATAATATTTGCATCTATTCTGGCTTTTGTAGGAGGTGTATGGATGGCTAATTATGTTTACATTACTCCATTAACTGATGTGGATACCAATAAGTTAATGGCTGATCCATTTGTGCTCATCTCATTTGTTAGTGGTTCAACAATTGGTTTTCTTGTCGTGATTGCTCCCTTGAATACCATCTCTAGACTCTTTAGAGGCGGAGAGCTACAGATTAAAACTATAGCCATCTTACTTTGTATATTTGGTGTAGGCGGTGCAGGAGCTAACGCAGCTCTTTATCACTTTGTCATTACCCCTAATAGCATGATCGAATGCCCGAAGAAAATCGGTTACAAGAAAAACTTAATGCGAGATTATGTTGCTGATCTTTCCTTGTGCGAGAAGCTCTAGAGTCTTTCTATTAACATAATTTGTTTAGTTGCGAAATGAAAAAAGGCAGCCCGAAGGCTGCTTTTTTGAGTCACAAGAGATGACTATCAAATCAAATGGAAGGTGATTTATGTATGTGACTCTCAATGTATTATGTGGTTGTTTCGCTGAAAATCAACAGCAAAGCACTATGGATTCAACACTTCTTTCAACTTCTTACCAGCTTTAAATGTTGGGTTTTTTGACGCCGCAATTTGAATGGTTTCGCCCGTTCTAGGGTTACGACCTTCACGCGCTGCACGATGGGCGATTTTGAATGTGCCAAAATCAACCAAAGTCACGTCATCCCCATCGGCCAGTGTCGTGGTAATGCCTTCGATGATGGCTTTCAGGGCTGCATCGGCTTCTTTTTTTGTGATGTCGACTTCTTCTGCGATATGATCCACTAATTCTTTACGGTTCATCTTTTTTCCTTGTTTTATGGTTGTTTTTATTCTTCATCCCACTTGCCAGTCGCATAGCGAAAGGCGAGAGGCTTATCGACAACGTCGCTAATGTCTATTTTAAACGTATTTTCAGTCGCGTGTGTGGTGGCACTGGCTTTGGCTGCAGCCAAAGAGCGCATGTACACGGTTTCGGACTTGAGCGTATTTCTTTCTTTATCCAAATAACAGATATTAAAGACCGCCATACCCTCTCCTGTTATGTAAAAGTCAAACGTGTCATTAAGAGTCGCTATTTTCTATTTAGATAGCGAAGCTAGACATTATAACCCCATTTTTGAGTCGTTTAGCCAGCCCATCACATTGTTTTATCTTGTGATATACTAAGCCTGTTGTAGTTGAATACTGACTGCACAGTATTAAGCACACGGGGTTAACCCCCCTTAAATGGCTCTCTGAAACGTGTCGCGGCTTCTTCTCTAGTAGAAAGGAGTGAAAGCATACTTAACTGCTCAGGCCTTGCGCCTGTTCATTCAACTGTTTGATTTTTAAATCAATTCAATATGGCCACTGCGTCATTATACTGCTCTTATTTCTAAGGGCTAAATTTGACTTTGCGACAGCCTGTTGCAAGCAACATAACCATACTTGATGCCCAGGTTCTGAGGGGGACCATTGCGTCAAAAGACTTAACTTAAGGAGCGATTCTTTATCTTTATCACTACCAGTCAGCGTGCAAGCTGGCGAGCCTAAATCATGCTTGAATGATTAATTCGTGAGAAATCACGTCGCCGTAAGGCGTAAACTTAAGATGTACAAAGGGCATTCATTTGAAGCACAAATGAATGCCCTTTGTCGTTTTTGACAAGTTTGATATCAATGGTGAAAGCGGGGGTGTTAGAAACAAACGTTCTTGATTTGAAAGGCTTGTGGTAGAATTTGTGTGGGCGCTCTTGGCTTATTTGCCATGAGTGACTGACTTTTATGTTTGCTTGTGGCAGATAAACAAAAGCCCCGTTATCCGGTTACTGTTAGCGCAGTAACTTTCATTTAACGAGGCCTAAGTGATGACTCACAAACTCATTGTAGAGCCTCTTTACTGTGGAGGCAACAAAAATGCCGAAAAATAAAACAGCACTCGCAGGGCTGATTGTCCTGTGCTTTACGTTCTTGTGTAGCTTATGGCTAGTTCGAGACTCACTCTGTGAGGTTCGCTACCAGGATGGTGGCACAAGTTTTCTGGCTCAATTTGTTGTCTACGAAGCAGTAAGGTAGAGCTGGGCAGGAGGGGGTAAAACCCTTCCTGATTCAGTTTTGTGAAGCATAGTCTAAGAGCGCCCTTATTTCTTTCCTATTAACTCCCTGATTTCTTCTTCACTCATCTCCAATTTACGACAAATTCCCGGCAGAACTTGATGTATCAAGCGCTGACTTTCTATGATTTCACTAACGTAAATATCAGGGTGAATTTGCGGTGGGAAGAGCCCCATTATCTCCGCTTCACTATCGTCGTACAGTTCTTCATGATCTTTGTTGAGCAAGTGGAGCAGCTCTGCACGCAGTGGTAAACGGTGTTGGTAAGCATGAGATTTCAATGCGTTAATGTACTGGTGAGTGTTCATCATGGTCTCGTTTTGGAATGCTTGCAGCCCAGGGAAGATTTTCTGATCATCTAAAGCATGGTAAACGGCAAGATCAACGAGAATATGTTCCCAACATAATGCTTCTTCAAATGGATGATCAGGGTGCTCGGAGATGGCATCGAAGAAAGTATCGTAATAACACTGGATATTGACCATTGCATCGAATATTAAAGAGAGCGTATGCGCATAAATGTTCGCGTTTATCATAGACTCCAAATCATCAATGTTATTCAGCTGTAAATCTTTTGGATACTCTTGGGGCAATTCCATGCCTATATTGATTAACGCTTCAAGTGTTCGCTCACATAAGAAATCGGTATTATCAGGCATAAAAACAACAGGAATATCTGATAGATAGCGATGCAATGCGTCATTTATCAGGGCATTGACTAAGGTTTGCCATTGCTCCATCTGCTCTAACCCTCCTAGAGAGAAGATAAGGTGAGGGGAAAGGTATTTCTCTCCAAGCACGATATTTTCTAATGAGTCAATGATTCCAATTGGAAGGGGCGTTTTGAGCCATTCGTGAATTTGAGATTCATCGACGTTTAGCTTTGAGGCTAAGGCCGCCGTGGTGCCAAATTTTTGAGTGGCCAGCTTGAGTAAAATATGATCGATGTCTTCCTCTGCCTCCTGAGGTTGGGGGGCGTTAGGAATGATGGTGTGGGAAAGCTGTTCGATAGTGTCTTTTGAAATCATAGTCTTGCCTCTTTATGGTTAATTTAACGCGCACCAGCGCATAAATAGTGTGTCGTAATACTTGCTCTGAAATGCCCAAGCTCTTGGCTAACGATGGCCTTGCGATCCTGGTATGTTTCATTGGAGATAGAATGTGACATTCGCTCTTGGGCGTAGCTGTATCGAAGCCCATGAGCCCCATGTGACCAACCTAACACCGACTTTGAACGCTGACTGAAAGCATCACTGAATTTTTTCCCGCCAGCGATATCGTAATAGGTAGTGATTTTGCATTTCCTGTCTTCAACGATAATGGGTGTGGAGAGTCGTTTAGTTTCAAGAATATTAGACAGTTCGGATGGGAGAGTGACGACTCGTTTCAGCCCTCCTTTGCCTTCGACGATGTATTTAACGCCATTTAATCCTTTGAAAAGATCGTTACGCCACTTCCGGCTTTTGGAAGGTTGAGCTTCATCGAGGCGCCTGAGTGTGAGAAGCTCGCGGGCTCGCAAACCCGCAGAAAAAGCAATGGCGGTAGAGAGTTGCATTCGCTCGCGTTGGTGCATCATAATTTGTTCGACTTGCTCATACGTATAAGCTCGATTTACCCACTCTCGTTCTAGTAAGTCACCTTGTATAACGACTCTTTCTCCTGGCTCATAAATATCAATAATCCGTTGCAAAACCTTGCGTTCATTTCTTAATGATTTTGCGGCAATGTTATTTCGTTGAGACTCAATATATTGATTAGCCATTTCACAAGATAATTGCTTTACTCTTTTTATCCCTATCTTATCCATAATTCGGGCGGTTACTTCAATGTGACGAAATAATGTCATAAAGCTATGTATTTTTTCTTTATTCTTTGTTTTGTTTTCACCAATAGCTCGGTAATGAAAGTTGTAAAACTTAGAGGTTTGTTTTTCTAATTTAATCCGCTGTCTCTTTGCTTTTGAAAACATCATGGGGTGCCTCATTCCAATATTGAATCCGTTTATAAACGGATTTTTTTGATATGGTTATGTTCTTTTTATGTTGTAACCAAAGAGCTATCTCTCCATAGGAACATTGGCATTGATGCCTCAGTGCCATAATTTCACATCGATATTTATCGAGAGGAGATCCTTTTGATTTGTCTTTGTGATGAACGGGGTGACTCTTTTTTATTAGTGGCTTTGGCATCGCCTCTAGTAATGAATTAAGAAATGGAGTCCGCATTGTTTTTACTCCAATGTAATAAGAGTCTACGACGAACAGTGGATTCATTGACTTTTATGTGGTGTTGATTGTTGAGCCAGAGAACAATATTGGCATAGCTTAGGTTAAGATTTCTTAATATGATGATTTCATCTTTTAGATGATCAATCTTAGATATTCTTTGTGTTTCTTTATTCTGGCGAATTGCCTCAACATCTTGGTTAAGAATGCTAATAAAATCCGAGTCTGTCTTTTTTTTCATAATAACCACCACGAATAAAACATCAGGCGTTAAGTCGTTACCCCAACATTGAACAAATTTTGCCTCAAACAAAGGCTAACTCAAGTAAATGCCGCAAACAAGCCCCCTCAATGGTGATTTTTTTAAAATCGGCGTTGAGGGGGCGCGGCTGGGGAAACGGGGGATTTCGGTATTACGTTGAGGCAGGTGTAAATAAATGAGGCAGTAAAGAGAAATAACACGCATGAGGCAGTAGCAAGGTGAAAAATGGAGCGAACGCGACAACCTTGTTGATGGAGCAATATATTGTCGTCTGAGGCAGGAGGGGAAAGGGAAAGCAAAGGGGTGAGGCAAAAGAAATAAAGCGTTAAGCGATCAGTTCTGTGTATTGATACGTAATCAATATAATAGTCAATGATATTTTGGCGTAACTTTAAATAGTGTAACACAAAATAAAAAATAAATACTCGTTAAAAATACATCCACCAATGTATTTTTAATGAGTATTTTTCTATTGCCTTTTTGATACTGTTTCTCGTGACTTTGTTCAAAGGAGAAAAACAGATGGCAAAAGGTCTTTTTATTTTTGATGGCAATATTGGTATGACACCAGAATTGCGTTGGCAGCCAGCGAATGACCGTTCGAATGGTGAAGCTAGACCGTTATTAAAATTTAACGTCAAGTACGACCGTTTAATTAAAACACAAGATCCAGAGCGTCCTTATGAAGATAAGGGCGGTTTTTGGGTAGATATCAGTTATTGGGGGCGTGACGCTGAGGCGTTAAGTAAGTTATTACAAAAAGGCATGCGCGTACGTATTGAAGGCGAACTCCGCATCGACGTTTGGGAAGATAAAAATAACCCAGGCCAAATGACGTCAGGCATGGCATTAACGGCTTCGTTAATTACCATCATGGCGCAGCGTGTGGATGCGGTGTTATTAAAAAAGCCACAACAATCAGGGGCGAATAATAACCCAGCCTCTCAATCTGAACTTTAAATAGGGAGTGATAGATGAGAGGAGTGAATTTATCTAACGCGATTGCGGCGCTTCGATTTCGTGTGCGGTCGCGCCGAAGTGGTGACGCCGACCAACGCGCTCAAGCGGAGCTCGGCGTGAAAGCGCAAGAGCCATTTTGTTCGCAAGTGCAGCAAGCTTTAATTGGCAACCGTGAAGGCATGACGCTCAGTAAGGTCACGCCAGGTTGGGTGAAGAAACAACTCGCCAGCAAGGTGACGACATCATGATGGGTGACTTGTTATTGGGTCAGTGCTTTCTTTATCAAGAAGGCGCTCTAAAGGTGACGCGGTCACCTTGTTTGTGCGTAGGTTGGAGGTAAACCATGCGTGTGCTTTTATGTGAAAAACCGTCTCAAGGACGTGATATTGCCAAGGTACTTGGCTGTCATGAAAAAATCGAGGGGGCGTTGCGTGGTCAAGGTGTGGTCGTGACCTGGGGGTTTGGTCATATTCTGTCTCAAGCCGACCCGGAGCATTATGACCCCGCATTAAAAGCTTGGTCTTATGACACGCTCCCTATCGTGCCATCGACCTGGCAAATGGTCGTGCCACCGGACAAGAAGAAACAGTTCAATGTCATCAAGAAATTATTGGCCAGCGCGACAGAGG
>NZ_JBFSTZ010000052.1:0-10194 GCF_041467155.1 Vibrio sp. 10N.247.310.23 | reverse complement strand
ATTTTCCCGTGGGGGTGATAAAAAGTCGGTGTATAGCGCCAAAGCTCTATCAATAATAGGCTGAGGGCAGTTAAGTATGCTTTCACTTCTTTAAGAAGAAGCCACGACACATTTCAGAAAGCCATTTAAGGGGGGTTAACCCCGTGTGTTTAATACTATTCGTCAGTATTCAACGTTTAACATCCTGAGGATAACAGTCCAAATGGGCTTGTAAAGTGATTTACATCACATCTTATTTGATTCATTTTTAGTCTCTGATGTCGACTGACAATAGTTTAATCACACAATAATTTGATGAATTTCTAAGAAGGTTTTGGACAAAAATCAGTTTCAGATAACGGAACATTAGCAAACTTTTATAATGCAAATTTGCCAATTATTGCCTACTGGACAGTTGCTTTCAGCTCAACAGGTGCTAGTTGGACTGGCTTAACTAGAGATTCAGTCCTAGCTTGAAATCCACACATCGACACACCTTTTAAGAATAGCTCGCTCAATTTCGGCACTCAAAAAGGTATAAAAAAGGCCCTCAAGGGGCCTATTGTTATTCTGTTATTGGCTTAAATAGTTTGAGCCAAGAGTTTAAAGTCTTCGACCTGCGACGTGCTGTACTTACATTTAAAGTTGGTACACAGTCTTGCAGGAATTCAAACGCACTACCATTAGGAATGTCTGCTAGCGTTTTTCCAGATGCCCAGCTAATCCACGTCCATCCACAATCACTGCTTTGGAATCTCATAGCTGCTGATTTTAACCTTTGATTTTCATCTAACTTACCAAATTGCATACCTGCTGAAGTAGGTTGATTTGACCTATCTAAATACCCCAGAGTGCGGGCTGCGTGGAGATAATAAGCCACTTGTCTTGATGTAATCCCTAGCGTGAACTCATTTACTTCTTGAAAATTAGACTTAGCGATCACTACATCAAACACACGCTTAAGATCATCTGCTTGAGGTACTCTCAGACTAGATAAGTATGTTAATTCACTTGTCTTTAGCTCTGTCAATATCCGTTCTGCGGCAGATTTGGATAACTGATGTGGAAAGCTTCCGTCTATAAGTGGTGTTAGTTTAAAGTCATAGGAAGAATCAACTACCAAAGATAAAAACTCTTTAACCACATCAACATCAATTTTCATGCTTAATAGTGTAGTGTGAATATCTTCAGAACTAGTTAAAACGCCAAAGAAATCGTCGATAACAGGTGATACTTTTTCATAATGGTTTGATTCTAATCGAACGATAAATGAGCCAGGTCGCGCATCAACAGGTACTAGCCTGTCAGATATATTTATCGTTCTTACGAATTCATCATATAAAGAAGACCAGCCCTCAAGGATTTTAGATATTGAATCTAATTTCATTATGCCGCGTCGGCTAGGCTTTGAAATGTGAATTTCATGATTAGTGATCGATGATACAACTTCTTGTTCTGGGACTAATTCACACTCGATTCGATAATCTATTGGTGGGAGTTCTTCTTCTGTTAACTCTTCTGCGGTTAAATGCGTTAATGTTTCTTCTTCACCGTCAAATGAGGTAAAAATTCTGAAAATAGAATTTTCTTCTGGGTATATGAATGCATCACGAAGTGAGCGAGAGGCACTCTCTAGCTTCTCGAGGCGATTATATGACATTGGTACATATAACCAAGTATCGCCGTCTTCGAGCTCATCTATCCAATAAACTAGGTAATAGATCCCTAGTGCATTTACTGCACTAAATAGTTTTGGACCATCATACTCTTCGTAGATTTTATGGAACTCTAATGTTCCTAATCTGCTGTCTTGTACTAGTGGGTACATTTCATTATTCTTCTATACACTCAAAGCGTTCGTGTGGAAGAGCGTCTTTTTTAAACCAAACTGTTACATGGCAAGGGCCACCAGTCTTTTTCATCACGCCATCATCATTACACAAATGACCAGAGGATAACGTTTTGTTCCTCAATGGCTTAAATAGCTTCTTTTTCTTTAACGCTTCTTCTGGTTCAGTGAAAAGTGAAGCCCCATAAAGCATTTCTCTATCACTAGGTTTTCTAGCAGCTCTCTTAGAGTTCTCTTCAATTGTAGATCTAAAATCCACTTTTTGAGGGGGATTATTGTCTACTAACCGATAAGCTTCACCATTAGCCTCACTAGCATCTTCTGGAGGCATATCTTCTGGATAAAAGTCAGGATAATCGCACATATTAAGTTGAACTTGTCACATAAAACATTGTTGCATAGTAAAGACCATTTACTTATTTATCAATGGGCTGACTCTCGAATGTGTGATAGACATCGATTCGCTAGAAATATCGCTTCCCCAAAAACAACGTTGGTTGGTTAATGCGGATACACCAACAGCCCCAGAACCCATAAATGGATCGCAAACTAATTCACCTTCGGAGCTACTTTGATTAATTAAAATATCCATCAATTCAACAGGCTTTTCCGTCGGATATCCTCGATGTATACGAGGTACTTGTAATACATCTGGTGTACTTAAGTCGTTTAACTTTCTTTTACCTTTTTCAAAGAACAAAATGAACTCATAGCGAGCACGGTAATGGTAGCCCATACCAATTTTCATCTTGTCCCATACAATCGGCTTCCAAAACTTAAAACCGACAGACTCAGCTATTGGTTTAACAATAAATGCAGTTTCTTGGTCACAAAAAAGATAGAAGTGAGAGTTTTTCTTTAGAACTCTGTATACCTCAGTAAATAGTTCTTCAAACCTATCATTTGGAAAGATCTCGAACCACTGATTACTTGAAGCTTTACTATTTTTAAGCCTTGTTGTCGTACCGACTTTTCGATGCTTTTCTAATGACTCATACGGCGGGTCAGTAATAAGTAAATCAACTGATGAGTCGTCAATAGTTTTCAGCCACTCAACGGCATCTAGTTCATACAAACTACACTGTAATTTTTTAGTACTATTATTCAACAACTTAAATTTACCCATATTGATAATGTCATATGATTCAAAAAACGATGAATTCTATACGAGATTGATTGCAAAATCAGGTTTATATTTTTGTAGATGTAAGCAGTCAATTCTGTGTTTACTTAAAGAAGTCCACCTAAGCTGATAGATAGTCGAATTTACCCTCCGTGATACAGCACGGGAATTTACAACATTCCGCACTCCAAAATCAGTCAATGAAGGTTCTGGATATAAACCACTTAGAGTTTACACTCTATTCCCTGATCGTATTACCAGCCCGAGTGCTTGACGTGAGTAACGGATATTTTAAATATTTTCTCAACCAAAAAAATTACTATCAGGATCTAATTTAAGTATGCCTATCGCCAAATCCAGTAAATGATGGGTAGAGTGCTGCATCCATTTACCTGACGTACGCATCCCATAAAGTACCCCTTGAACCAAAACGATTATTCGTTACAATGCTTGCGCCAGTGGGGTGCAGGAACGCCATTGGCCGAAGCTCTGTCACAGGCGCTTCGTTGCGTGCATCGTATAATGGCTATTACCTCAGCCTTCCAAGCTGATGATGCGGGTTCGATTCCCGCTGCACGCTCCAACTCATGCTCTAAGGTACTCCTCATGCAAACGCCCCCTTCTGACGAAATGAAACAAGCAAAAAAAGCCTTCAAAGCCAGTTTAAAATCGTATCTGGCTCAGTTTGACGAGTGGACTGAAACACCAGACGTCAGCGTCATACTGGACGCTTTTAAACCCGTCATATTCCAAGAATCCATCGAACTCATCGGTAAAAGCAAAACCAAAGTAGCCCGAACGCTCAACGTGAACCGTGGCGTGTTGTCTAAGGTATTGCAGCAGCATCCAAAGCCTACGCTCAACCTGGATGAAGAATCACTGAGCTGAAACAAAAACCACTCACTTTTTGTCGTTACCTTCTGGCAATGCAGCTAACCTATCTTCAACCGCAAACACATAGGGGCTTAAAAACAACGTAAACTGAATGTTTTCGCATAACTCTCCTGATATGTGAATATCGTGAAGCCCCACGAGATACCAACCTTCTTCTTTATGCTTCTTCATCCATTGAACCAAGTCTCTGATTTCATCATGCTTCAACAGGCTCAAGTCCTGGATATAGTCATTGTTCAAGTCGGTTCCTATATACCGAGGATTACTCAAGGATAAGTAACCCTCTCCTTTGTAAGGGAGAACACTGGTATGAACCACATCAATTCCATAATCAAAATACGCATAGGGTATATGCGCGAGCAGGTAGCGAGACGCTTCAACAGATAACGTGAACTGGCTTTGCTCTAGTCTCTCTTCAATGTCGAAGTTAGGCGAAATAGCTCCTACCGCTATCAGCGTTTTTTTAGATTGGTACTCATGATGACTTTCTGAGCAATAATGCAATCGAATGGGAATGTCACATCTCATGTCAGTTCTCCTAGAGTGGTTCAACCGAAGAAAGCACAAGAGAAGCGTTTAACTTACGCAGCAGCAACTCAATAAAGCCTTGAACATCGGCACTGTCCCAGAGATCAACCGTAATGTGGTTCACTCGGCAGGAATCCTGCAAATCAAACCCTGTAGGTATGTTAGGCTGACACCCCATATTGATCGTAATTTCGAACGAATCCGCACTCAAAACATGAAGGGGTTCGCACGCTCGATAACAATAATGCGCCACTGTTTTTCCTGACCAGACAGGCTCCAGCGCCTCCACGAGTTCATCAAAGCTACCCTTGTATTGTGAATGAAGCCGAAGCGCTTCCGAGCCACTGTAATGATCATCAAATAACGATTCGTATCTCATCATTTTACTCCCCCATCTCTACCGTAAGTTTTCATCATAACGTCATGCGCGACTTTCAATTTTTTCACACCGTTATAGATATTGCGGCGCGAAACGCCGGTGATGAACTCCGCCAACTCGTAAGTGTGGCCATGAATAATGCGAAGGCGCACCGCCTTTCGAGTATTGTTAGGGAAGTCCCGCTCTGAATACATCGACAACAACGCATCCAGGTGCCTTTCTGTGAGAAATTGCCTCATATCCCTCTCACCCATTAAGCGCCTAAAGCTGAATATTTGTGTCGTCTAGCCGACTCATTATTCGACGCTTTCTTAGATTCAAACCTCAGAAGAACCAATCCACTGCTCATCGAGGTAAGCATCCCAACCGTCTGGACTCACCGAGAAATAATCGACACACTCCAGCGCATCGTGCGTCCAGCCGCCTTTGGGGGCGTGGTACTGAACCACTTCCACCCCCTCCAGGCTCAAAATACGAAGCAAGGCCAACGTGCGTCCTTCCATCAGGTCGGGCTCAGCCGGTGATAACGAACGGGCGACTATCATGAGCCCATCTCCTTTCCTAATTTGCCTTTGTCATCGAAATGACGCTTCTGGCAACCTTGTTTCCACGCGCTGCAGCTCCAATAGAAACTGCCTTTGTTTTTCCCAGACTTGCGCACCAACACGCCTTTGCCACACGAACACTTTTGATTTTTGGCGGGTTTTCCGCGCACGCTATCGAGAACAAGCCCGCATAGCTCGCGGTCTTCACACGCCCAAAACGGTTTCTTGGTCGAGCGAAGGCGCATTTTTTTGCCACACAACGGGCAGGGCGCTTCGGGCTCTACGACTTTTGGTAAGGTAATGGTGATGTCACCGGACTTCACCTTACTAACAATGGCCCGCACAAATCCTTCTTGGTTTTGCATAAAGGCATCGAGGCTCATCTCTCGCTTGGCAATGCTTTCGAGCGACTGCTCCCAAATCGCGGTCATCACCGGATTGCTCACTTCGTTCGGCAGCGCCTGAATCAAACCGCGTCCCGCTTCGCTACTTAGGAGCTTTTTCCCTTTCGCTTCCACAAAGCCGCGCTTTTTGAGCGTCTCAATGATGGCCGCCCGCGTCGCTTGCGTGCCAAGTCCGGCCGTCTCTTTCAAAATCGCTTTGAACTGAGCGGGGATATTGTCGCTGCGCGCAATATTGGCCATCGCATCGAGGAGCGTCCCTTCGGTAAACGCAGAAGGCGGCGTGGTTTTCTTACTCACCACATTGACCTTGGAAAACGTCAGTGACTGACCAACCGTGAGAGATGGCAAAGATTGAGATACGCTGTCTTCGCTCTTCCCTTTCCCCTCTTCTTTTTCTTCCTTAGTGACTACCCGCCAGCCTTTGACGCGTTCCACTTTTCCGGACGTTTTAAAACGGTGCCCCCCACACTGCAATTCAATCACGGTGGCGTCATCTTCGGCATGCGGATAGAACTGAGCGACGTAACGCTGCACGATGGCCTGATACACGTGTTTTTCGCGCTCCGTCAATCCGGTGAGTACCGGCGCCTTTGCAGTAGGGATAATGGCGTGGTGCGAGCTTTGCGCCACTTTTTTATCATTCCAACACGCGCTGCTTATTGCCCCGTCCGCGCCCTGGCACATCGATGCGAACTCGGAAGTCTGACCCAGCGTCCTCAAGATTTGAGTCACTTCGCCCTGCTGGCTCACCGGCAAGAACGCGCAATCGGTACGCGGATAGGTGGTCAGTTTGTGTTTTTCATACAAGGCTTGCGCCGTATCGAGCACTTGCTGCGCGGTGTAACCGAACTGAGCCGACATGGCCTTCTGCAGAGAACCCAAAAAAAACAGCGCAGGGTGTTTGGCTTTTTGGCGCTTGGTATCAAACACGGCGACAGTCGCCACTTGTCCCTGACAATCCTGAGCCACACGCTCGGCCACCTCACGAGACAAACAACGCCCTGCTTCATCGCTTTGCGCTTCTGGTACTTGCCATTTAGACGAAAATCCCGTGTCACCGACGACGTCATAAAACGGTTTCGAGACAAAGTGAGCGATGGCCAAGTCTCGCTCAACCACCAACCGTAAGGTGGGCGTTTGGACGCGGCCCACCGATAAGGCGCCGCGATAACCGGCTTCTCGCCCCACTAGAGAGCAAAGCCGCGTTAAGTTCATACCCAGCAACCAGTCAGCCTGACTGCGACCAAGTCCGGCCCAATACAGCGATTCGGTGTCACTGCCAGGTTTGAGATTATTCAGACCTTTACGAATACTCGCTTCGTCTAAGGCGCTGAGCCAAAGTCGAGAGACCTGGCCTTGGTAACCCACAAACTCTAAAATCTCACGAGCAATCACCTCCCCTTCACGGTCGGCATCGGTAGCTATCACCACCTCTGTCGCGCTGGCCAATAATTTCTTGATGACATTGAACTGTTTCTTCTTGTCGGGCGGCACCATCATTTGCCAAACAGTCGGCACGATGGGAAGCGTGTCATAAGACCAGGCTTTTAATGCGGGGTCATAATGCTCAGGGTCAGCTTGAGACAGAATATGACCAAATCCCCAAGTTACAACCACGCCTTGACCGCGCAGCGCCCCCTCACTTTTTTCATGACAACCCAATACCTTGGCGATATCTCGTCCTTGGGACGGTTTTTCACATAAAAACACACGCATCATTCACCTCCACCAACGCTCTGACTAAGTGACGACGTCACCTTGCTGGCGAGTTGTTTCTTCACCCACCCTGGCGTGACCTTACTGAGCGTCATACCTTCACGGTTGCCAATTAAAGCTTGCTGCACTTGCGAACAAAATGGCTCTTGCGCTTTGACGCCGAGCTCCGCTTGAGCGCGCTGGTCGGCGTCACCACTTCGGCGCGCGCGCACTCGAAATCGGAGCGCCGCAATGGCGTTAGATAAATTCACTCCTCTCATCTATCACTCCCTATTTAAAGTTCAGATTGAGAGGCTGGGTTATTATGCGCCCCTGATTGTTGCGGCTTTTTTAATAAAACCGCATCCACACGCTGCGCCATGATGGTAATTAACGAAGCCGTTAAGGCCATGCCCGATGCCATTTGACCTGGGTTATTTTTATCTTCCCAAGTGTCGATGCGGAGTTCGCCTTCAATACGCACGCGCATGCCTTTTTGTAATAACTTACTTAACGCCTCAGCGTCACGTCCCCAATAACTGATATCCACCCAAAACCCGCCCTTATCTTCATAAGGACGCTCTGGATCTTGTGTTTTAATTAAACGGTCGTACTTGACGTTAAATTTTAATAACGGTCTAGCTTCACCATTCGAGCGGTCATTCGCCGGCTGCCAACGCAATTCTGGCGTCATACCAATATTGCCATCAAAAATAAAAAGACCTTTTGCCATCTGTTTTTCTCCTTTGAATAAAGTCACGAGAAACAGTATCAAAAAGGCAATAGAAAAATACTCATTAAAAATACATTGGTGGATGTATTTTTAACGAGTATTTATTTTATATTTTGTGTTACACTATTTAAAGTTACGCCCAAACATCATTTATTATTATACTGATTACGTATCAATACACAGAACTGATCGCTTAACGCTTTATTTCTTTTGCCTCACCCCTTTGCTTTCCCTTTCCCCTCCTGCCTCAACCAACAATATATTGAACCATCAACAAGGTTGTCGCGTTCGCTCCATTTTTCACCTTGCTACTGCCTCATGCGGGTTATTTCTCTTTGCTGCCTCATTTATTGACACCTTGCCTCAACGTAATACCGAAATCCCCCGTTTTTCACCCCGTGCCCCCTCAGCGCTGATCGCCTTGCTCACCGCTGAGGGGGCCTGTTTGCGCCACATTGAAGCCGTTTAATGGTTTACTGAGGCAAATTCTTACCTTAAGGTTATCTAGAAACCTGTTTTACTTGAGTCTTTATTATGAAACCTAAATATCGCGAAAGTCTTATTAATCAAATGAGGCAGATTCAACGTGATAAGAAAAAGAAAAATTCTAAACTTGAATCATTCAAAAAGGAAATACTCATCTTGAGGCATGTTAATTTAAGTTATAAAAAAATTTCAATTTGGCTTGACAGTAAACATAGTACGAAAGCATCCTTGAGCCAGATCCACTATATGACTTCTGTCGCTTGGAAAGATGATCCTTTCCTAAAAGATATTAAATCCATGGCAAAGTATGAGTAATCAATTATTTAATGAATTGATCCATAACAATTATCTTGTTATCGATCATGAACATACCCAAATAACAAAACCATCACAGAAAAAAGGATCGCCTTTAGATCGCTATCGTTCTGAACTCTTATTTTTCAGGCGCGAGATGGGCTGCTCTTATCACGATATTGTGAAGTGGCTTGCAATACATAAAAACGTTCACCGCTCTCATACTCAAGTTGCTTTAAGAATTCAACAATGGGAGGCAGAATATGCCAAACAAGAAAAGCTCCCAACGAAAAAAGTTTGAGCGCAAGGCGAGAAATTTTTTCAATTTCCACTATTTTGGGCTAGGTAAAAACAAAAAAGAGGCGAAAGGAAAATTAAGAAGTCAATCCACTCTTTTTCGACATGTGGAGACAGCTGCCTTTATTCAAGAGCGGATGGGCGCAGCCATGCTAATAGATATTACGCCACAAATGGCTTTGGATTATTTATCATCCCGAGTCGGTAAAGTTTGTAGCAAAATGCTTGCAAATGAGAGGCGTGTACTAGAGCGGATCGTTTATTTACATGAGCCAGAGCGTAGGCTTTATATAGAAGAAAAACTCGATCCTAGAGAGTGGGTAAATCGAGCTTATACTCACAAACAAATTCATCAAATCATGACACATCAAACTCCAGAAAATCAGTTAGCTACCGCGCTGTGTTTTACAGCGGGGCTCAGAGTACAAGAGCTCCTCACCCTCCAACGATTTGACGAAGCTTCAGCGTCAAAAGATCGAAAATGGCGCAGTGATTTGTTTTCGGGTTTGCAAGGCGAGAAATACGTAGTGAAAGGCAAAGGTGGACTATATCGAGCCGTCATGATCCCGCATTGTTTAGCGAAAAAATTAGAGAGGCATCGTCTGAGTGAACCCCGACAAATCAAAGACCGAAAATGTACTATCACTAACCGGTACAACATCACTGGCGGGAAAAAATTTACCGATGCTTTCAGTCAATTGTCTAAGCGAGTTCTAGGCTGGTCACACGGTGCTCATGGGTTAAGATATACTTACGCACAAGATCGGCTTAATCGTTCTATTCCCGATAAAAGTTACGAAGAAAAACTGGAAATCATCAGCCAAGAGCTTGGCCATTTCAGAAAAGAGATCACACCTCACTACCTTCATCGAGGTACGTGTTCGTAGAAATAAGGGCGCTCTTAGACCATGCTTCACAAAACTGAATCAGGAGGGGTTTTACCCCCTCCTGCCCAGCTCTACCTTACTGCTTCGTAGACAACAAATTG
>NZ_JBFSTZ010000051.1:0-10843 GCF_041467155.1 Vibrio sp. 10N.247.310.23 | reverse complement strand
ACCTCAGCCTTCCAAGCTGATGATGCGGGTTCGATTCCCGCTGCACGCTCCAACTTCTCCTTAAGCTTCATTACGCACTTTCTTCCAGCGACACCCTATTCAAAAATTTTCGCCGTTTGCTAAGTCCATAATCATTAAATCTATACTGACTAAACTTATTTTATTTAAGCTTAGATTGACGAATCAACGCTAAGTGACCAACCAAAGCTATTAACTCCTTAAATTGCTTCGTATTTCTGACACCTATCCAAATCACACATTGCAGTTCAGCTTTTAATGATTTTCAAAATTGTTCCAATTTAATAATCTTGGTCAATATCTGCAAAAATCATTGTGGTAATGTGCGCGCATTAGCAACAACCCACAAAATAATAAAAATGTTTAAAATCAATAAGTTAACAATTAACATCGAAGCAATTAATGTCGCGTTAGCAAAAGTTGAAAATGCCAATAAAATTCAGCTAGATACATTGAAAGGTTATGTGAACAGCGAGCCTGAACAGGCTGTACTGGCTTTTCGATCGCTGAATGAAGCAGAGTCAATCGATGACAAGTTTAAAAAGATCATGGCAGAGCTACCGCATCTGAGCGGCGAAGCACACCATCTGCTTGAAACTTCTATCTTGCTACAGTGACTATAAATAAAGATAAGCCTCAGCGAATCCCTCACAGCAAAGCGCTTTAGGTATAAGTTAAGACTTATCTTTAATTTTCTAGCCCTCATTGAATTTCTAATTCAACAAAGCGCTATTGATTAACGTCTAAAGCGTTAACGACTTCACCATACCCGCTTCAGCGTGACCAGGGATATTGCACGCTAACTCTACGTTATTATCACCATAGAAATGCCACAGCAATTGCTTCGCTTTACCCGGCTTAACTGTAACTGTGCTACCCGAGTCATGGGCGTGATTACCCGTGTTTTTCATCATTTCACGGTGCTCTAGCTGCTCTGAAGCAGAACCAATCGAGAATTCGTGATCAATCTTGCCCGTATTCATCACAACGAACTGCACCACATCGTTCGGCTCAATTTCGACCTTGTTCTTAAAGGTAATTTTCATATCGTCACTTAGCAGAACATGAACCACTTTATCCGGCTTTGCGCCTGTCGCAGGCATACCCACTTCAGACATGCCTTCCATATTCATCATCGAATGGTCCATCTTTCCATCCTTCATCATGCTGTGATCCATTTTTGAATGATCCATCTCTCCACTCTTCATCATCGAGTGGTCCATATTCGAATGGTCCATTTCAGCAAAAGCCGTTGCAGTAGTTAACGTCAGTGCAATCGCAATAAGTGTCTTTTTCATGATCGTTCCTTAGATTAATTCAGTTATTTATTTGTTAGTTTCAAATGTTCATGTGGTACGCCCTTACTCACTCTGTTTTGGTAAGTAAGGGCTAATAATCAATACGTTATTTGTTTGTCTCGTTTTGGCTATGCATAATCTCACGCTGTTTCCAGAGCTTAAAGATTGCAGGCAACACCAGTAGGGTAAGCAACAGTGCCGACGCCATTCCGCCTATCATCGGCGCGGCAATTCGCTGCATCACTTCAGAGCCCGTTCCCTCGCCATACATAATTGGAATGAGGCCAATGATCACCGTAAGTACTGTCATCATCACTGGGCGAACACGCAGTCCTGCACCCTCACGAATCGCATCCGTTAAGTCTTCACTCTGAAGTGCTTGCTGGTTCTGCTCCGCATCCAATTTTTTGTAGTGCCATGCTTGGTTTAGGTAGACCAACATAATGACGCCTATCTCAACAGCTACCCCGGCAAGGGCGATAAAGCCCACACCCACCGCAATCGAGAAGTTGTAATTGAGGACATGCATCAGCCATAAACCACCCACCATTGCGAGTGGCAATGTCAGCATGATCATCATCACTTCACCGACACGGCGGAAGCTCAAATACAGCAGCAACATAATGATGGCAATGGTGATAGGCACGACCACACTTAAGCGATCTTTGGCGCGTTCCATGTACTCGTATTGACCAGACCAAGCCAGTGAGTAACCCGCAGGCAAAACAATTTGATCTGTAACGACTTTTTGTGCCTCTGCCACATAAGAACCAAGGTCACGCCCTTCGATATCCACGAACACCCAACCATTAGGACGCGCATTCTCTGTTTTGATCATCGGAGGGCCATCTTCATATCGAATATCCGCGACATCAGAAAGCGCGATACGAGCACCGTTTGGTGTCACTAACGGTAGGTTCTGTAACTTAACGACAGAATCACGATAGCTTTGTGGATAACGAACATTGATTGGATAACGCTCTAGCCCCTCAACGGTTTCACCCACGTTCATGCCACCAACCGCAGTCGAAATAACCTGTTGCACTTCTTTAATGCTCAAGCCATATCGCGCAGCAGAACGACGTTTGATGTCTATCGTGACATAGCGACCACCAGCCACACGTTCGGCATACACAGAAGCCGTACCGCTAACACCATTTAAGATAGGTTCGAGCTGAGAGCCAATGTCCTCTATAACACTCAGATCTGGCCCTGCTATTTTGATTCCGATTGGCGTTTTAATACCGGTCGCTAACATGTCGATCCGAGTCTTGATTGGCATAACCCATGCGTTAGTCAAACCGGGGAATTGAATCAGATCATCAAACTCTTTTCGTAGCGACTCAGTAGTGACGCCGTCACGCCATTCATCTCGTGGTTTAAGCTGAATAACCGTTTCAATCATAGTCAGTGGCGCAGGATCGGTTGCTGTCTCTGCTCGGCCAATTTTGCCCCACGTGGTTTCGACTTCTGGAATGGTTTTGATGAGTTTGTTGGTTTGTTGCAACAACTCACGCGCTTTACCAATTGAAATACCCGGATACGTGGTTGGCATGTACATCAAATCTCCTTCGTCCAAAGGAGGGATGAACTCGCTGCCAAGTTTACTGGTTGGGTAATAAGCAGACGCCATTAAGCCAAGTGCGATAACAATCATCACCTTTGGATATTTTAGGCTGAGGTTCAGAAGCGGTTTGTACATCGCCACTAGGCTGCGGTTGACTGGGTTTTTGTGTTCAGGCAACACGTTACCGCGAATGAAGTAACCCATTAGCACAGGCACAAGCGTGATAGCCAAACCCGCCGCTGCGGCCATCGCATACGTCTTGGTAAACGCAAGTGGCGAGAACATCTTGCCCTCTTGCCCTTCTAGCGCGAACACAGGCACAAAACTCAAGGTAATGATAATCAGAGAGAAGAACAGCGGCGCGCCAACTTCTTCTGCTGCCTTACCAATCACTTGCCAACGGTTTTTGTCAGTGAGCGGAGTCCGTTCAATGTGTTTATGAACGTTCTCGATCATCACGATGGCACCATCCACCATGGCGCCAATCGCAATCGCTATACCGCCAAGAGACATGATATTGGCGTTAATACCCTGCCAATGCATCACAATGAATGCACCCAAGATACCAACAGGCAGGCTTAGTGCGATAACCAGTGATGAGCGGATATGGAACAAGAACAGCGCACACACCACGGCGACCACGATGAACTCTTCAGCCAGCTTCTTCCAAAGGTTTTCAACGGCTGAATCAATCAAAGTCGAACGGTCATAAGTCGCGACAATCTCGACACCATCAGGCAAGCCAGCTTGCAGTTCAGCGAGTTTGGATTTAACCGAGTCGATCACTTCACTGGCATTTTCACCAAAGCGCATCACGATAACGCCGCCAACCGCCTCGCCCTCACCATTGAGTTCCGAGATACCACGACGCATTTGTGGGCCAAGGTTAATGTCAGCAATGTCACCTAATAGCAGCGGAGTACCTTTGTCGGTCACTTTTAGCGGCAGAGATTGAATATCTTCGATGCTTGTCAGGTAACCGGTGGTCCGAACCATATGTTCGGCTTCCGCAATCTCAACAACAGACGCTCCTGTTTCTTGATTACCATCTTGGATTGCCTTGTTGACTTGCTGAAGCGTTAGGTCGTAAGCACGTAACTTGGCAGGATCAATCTGTACTTGGTACTGCTTCACCATGCCACCAACGGTCGCCACTTCAGACACGCCTTCTACAGTTTGCAATTCATACTTCAAGAACCAATCTTGCAAACTACGAAGTTCCGCTAAGTCATGCTGACCGGTTTTATCTTGCAACACGTAGCTGTAAACCCAGCCCACACCGGTTGCATCTGGCCCTAGTGTTGGCTTGGCACTCGATGGCAAGTTAGGTGCAACTTGGCTTAAGTACTCCAGCACTCGTGAACGTGCCCAGTACATATCAGTATCGTCATTGAAGATGATATAGACATAGGAATCACCAAAGAACGAGTAGCCACGAACCGTTTCAGCACCCGGTACAGCTAACATGGCAGTGGTCAATGGATAAGTCACCTGATCTTCGACCACTTGTGGCGCTTGCCCCGGATAACTGGTTTTGATAATTACCTGAACATCTGATAAATCTGGAATGGCATCGACCGGTGTATTTTTAACGCTGTATAAGCCGCCAAATACGATGGCTACAGTAGCAACCAGCACTAAGAAGCGGTTGCTAATAGACCAGCGAATGATTGCATTGATCATAGTTCGCCCTCACCCGCTTCTAAAGATTTGAGCACATAATCAGAACCCTGCTTCGCCACTAGAAACCGAATAGTTTGACCCTCGGCAAACTCAGATAAATCAAGGTCATCACTGGCTTGGAAATTCATTTCACCCGCTTTCCAATTCCACTCAGGGACTGGCTGATGTTTTACGGTGATCATGCCAAAATCTGCCATCAACATGGTAATGTCACCCGTTACCCAAACTTCGCCGGCGATCTTGTGTTTGTTGACCTTGTAATCAACAACCTCGTATTGCCCTGACTCTGTCTTTCGCATCTCAAAGTCAACTGCCTTACCACGTTGCACGTCACTCATGTCCAAGCCTTCCGCAAAGGTGAAATTCATCACCATGCCCGGCCAATCCCATTCAGGAACAGGCTGATGGTTAATCGTCACCATGCGACTGCCTTGCATAACGTCGGAAATTTCGCCATTTGCCCACACGGTTTCAGCTTCTTCTTCAACGCCATTGATGCGTGACAGATCAGCAGATTGGCTCGATTCAGAATCCAACATGAAGTGTGCAGAAGTGACAATGTTTTCACCTTGCTCTAGCCCTTGAAGCACCTCTATTTTTTCGCCAGCTTCACGACCAACCTCAATACGAGCAGAGCGATACTTGCCAGAACCTTCTGACATCACCACTCGAGTCATACCACCGGAGTGAATCACCGAAGATCTTGGGATAGTAAGAACCGCTTCATCACTAATGGGTTTCAGCGCAATATTTGCAAACATATTTGGCTTAAGCTCGCCATGGGGATTGGAGAACTTCAAACGAACGCGCAAGGTTCGAGTTTTCGGGTCCAGAATTGGGTAGACATAATCGACGTTGCCCTGCCACTCCTTACCGGGAATCGCATCCAGTGTCATTTCGGCATTGCTGCCTGATGAGATCCAGTGTGCTTGGCGCTCAAACACCTCAGCATCAACCCATACCTCGCCTAATGGGCCAGCACTGATCACCGCTTGTGCAGGTGAAAGATAACCACCTTCTCGAATATTCAGGCTAGCGATGACACCATCCGCAGGCGCTTTGATTTCGATGGTTTGCGAGGCTTTCCCTTTACGAGCGATCGATCGTATCTGCGCTTTATCTACACCTAGGGTGACCAAGCGTTCAGTCGAGCCCTTGATCAAACCTTTACGACCCGTTTTATAAGCACTGATCAACTCTTCTTGTGCTTTAACAAGCTCTGGAGAATAGAGTGTGAAAAGTACATCACCTTTGTTTACCTTCTCACCCACTGCGTTGATGTAGAGCTTCTCAACCCAACCAGCTGCTCTTACGTTGGTTTGCCACAATGTACTTTCATCGAACGTCACATAACCCACGGTTTCAATGCGCGGTGATAGCGCTTCTCGTGTGACTTGTGCGGTTTTCACGCCAAGGTTATTTTCCACGGAAGAATCAATAAACACGGTTCCGGGCTTATCTTTAGCTCCGCCGTTCACATCGTCTGCATACACAGGGATAAGATCCATCCCCATTGGCGACTGGCCCGGCTTATCACGCTGATAATTTGGGTCCATCGGAGCTACCCAATACAAAGGCTCATCCTTGGTTTGTTTACTTACTTCGGCGCCTGTACTCGTTGCCATTGCTGACATGTTATGTGCTGACCCAACGACAAAGTGATTCACACCAAAACCCAATGCACCACCGACCAATAAAGCGATTGTTGCTACTTTTACTGAACTCATTGTCTATTCCCTTATTGATTGGCTGTGTGTTTAGTTGCGCTTGAATTGAGTTGTGGTTGGTTTACTTGGTATTCAAAGCCACTGACTAACGCCGCCAGTTTGCTGTTAACGATGTTGAGATCGGTGATCAAACGTTGTTGCTCTAACTTAAGCGCCAGCTCATCGGTCGTTGCTAAAATGACATCGTTAAACTGAGCGGTATTGTTTTGATAGCCCCTTTCAACCGCGCTGATTCGTGCTGCGGTTTGAGGAAGCAAGGACGTTTGATAGCGATCTAATCGCTGGATCAGATTTGATCTGTCCACCAGCAATGCATTCACTTGCGCGTTCATTTGGGAAAGTAAGGTGTCTTTTTGAGATTTAGCCGCACCAACTTGATACTGAGCAGCCGATAAGTTTTTATCTTGTCGATTCCCCGTAAACAGCGGGATGTCGACTGTCAGATAAGCACTCACCAGATCAGAAGCTGGTTCACCCGCCATGTTATTGGCTTGACGGTGTGCATACATCACTTCCACCCCAAATTGTGGGGTATAAGCTTGCTCGGCTAACTCAACCTGAGTTTGATTAGAGGAAATACTGACATCGGAGATCTTAACCAAAGGATGGTCAGTCAGTAGCTGGTAGTGCTTGGTTGAATCGATATTGGTCGCTAATTTGCTTTCCAACAATGACCAATCGATTTGGTTAGTTGCATTCAGTGTGCCCTGAGAATCAAGAACCTGAGAGCCTAGCCAATCAGAACCCAACCATTCAGAAAGCTGAGAGATTAGACGACGCTGAACCTGCTGGTTTGCCTGAAGTTTCTCATCAAGCTTGCTCACTTGGAGCTGAGCATTAAGCAGATCTTGCGCTTCGCTTTTACCAATCGAGTAATTGGTTTGTACATAGTTTTCAAGCTCAACCAACAAACGACGATTTTGACGAATCACCGACTCAGCCTTTTGCTGATAACCTAACTTAAGCCAAAGCTGCGTCATGCTATTCGCAACCGTCAATTCTCTTGCTTGCACCTGCAAAGCTAAAGCATCTGCCTGTTGGCCTGCCTTTTTTTGTTGAAGGTTAAGCGTATCGCCACGCTCAAACTGCTGCATCAACCCTACCGATATATTGGTCATCGGGTCTTCGTCGAATTGAAAACTATCGACAGGCAAACCGCCAAATCCAACTTTTAATTTAGGATCCATTAAGGTCGAGCTGGCAATGCCCGTTTCTCGCATCGCTTGAGACTGAGCAAAGTACTGTTTGCGATTTCCATCTTCGCTTAAAGCAATCTCAATCAGTGTATTGAGTTGCTGCGTCGAGCTTGCTTGGTCATGTGCTGAAATGTGTTGAGCATTTGAAGCTGACGCCGTGGTAGCCGCGAGCGTAGCACTTGAAAACAAGGCCATAGGCAAGGTAGCAGCAACCACTAAGCTCGTGTTCATGACAAACACAGAGGTTGTTGGTTTCATATTCACAATGAATGTCCATATCTAACGCTAATTAGCGCATAAAAAAGAATGGCTTATCAGATTTATCTAACTGATAGAGCTGTATTTTTAGATATAGATTTATGCGGAAGGTGGGCGTAGCAAAGATTGAGCGCGTGCGACTTTCTGGCCAATCGTGACCGATTGAAAACGAGCTAATGAAAAGGAAAGTTGATCAACGGCTTGAACAGCCTGAATTGGATAGGGACTTGCAGAACACATTGAGGCACAGCAATCGACACTCGAACAATGGTTACCCATCATCGAGCTACCGTCTTCGCTCATTGAAGACATATCGCATTGAGCCATCAAAGCATGGGCACTCATGTTAGAGTCTTCAGCGTGTACTTCTTCACTCATCACATGACACCCCGCCATTGAATCATTAACCGAAGTATCGCTGTGGTAACAAGCCGACTTGCTCGACCCCATTTCCATCATCATTACTTCAGTCATCAAGGCTGAGGAGCTTGAGGCATAGCTAGACATCAACATCGCAATGATGCTGAAAACAATAATCCAAGTTTTTCGGAATGTGTTTGTCATAGCTTACCTTTGAATTTACACCGCAACTATAAACGTTACCCTTAGGGTAAGGTCAATGCCATTGTGCCGATATTTGCCTGACCGTTGAAAAAGTATTCATCCTCTCTTTCATCAAAATGAGATAATTCTTCGACTTTGCAGTTTTTTCTTTAAAAATTATCCAATTAGCTAGCGAAACCTCTATCTGTGTATTTTACTTAAGATAGTGCAACCACGATTCACGGATGATAAAAATGGCTAACAAAAAAAACGTCGAAGCAAACAAGAAAAATACAGAAATCAAAAATAAGAAAAGTAACAAGCTAGAACAAAAGAAACCAACACAAAAAAAGAAGCGCAGACTGCATTCACATCTAAAAGTGAATATCCCACTTTTTCAGTCACTCATGATGATTTTGCCATCATTGGCTAAACACGCTGCTGCGGAAAGTATAGACAATTCCAGCGACGCTGCAGATCAAGTAACCGCAAATAACGTGACCGAAAAAGATGTCACCGATGACCATAGCAAGGCGGACTCATCAGCGGTTGCTCTCCAAGAAGCTCAGACGAGTGACAGCGACGTAAACTCCACCTTAAGTGCAAGTCATGCCGCCCATGGTTCGAGCTCTCACTTGGTTCCTTCTCATCATTTGTCGACGCTTTCTCACCCGCAAGTCCATTACATTCCTTCGGTATCGATGCCGACTATCTCCTCAGGGAGTAACGGTCAGCCGACTCATTCGAATGCGCCTACGACGCCCGCTTTACCCGTCACCTTTATGCCAGAAGTCATAAAAGGTACGTACGGAGAGCTTCATGTTGATGCAAATGGTCAATACACATTCGTATTGAATCCAAATTCTCCTCAATACATCCTGTTAAACCAGCACCAACCAGGTACTGATCATTTTGCGTTACATCTATCTAATGGCTCGAGCATCATTGTTCAGATACCGGTAACAGGTAAGCAAGACACGCCAAATATTTCTGGAGACTTAACAGGTGTGGTAACAGAAGATCACAATATTGATTCACAAGGCTTGTTACATGCGAACGGCAAAATCGATGTCATAGACCCTGACCAAAATGAAAGTTCGGTTACGCCGGAAGTTATCTCAGGTAAATATGGTTCATTAACTATCGATGCTGATGGACATTGGCAGTATCAAGTTGATAACTCGCTCTCTAATGTTCAAGCTTTAACCGCAGCCACTTCACTGCATGAAAGTTTCACAATTCACACCAAAGATGGCACACCGCAAACGATCGATATGACAATAGGTGGCAACGATGACAATGCCGTAATTACGGGTGTGGATGCTGGCACGTTAACTGAAGATTTAACGACACAAGTTCAAGGGCAGCTTTCGGTAACGGACTCTGATCTTGGAGAAGATCATTTTCAGGCATCACAAGTAACTAGCAATTTCGGTACGCTAAGCATCACCAAAGACGGTGCGTGGACATACAATTTAGACAACAATAACCCAGTAGTTCAAAGACTTGGCCAAGGTTCAACTGCGACAGACATCGTCACTGTTCACTCTGCCGACGGTACACCTCACAACGTAACTATCAACGTGAGAGGCACTAATGATAATCCAGTAGTAAGCAGTCAATCTCCACACCTCCCCTCAAAGGCAAATATTAGTGCACCTCCTTCGGGACTGGGGAAAACCATATATGAGGATGTAAATGTGCAAAATGGCCATTTACATACCGGCGGTCAATTACATGTTGATGATAAAGACTTCAACGAATCAACATTTTTGCCTGAGAATCTACATGGGGCTTATGGCGAATTAAAACTTACGAGTCAAGGCACTTGGTCTTACATTGCTAACAATAACAATCCGAATATAGAACAACTGAATAATGGCGACACGCTAACCGAGCGCTTTAAAATACATACAAAAGATGGATCGGTATTTGAACTTAATGTTTATATCAATGGCACCAACGATAAAGCGACGGTCAGTACAGCAACGGTCAGTATAGATGAAACCGACAGAGCGGTAACGGCTTCAGGTACGCTAACCAGTACTGACGTGGATAACCCAGACAATACCTTCACGCCAGGTTCCATTGCAGGCACAAATGGCGACCTCACCATTGATGTCAATGGTCATTGGGCGTTCACCGCCAACAGCGCGTTTAATAAATTGAACGTCGGCGATAAAGTCGAAGAAACCTTCACGGTGTCATCCATCGATGGCACACCGTCGACCATAAAAGTGACGATCAATGGCACCAATGATAAAGCTACTGTCAGCAGTGCGACCGTCGCCATCGATGAAACCGACAAAGCGGTAACGACATCAGGAACATTGAACAGTACCGACGTAGATAATCCAGATAATGCATTCACACCGGATTCAATTACTGGCACCAACGGTGACCTGACTATTGATGCCAATGGTCATTGGTCGTTCACCGCCAACAGTGCGTTTAACCAATTAAACGTCGGCGATAAAGTTGAAGAAACCTTCACGGTGTCGTCTATTGATGGCACAACGTCAACGGTCAAAGTGACGATTAACGGCACTAACG
>NZ_JBFSTZ010000050.1:0-11095 GCF_041467155.1 Vibrio sp. 10N.247.310.23 | reverse complement strand
GACAACATTATAATGTTGATCCAGATTTGCTGCGATCGATAGCACAAGTTGAAAGTAGTCTTGATCCTAATGCTTATAACGAAAACCAAAATAAAAAAGGTCAAGTAACCAGTCGTGATTTTGAACTCATGCAAATTAACTCTAGTTGGTTTCCTCGACTGGCTGAATTTAATGTCAATGAAACCAATGTCTACGAACCTTGTTTTAATGTTTCATTAGGAGCGTGGGTATTAAGCTCTAACTTTGCTAGCCCAAATGTATTGAGATGCACACAAACAACTGTTTTCGCCTAGCTTTAATGAATATGAAGTTACGTCAGTGGACAGCAATAGGAGAGAAAACGTCAAGCTTATTTAACTATTTCGTGACTAATAATCGCTCATGAAAATTTGTGATAAGTATCATATTTATTTCCGTTGTTCGCTAAGATGTTTAACGCTCTATGACTGCCTTGTTTGTACTCTTCAATAATCAACCTGCCACGTTCATGAATAACACCATATCCTTAAATTAAAAGGAAAATAGTTAAAAATCTTCTATAGTTTTAAGTAGTAAACCGTTAACCACATGGGCCTCAACTATGCAGTTAGTTAAAAATGAATTTGTCCAATTTCATCAAAAAAGGGAGATTTCTTTTACGTGGCAAGTGAATACCAATAATTTAACTATCGATGCATGTGATCTACAAGAAGTCTTGGGGGTCACATGCACCGTGACTGCTATCGAACATTTTCTAGATCTGTTTTCACCTTCTAATAAAGCCCGAGTCTCTGAGATGCTCTTACAAGTAAAAAGAGGGGAGGAGCCAGATCCCATTAAAGCATTCATAGTCACGCGAGGCTCTAACGTTAACCTGAGTTTAGTATCCGTAAAAAAAATCACTGAAAATCTGATCGCAGGTATGATAATGCCTATGCTCTTGTCTCCAACTCAACAAGACTTATCGTCCTTTTTTTATCAAATATTTGAAAATCACCATCACGTTATTGTGGTGACGGACAAACACACCCGTATTGTTGCCTACAATAGTTACTTTGAGAAATCAACCGGTTATAAAGTAGAGGAGCTTCTTGGTAAAAAGACGTCTATTTTCAATGCTGGCAAGCACGGAGCACCGTTCTTTAGCAACATGTGGAAGGAAATTATCCAACACGATTATTGGAGCGGTCTCATTTTAAGTAAAGCCAAATCCGGGAACGTCAAGCCTCAAGAGCTACTCATCCAGAAGTTAGAGTCTCTAAAAGGCAACACCTATTACTTGGGGGTTACCTTAGATTTATCGAGTAAACTCTACCGCGTTGCTGGTATTGAACATGGCGGTATTGAGTTATTGACTCAACTGCCCGGTGAAGAAGAATTTTTGGCTAAGGTACAAAATGGACAGGCTGAACTAAAAGATAGCGAAGGGATGTTACTACTGTCCTTTGTACCAAAGTTTGATGAAACATTGGAGTTTGATGAAAAAAAACAACTTGCAAGCGCGCTCGCGTACCATGAAAGTGACTGTACGGCAGGCTTTATTAAAAAGACTGTGTTTACAATTGCCATCATTTATAAGCATGACAAAGCTAAACCTCACTCGCTTTCTATCTTCGAAGCGATTCGAGAACGCTTTAAGAAAATCAAAACAAGAATGGACAAAGAAGTATATCAACGAAGTATGGGAGGCACTATTGGTGTATCAGTACTTGGATTGGATGCGAATAATGCACACAAGATGATATCTCACTCTTTACAAGCGATGTATGAAAGGCATACTTCTAATAATAACATATGCTTTTATAACCGAAACCTTCATGAGAAAGTCAAACGACGCGAGGTGTTAGAAGAAATAGTGAGGTATTCGGTTAAGGCAAAGGCTATGCAGGTTTTCTTTCAACCTATTATTTCAACCAAAAGTTTTAAAGTCTGTAAACTCGAAGCATTGTGTCGATTTACAGACAGCTAAGGCGAGCACCTAGAGACTCAGGAAATGATACAGATTGCAGAAGATATGGGTCTCGTTTCTGAGTTAGATTTGGCCGTAGCAGATAAAGCCATGGAGCAACGAAATCAACTGGTTAAACTATATGGCAATGAAGTCGAGATCACCATTAATGTGTCTTTGAACTCAGATAAACCAGTGAAGTCCCTCTTCAAAGACTTGATGTCGCTTTTCAGAAAACATCGTAAGCATCTCCCTTATGTTACCGTAGAGCTCACAGAGTCAGCCTACTTTAGCAATGAAAACAAGAACAGTGATCTGCTGTTTGAGCTACGTAAAAAAGGGGTAAAGATAGCTATTGATGACTTTGGTACTGGATATTCTTCTTTCTCCTACTTGAAAGATGGTAACTTCGATGTACTTAAAATCGACCGGGATTTTATTATTAATCTCGTTTTCGGCTCTCATAATTACTACATCGTTAAAATGATTACGCAACTTGCTCATACTTTAGGAGTAGAAGTGGTGGCTGAAGGTGTTGAAAGTATTAAAGAAGTTAATATATTAAAAGACCTTAAAGTGGACTATTTACAAGGGTTTTATTTCGCAAAACCCCTACCAGTTAAACTCCTCTCAGCTGAAATCAACGATAGAGAGGAGCTCCGTGACTTGGTCGAGCCAGAAATTCAAGACGTGGTGTTATTTACTACTCCTCCTTTGTTATCTCCCACTCACACCTTAAGAGAGGTCAAAGCCTTATTTGACCGTAATTCGGTTCATGTTTTACCCGTAATCATTGATAAGCAGTGTGTGGGCGTCCTAACCAAGGAAAAATACAATCTCCATGCTACGCCCACACTCGGCACTGACCGAGAAACGATGCAAGAGTATCGTTCTTTGGATAAAGTGGTGAGTGCGATGATGGAACCATTGATTACCTGTGTTCACGAAACAATAAACGCGAGCGAAATCCATGAGAAAATTCGGAACCATATTCCTTTGCCTTGGGTTGTCATCAACGATTCTGGAGACTATGTGGGTATGATTGACACTGTTAATATGATCCATTATTTGAATGCACAATAAGTACGTTTTCGCTTTTTTATTACGCCCATTAGCTTTGATTTGATGAGTAGCCATTTTAAAGAACCTTGGCGCGGACTTAACTTCCAATATTGGTCTACATGAAACGCGAGAGTTTTGTTCACACATCTGAGCCTGTTCTCATTTTAAAGACAAACACTTTAAACGTGTCTTTATCACGATTCTTATGTTGCCTTTAGGGGCACCCTGCGGGCTAGGCCCTGACTGTCCTAAGAGCCTTAGCGCCTTGTCGTTCCCTCCTCGTTGATCTCTCTGTCTTTGAATAAGTTCGAATAAGGGCTTGTTTTCTTTTGCGCTGATTTCTTTCACTCGCCTCACTTTCGGGCTCGCGGGCTGTTAACCGTCTCTCCCCACAACCTGTTTTTCAAGGGAGGCTTCGCCGCTGCGCGCCCTTGCAAAGCAGAACGATATTGAGAGAGCGGACAGCCAAGCGGCTCCGAAAAGTGATACTCAAACAGAAAGGAAACTCTCATGGCGCAACAAAACTCAACCCCAACTCTCCCTAATTCAAATTCATCGACCAGCGTTTCGCCGCTGGGGCACGAAAGCTCACCAAAAAATGATATCTCTAGTCCTTTGGCGGTATTGAAGTTGCGCTATCAAATCAAAAAGTGTCGTGATGAGACGAAAAGAAAGTCTGATTTTCTTTCCAAAATCCAGCGTTTGAAAATGTTCAGTCGTCGTCAGTCGCCAGAGCAACTGGCTGATATCGCCGCGTTAAAAGACCAAGGGTTCGTTGACGCTATCAAGCAGCAGTTTCCGCAATTGGTGTCACGTCGTTTTGCTTTCCATGAAATCCGTGACTTTTTCATCGAATTAAATGGCGCTGGCTTTGGGGAATGGTTTCTTCATGAGCGAGCGGATCACATCATTCTGTACACCACTTACGGGTCTGTGTTTCCAGCGTTGCGCTTTGTGACCACTGGGGAGGGTACGTTTAAGTGCTCAGGGTTTTGTTTTGATGTGCGTTTTGGGGCTTAGGGGGTCATATGGTTGTTCGTTCTACAGTATCCGCTGACATTTCCATGCACGTGATTTGGGTGAATTCAACTGACTTTGAATCCACGGTTAAGGCTGTCAAAATTCATGAGATTTTGGTGAATGAGTTTGGGTATACCGACTCGTTAATACTAGAGGAAGGCAACCGAGGGAAGGGGGTGAGTATCAGTGTGTGTGATAACACTACCACCATTAAGCAGATGCGAGAAGACTACGCCTACGCAAAAAAAGCAGAAAGGACGATAGAAACCACCTCCGAGCATCGCGAGTCGGCAAAGGCTTTACTCTCTTCTCTGTATGACGACTGAAGTCTGCTTATTGTGTAACGTCACAAACACTCATAAGAGAAGGTCATTAGTGTGTCTGGATTTTGTTTCGATATTCTAGCCGTTAGCGGCATTCAAACGGGTTATGTTTTTCGACGAGCAACGCCTTGTTCGGTCTTGCCTTAAGTGACAAAGGTTATCGAGTGTGCGTGTTGAGGCCCTTTTGTGACAAATATGAGCGCGGCGTCGGAGGGGGAGTCCTTGGTTGAGGGGGATGCGAACATTCGGTGTGTTATTACCCAGTTAAGTAAACCGGGAAAAACGCTTGTCACGAGCCGGCATTAATATCGAGTGGCGTAAGTCGAGTAACCAGCAGGGCGCCCTCTTGGTGGGGAAGGGGCCTTTCTAACTGGGCGACGTGCTTTGGGCTGAGGTACTGGCTTAGGCTGTCCTTTTGGCTTGTTGTCGCGACTTCCTTTAAACCGTCCCATTTGAGAACCCTCGCGCCAGGGAGGCTTCGCCGCTGCGCGCCCTTGCGCTACAGAACCTGCAACTGGGTACGGACAGTCAGACGCTCACCAAGACCGAAAGGAAATATCATGTCAGCACGTGTTCAATACTCAAATGTTTCGTTATTCACATCAGAAGAAAAGGGCATCCTTGACCAGGCCGCAAGCATTCTCAAATCCAAACTGTTTATTTCAGAACAAACGCCATTAACCTCGCCTGAATTGGTGAAATCGTTCTGCCAAACGTCCTTGGCCGCTTGTGAGTCTGAAGTGTTTGGGATTATCTTCCTCGATAATCAACATCGAGTGTTGCGCACCAAAGAGATGTTCTACGGTACCGTTAATGCCGCTTCGGTCTATCCGCGTGAAGTCGTGAAAGCGTCGCTGGCCACGAACGCGAGTGCGGTTATTCTCTATCATAACCACCCAAGTGGCGACGCCACCCCAAGTCAAGCTGACCGACGCATTACCCGTCAACTGACGGATGCGTTGGCATTGGTTGATATCCGAGTACTGGACCACTTTGTGGTTTCATTTGAGTGTGTGGTGTCTTTTTCTGAGCGAGGCTGGATTTAAAAAAGCGGCTTATGGCCGCTGATTGAAATAGGGTAGGAGACTACCCTTCAACACATTTTTGGATAAAGATGTTTTACGATCTTCGGGCAGAATCTACCCTTCAGATAACTTTTCATGTCCCAAAACGTCAACGACCACCGTATATAGCGGTGATTTATTTGCAAGGAAATGGACAGTTCCTTCCGTTGCGCAACAAGAATTCCAAGTGAGTGTGTGCGTATAAATGCCGATTTCATGCAAAATTAAGCTGGTATGGTGATTCTGACCGCTATTCGAAACCATTCTGAATACCAAGATTATTTTCAAGTTTCTGCCAAAATAAATGTTGACCTGTCTAAAGCTTCATAGTTTATAGTTCGCTCATAGATGAGAGGAAACCCCATGTACCGTATTTCTGAATTGGCACAAAAAGTTGGATTGAGCCGCTCCACTTTGCTCTACTACGAGAAGCTTGGTTTGATTTCAGCCAAACGACAAAGCAATGGGTATCGCTGCTATACAGACAAAGATGTTCAACGTGTAAAACTATTACAGCAACTACAAGCTGGCGGACTAACCCTAAAAGAGTGCCAAGCATGCTTAAAGGCTCAAATCGACAGAGAGCTGCTACTCCATAGGCTTAATGTATTGGATGAAGAAATCGCCCAAAAACAAAAAGCAAGAGAGCTTCTTTCCTCAATGCTTGGCATGAACTCTATGAAGGAGTGGCACCAGTCAATGGAAAAAGAAGCTCCGTCAGCACATCTAGAATGGTTAATGAAACAAGGCTTCAGTGAAAAGAATGCCTTGAGGCTAAAGTGGATTTCGAAAGATATGAATGAACATGAACAATACATGGCTGATTTTGAAGCTATTTTTCAAGGGTTAGATCGGCTGGGGCCTGGTGATGAAGGTGACTCTCTCAAAGCATTACGCTCTTTACCTATTAGGTCGGGCGATGCGCTAGAAATTGGCTGTGGAAAAGGAGTCACAACCACTTTGCTGGCAAAAAATTCAGCCTTCAATTTAACGGCACTCGATAACGATGAGTACTGCCTAAGCTGCCTTAAAGAGAAGGTTAAAGACCATTCTCTTGAACATCGAGTAACAACGATTTGTGACAGCATGACAGCGATGCCATTTGATCGGGGGCAATTTGATGTGCTCTGGTCAGAAGGCAGTGCTTATATCATGGGAGTCAAGCAGGCACTCAAAGGTTGGAAACCATTTCTTAAGAGTAATGGCTACTTAGTTATTAGTGACTTGGTTTGGCTGACCGATAACCCAGATGCCGAAGCCATAGAGTTTTGGCAACAAAACTATCCAGACATGGCGACGAGCGAGCAACGAATCAAAGAGATGATGAAAGCAGGCTATGAGGTTATAGAGAGCTTTACACAGAGTGAACAGTCGTGGCGCAACTATCTGGATCCATTGAGTCAAAAGATCACTCAGGTCGAAGATGAAGATTTTTCTTCTAATACACTCAATGATTTACGCAAAGAACTACAGATACACGAGCAATACTCAGGTCAATATGGTTACCAAGTATTTGTACTAAAAAACAAAGGTTAAAACATGAAAATTAGAGCTGAAAATCACTCAGACATTACAGAAATTGAAACACTTATTTATCGAGCGTTTGAGAACCATCCACACCATGAACCAGGTGCTAAACCAACAGAACACTTGATCGTCAATAAACTACGTGATGCAAAAGTATTATCACTATCTCTAGTTTGTGAAGATCAAACTGGCATCATTGGTCATATTGCCTTTTCACCGATTCTTATTAATGGCGAGGAGTCTGTTTGGTATGGCTTAGGCCCAGTATCAGTGATGCCAGAGCGTCAAGGTGAAGGTATCGGTGGTGCACTTATTCGTGAAGGGTTATCACAACTTAAAACACAAGGTATTGAGGGTGTAGTGTTACTCGGCGAACCAAAATATTATGGCCGATTTGGCTTTGAGTCACAGCCAAACCTTACATTTCCAGGTGTCCCATCAGAGTATTTCCTAGCTATATCGCTAGCCAACAATATTCCGACTGGCGAAGTTGCTTATCACTCTGCTTTCTTTAACAACTAAGAAGTAAAGAGAAATTATGAAACGTTTTATTCTGACCGTTACATTTCTGCTATGCATGTCATTAAATGGCGCGAATGCTTTAGAGAATAACCCAGCATCTAAATTTGGTATTGCTATATCAAATGACGCTGAAAAAATTGCATATAGCGTTAACGGGAGTGGCAAAACATCACTAATATTTATTCACGGTTGGAGTCTGGATAGCAGGCTCTGGCAAAATCAAATCGGTTATTTTTCAGAAGAATACCAAGTTATTACTATTGATTTAGCTGGTCATGGAAATTCGTCATTCAATCGTGAAGAGTACACCATGGTCTCTTTCGCAAATGATATTAAAGCAGTCATTGAGAAAGAAGGTATAGATTCTGCCATCTTGGTTGGACACTCTATGGGTGGTGGAGTCATCGCAGAAGCTGCGAAGTTAATGCCGAACAAAGTTATTGGCGTTATTGGTGTTGATACCTCACAAAATGTGGCATTAAAGTTCTCACAAGATGATCTTGACCTGATGACGAAGCCTTTTGAAGACGATTTTCAAAGCGGAATTGCGGCATTTGTAAAAGACTCATTACCGAAGAGCGTAGAACCAGAGTTACTCTATTGGGTTAAAGAAGATATGGCGTCAGCCCCTAAAGATATCGCGATTAATCAGTTTCGTAATTATTTAGGCCAATATGTAAGTGGTGAGTCATATCGCGTCTATGAGAGTATCAACGTGCCAGTTGTGCTAGTGAACGCTCGATTATGGCCAACTAACTCAGCAGAAAACAAGAAACATATCAAAGATTACAGCATTTATTACATTGAGGAATCTGGACATTTTCCGATGCTAGAAAAACCTCATGAGTTCAACAAGATCCTTTTTGAAGCTGTTAAGTCTGTTAAGTAGTTTGATCAATTAGGTTAGTTCCTACCGACTTCAAGTTACTTTTCTTTACCTGAACTGCATGAGTTAGAGTGAATTCTCTAACTCATTTTTCTATTTCTGGCATATGACTTCAAGCAGTTTTGCATAACTATGCACTCTAAACATTTGGATACGAAGATACCCTTTCTGCACAGTTCTGGGAGTTTTCGTGCATCGCTCGTTTACTCTCTGCCACGCGGGGGAACCTGTAAGTTTAGGGTTAAAATGTATCGGCTGAAAATCTCATCAACTCATAAAGGGGCAAAGATCACTTAGAGTAAATGAACTAAATTGATGTGTAGAAAGAAACCAACGTGGTGCAGAATTTTTATCCTAGTACTGATTTGACTTATTTAGTGTTAAGGTAACGGTATGAAAAAGACCACGCCAACGCCACATGATGCGCTCTTTAAGCAGTTTCTCACTCATCCTGAAACCGCTAAGGACTTATTGGATATTCACCTACCTGCTGAGCTGCGTGAAATCTGTGATTTGACGACCTTAAAGCTCGAATCAGGCAGCTTTATTGAAGAAAGTTTACGGCCTTATTATTCGGATGTTCTTTATTCTCTCACAACGTCTCAGGGGGAAGGGTACGTCTACGCGTTAATCGAGCACCAGAGTCGACCAGATAAACACATGGCGTTCAGACTGATGCGTTACGCTATCGCTGCCATGCAACAGCATATTGAAGCGGGTCATGAGCACTTACCCTTGGTGATACCTTTGCAGTTTTACCATGGCCAAGTCTCGCCCTACCCATATGAAATGAATTGGTTAAAAGGGTTTGCTAACCCTAAGATGGCTAAGGCTCTCTATACTCAAGATTTTCCATTGGTCGATGTTACGGTCATCTCCGATGATGAGATAATGCAGCATCGCCGCATCGCGTTACTTGAGCTTGTACAAAAGCACGCAAGGCATCGTGATATCATGGATTTCTTTGAGCCTCTGGTCACATTGCTCTTAACCGATTACACTACAGATAAGCAAGTACAGTCATTGATGAGCTACCTACTCCAAGTGGGTGAAACGAATAACCTAGAAGCGTTAATTACGTCACTGGTCTCATCAGTACCGAAACACGAGGAAACACTTATGACTATTGCAGAACAATTGCGCCAACAAGGCGAGCAACGTGGCCGCCAAGAAGGGCGCCAAGAAGGGCGCCAAGAAGGTATACAATTAGGTGAGGAAAAAGGTCGCCAAGAAGCACTCAAGGAGATGGCGCGTAAGATGCTGCTTAATGGTCTAGATCAACAAACCATTATGGATGTCACGGGATTGAATACAGACGAACTAGCACAACTTTCTCATTAGCCGCTCAAGCATAAAGGGTTGTGTTGATAAAATCTGCCTGGAGACAAAGCTACATCGTTTATGGCTAACCGTGGGCTTCTAACTGGCATACCTAGAGCTATAATTTTGTTCATAGTTTTGACATTTACTATCATTTCACCTATTTGAGCGTTGTAATATATCAAACTCGCTTTAGCGCTTTTCCGCTTCATTTATTGAGTAACTCTCTTCCCAACGCCTTGCATTCTTTCGAGGTGCTCTCAATGAGGTAAACCTTTCTTTTTCAGAACCTCATGGCGCAACAAAACTGACTTCCACACTCATGGTTTCGAGTATATCGACATGAACAGCTAAGTGTCGCTTTTGCTATGTTCTGCGTTTCTTTGCATCAATCTTTTTCACTTTCCACTTTCCACTTTTCACTCTCCCTGACCAAAAAGGTGGGGGCTAATTGAGTTAATGGCTAGACGGCGAACAGCCCTTTAGATTTATTGCTATATTTGACTTGAACCGCCTTCGAACGCTTACCTTTGAAGATTGAGTACGGACGGTTCTTTTTCTAACGCCAATCAACCTATAAAGTACGTATTAAACTTAAATATTGGGCGTTCTCCCTTCGGTTGGCTCATTCCGTCGCTTCACCCCTCTCGCGATAACTTATGCCACTGATATCGATTAAGCTCGATGTGACATCAAGTGCCTGCGAACAATCATCCAACGCCTCCGCTACTGCGTAGCTGCGCTTCGTCGTGCCTCCTTATTGCCTTTCACTGGCTTCAATTAAGGTCGAGTAAGGGCTTGTTTTCTTATGTGCCGATTTTCCTTTCGACTCGCATCTCTTGATGGTGCTCGCAGGCTGTTCACCATCCTCAATCAGAACCTTCTCTACAAGGGTAAATAAACGCTGCGCGCCCCTGCAGAGAAGAACCCTGTTTGAGGTCTGGTCAGCCAAGCGGCTCCATAAAAGTGATACTCAAACAGAAAGGAAACTCCTCATGGCACAACAAAACTCAACCCCAACTCTCTCTACATTGATGCTCAGCGACCAGCATTTCGCCGCTGGGCACGAAAGCTCACCAAAAAATGATATCTCTTTACTGCGTATTCCTCAGCGTACAGAGGAATACGCGCCCGGCTTTTTTCTTACGCCGTGTAGCGACATTACCTTAGCTGAACTCAAAATCGCGGGATTTACTCCGCGTGATTCTAAGTTCTACTCATCCACTCTGGCTGAGGTTGAGAAGAGTATCTTACACCACTTTAAAATAGGGGACTTAATTGACAATTTTATTGTGAAGGATGTATCAACCCCTTCGAGATCCCTCTTTTCGTTTCACCCTTGCCAGTTTTAATTACTGGGATATTTTTGTATTAACGTAAGGAGTAAGTCATGAAATATCTCTCTCACTATATTCAAGCCAAACAAACGCAAGCATTTAATGAG
>NZ_JBFSTZ010000049.1:0-11494 GCF_041467155.1 Vibrio sp. 10N.247.310.23 | reverse complement strand
GATGTGCAACAGAGCTGTAAAGTATGCAGCGCACCGCTGTGGACGCTTAAACGTCAACGCCAACACGACAACCTGAGCAAGACGATTTCACGCGCCCTGCAGACCTTACCGACCATCGGTAAAGTCACCGCAGGAAAGCTGATCGATGGCGTGGGTGAGCGCGTGCTGGCGAAAGCGCTGACGGACAACATCTACGAACTGGTTAACTTGCTCGATGAAGACGGGGAGTTTGTGTTTAACGACCGACAATCTGAACGCATTGAGCGCAAGTTGGCCAAAACGCAATTTGCGTTTGGTCAAGGCGACTACCAGGCGAGTGAGTTCATCAAACGCAACTTCCCGAAGGGCTTCTTTGACTGGCTCATCATCGATGAGGCGCACGAATATAAGAACGCAGGGGCGGCGCAAGGCCAAGCCATGCAGGTACTCGCCGGCTGCGTAAAACAGTGCTTACTGCTGACGGGAACACTGATGGGCGGCTACGCGGAAGACCTTTTTTATCTGCTGTGGCGCACCATGCCATCGGTGATGATGGAAGAGGGCTATCGTTACCACCGAGGAAAACTCGGCAGCGCCGCCCTCTCGTTTTCGCAAGAGCACGGCATCATCAAGGAAATCATGAAAGTGACCCACGATGTGAACCACAAAACCGCGAAAGGCAAGAACGTCAAAGCGAGTCAAACCCGCGCGCCCGGTTTTGGGCCGATGGGAGTGGCCAAATTCGTCTTACCTTACACGGTGTTCGTCAAACTGGCCGACATGGGTGACGGCATTTTGCCAGACTACCAAGAGCACTTTATTGAAGTGGCCATGGAGGATGAGATGCAGATGCATTACGCCGACATGGAGCAACGCTTAACCGCGAGGCTTCGTCAAGCGTTGGCCGCTGGAGACCAAACCTTATTAGGCGTGGTCATGAGTGCGCTGCTGGCCTGGCCAGATTGCGCGTTTCGAGAAGAGAGGGTGACTCACCCTCGCACTCAAGAAACCCTGGCTTATATTCCGGCTTTGTTTGATGAGCAGACGCCCACCCCCAAAGAGCAACAGCTCATTGAAATGGTCAATGCGAACAAACGTAAAGGCCGACGGACGTTGGTGTACACCGTTTACACTGGCAAACGCGACACCGCATCGAGGCTCAAGTCACTGCTGAGTGACCAAGGCTTAAAATGCGCTGTGCTGCGTTCAAGCGTAAAAACCGAAGACCGAGAAGATTGGATACTGGAGCAGGTGGACAGAGGCATTGATGTACTCATCACCAACCCAGAGCTGGTCAAGACCGGCCTGGACTTGTTGGAGTTCCCTTCGATTGTGTTTACCAACACCGGCTATAACGTCTATACGCTGATGCAAGCGGCCAGACGCAGCTGGCGTATTGGTCAACGAGAGGACGTGGACGTGAGCTTTTTAGGCTACCAAGACAGCGCGCAAATGGCGTGTCTTGAATTGATGGCCAAGAAGATAGCGGTCACCCAATCTACCTCTGGCGACATGCCGGACAATGGATTGGATGTTCTCAACAGTGATGGCGACAGTGTGGAAGTGGCGTTAGCCAAATCCTTACTCAAGCAAACGACGCGTTAAGACGTTAACGTCTTAACTTACCCCAATGGGCATCTGATGCCCATTGGGGCTTGGGTGTCCATCGACCTTTAAGGACACAATGATGACGCAACCCATATCAACCAACCATGCCTTAGCCTTTGCGTATTTCAAAGAAGGCTTTCCGTATGGCGACGACAACCACTTATTGTTTGAGCAGGTCTCAAACGGTGGGGACTTGGAATTTTTCACTCTCGTACTGGAAACAGTCATTCCTGTGGTCGAGCAATATCTGACGCAGTTTGAGATAGATGCGCCCGATAAATTATACCTCTTCTACGGGGAGGCGTTTCCCAATCAACTGAAACGGTTACTTGAGCGAGAGCCCAATCCCACCCGACAAGCGTTGGAGCAATGCGCTGACAAGGCCTTGCAACACATCGCCCAGGCGATGCGTGAGATCCGACAATAATTCAACCCTAACCGGGAGCTTGCCTCCCGGTACGCTCCCTTTTTTATTTTAACGGGAGCAACCTATGAACAATATGAATCATGTACTGACTGAGCTGATGGCTTGGCTCGACGACAACATGGCCAATCAAACCGACCTGCATTTTGATAATGACGGTCAAGTTGATTCGGCCGCCGTCTATCAAGCCTTGTCCATGCAGCTGACCACCTTGCCGCCGTGCGACGCGTTAAAGGCCCACCTCACCTTATCGCACTCGATGCTGGACGGTGCTCACTTACAACGTGTGCACCGTCCAGCCTTCTCCTGGCAATCTCAGCTTATCACGTTGATTGAGCGAAGAACGTCAGGTGGACTGTTTGTGTCACCGAGCACCCACCCAGAGCCGTACCGTGAGTTTCACTACTATTGTGATGAGCACAATACGCTATGGGCCTTGATGGTGATGGACAACGAAGGCCGCATCATGGATGTGTATTTGCACCCTGAGCTTTATGGCGACCCTGAGGTCTTTGCGCTTTGTCTACTCTCCCTTACACAAACGGGAGAGAAAGCATGAGCGATTCTAAAGCGCAACGCCTGCAGGTGGCCAACACCATCCTCATGCAACTGGGAGGACGCCGATTCAGCATGATGACTGGCGCGAAACAGTTTGTGGCCATCGAGCGGGGGTTATTGTTTGCCTTGCCGGCGAGGTTAGCCAAGCAGGGCATCAATAAAGTGCGTATTGAGTTGGAGGCCAACGACACGTATACCGTGACCGCTTTAAAGGTCAACGCACGTCGCGGTGACGTCATCGAGGTTCAATGTGAATCGATGGTGTACTGCGACCAATTGGAAGCGACCTTTGAACGCATGACCGGCGTATACACTCGGCTTTAAACTTTGGAGCAAACCATGATATTGCATCAACTGTGGAGAGCAGGGCGCATTACAGCCTCTGGATATTCCAACCAACGAAGAGCCGCCGTTCTTAGATCGTGGTGAGTTTGGAGCAGATAACCGCTATAGCCAAGAGCAGCCTGTCACGATATTACAATGTCAGCACTGCCAACATGAGATGATTGACCTATCATCGTAATCAAGAAAGGGAGAGCGTTGCTCTCCCTTATTTTTTGACCTAATACCACCAAGCAAACGTCTGAAGCAACCTGACTACGATTAACTATATCCAATAATATTCAAATCACCGCCTACCGACCGACATTGAAGCAATCCCCCTAATATCCTGCGTCCAGCGCTGTGGTTCAGAAGGCTAGTATTTTGTTTCAAAGGGTAGGCTGCGCCAAAGGGGAAAGGGGTCAAGGGAAGGGTTTTCCCAAGGGAAAAGCCCTATCCAGAAAGGGAGAAAAAGTCAGTTGCCAAACCAAAAGGAAGGAAGTTCAGAAACATTGGTATAATAAGCGGTTAAAGATTAATGTACTAGCTCTATATAGTGTTCAAAACTTTATTATTCCAATAATATCAGCCTAACACTATACAAAAACAACCCCCATTGTCCCCATTAAAAACCCCGCTCATTGACGGGGTTATCAGGCTCTATTTTTGTACTTTATCAGAGATAAACCGGACAATTTCGTCGTACACATCAGCCGGTAATCGGCTTAGCTCAATCTTAAGTCCACGCTTGTCGCTACTACGCGACACCTTGGCGTATTGGTTCTTATCATCAAATTCAGCCAGAGCTTTGGTTTCCCAAGTGACTTTAGCATCCCCTTTTGAAAGCTTAGCTTCAATGGCCTCTAACACTTTCTTCTGCTTAACTTCGACACTCTCTACCTCGCTAAGATTTAAAGAAAGAGAACGAATAAAGCTAGTGATCTTAGTACCCTCTTTTACAAGCTGCTTTTCCACCTTGGCTAGCTTAGCGTAGTAACCGTTCGGGATACCTTCACAATCTGGGAATGCTTCAATCAAACGCTGATCAATCGAGGCAGCAGCCAAACGCTTACGACAAGTTTCACGACCAATATTCAAATATGCGGCGAGTTCATCAAGCTTAGTGAAGCTCTGTTCTTGCATAATACTTGGGTAGTCGGCACCCAGTTCTCGGTAAGACAAACGCTTGACCGATTGAGTGGTTTGAATAAAAGCAACGAGATCAGATTGTTCAACCTCCCCCTCTATTACCCAAAGAGGTAGATCTTTTTGTGCATGTACACAAGTGAAACGACGACGAGAACTATCAAGCAATTGGTAAATGCCCTTCTCGTCTTTGGTCGCGACACCTTCAGTATGCACGCCCTCTTCCTGAATACTTGAAAATATATCGCGTACAGAATCAAGGGTGAGCGACTCTTGGCGACGTGGATTTAAAGGATGAATCGCAGTTTTAACTTGAAGCTCATCGGCTTTCACAATGACACGCTCTGCAGTCGCAACTTTACCGCTAGCAAAAGTGAATGTTTTTTTAGGGGTCTCGGCTTGAGTTCGCTGACCTAATTGGTTGCCTTGCTTAAAGCCGGTTCGCTTATCTTGTGGTCGTTGCATGTTATAGCCCCTTTGTTGCAAGCTGCTTAATTTCAGTAATGAATTGGTGATACACCGCGTTCACGGACGTCATGGCCAAATCAAATTGTTTGCCACTGCAAATCTGCTCTGATTTACGGATATCAAGCACAGTTCGATTGCTTTCCGCTGCCGCGACAAACGCTTCTGAATGACGAATCGCGGTAGACAATAAGTGCCCTTGGGCTGCACGTAATAATTTATCGAACACCTTCACCTCATGTGCACTCTTTTCATCGAAGTTAACTGGAAGCAGTTTCGCCCATTTCAGGTTTTGCCCTTGAGACGGCAAAGCCCTAAACGTACCAGGCATGGTAGCCATGTAGTTACTGGTTGATGCAAAATCAAACTCCCTTGGAGTCACAGGGATAAGCACCGCATCAGCAGCTTCATTCACAGCCCATAAAATAGGGGAGTTTTGTGGTGGTGTATCGATGAAAATCAGGTCATAGTCTTGTTTAAGAATTGGCAGAATTTTTTCGCGAAGCACACTTACCAACGCCTCCTGCCCTGCCTCATCTTGCCCCCAATAACTATCGACAAAGCGCTCATCGGATGGAAAAGCAGGAATCACATCTAAGTTAGGGAGGTGAGTTTTAAATGGGATAGCTTTGACCAACTCTTCAAAACTGTAGTCATTTAGATATTGTGAAAAGTCCCCTTCAGGCTCTAATTTTGATAATGCAATATCAACTGCTGTCATGTAAACCGAGTCATCATCAGCTTGATGGATAAGGTTTTGCCCAGTAGAACCTTGCGGGTCTAAGTCTATTACTAGGCAGCGAGCATTAAGGTTAAGGTCTAGTGCAGCCGCGGTTGCTAAGGTCACGGTAGTCGTAGACTTACCGGTGCCCCCTTTGTGGTTCTCCACAACCACGGTCGTAGGCTCAAAACGCTGGTTGTATTTGGGGAAACTCATGAAATCCATCATGTTCGATACATCAAAGCGGTTATAGAGGTGCGTGCGTCCTTGAATGATAGGCGCGCCAACAATACCCAGCTCCGTCGCTTCATCTATTCGAGAGTTAAACGTCACTCGTGACAAACCAAAGAGCTCTTGAAGTTCTTTCTTCTTAAGCGAGTGATTATAGATAAGGCGATCAACGCTACCATCTATTTCAGTATCCGTTACTTTGATTTGCATACGATCTGTAATAACAGCTTTCAGATCTGATTGCTCTTGCTGCATGCGCTCGCAGACTTGTTCCAATGAATCGATGATGGTGCTCATGAGTTATCCTTAGTGCCTAATCGCTTACAAACACTATAAATCACTAAAGACCAAAATTAAACCATTAAAAGAACTCAAATTGGCAAAATGGTTTAAAGAATAATTTGGATGATTTCGATTGCATTTTTTGGGGACAATGGGGGTTGTTTTATTATTCAGATATTAGAACCGGCGACGGTGTCGCCTGAACGGCCTACGGTCGAAAACAAAGATACTCAACCTACTAGGGTGCTTTGCATGAATCGTTTATCCTATAGGTTATGTTTCCGAATAAGCCCATCAAACAACTCTTTAATGCTAACGATAATTGGCTGAACTATCTCAATAAACATCGGGAAACCCTCCGAACCGTCGTCATTAAAACGTCACTAAAATGCTCGCTTGCAGCGCCGCCGCTTTTGGCTATAAAGAGTACCGATGCAGCCATGCCAACTGCACTCATCACAAATACATCCATCAAACGTGTAAATCTCGCTTTTGCAGCAGTTGTGGCATTAAAGCGACAGAGCGGTGGATACGAAAGCAACAACATGTCTTTCCTGAGTGTGAGTATCAACACGTTACGTTGACGCTTCCACACACGCTGTGGCCTATCTTTCTGGATAATCGTTTTCTTCTCAATCATCTCTTTAGTTGTGCAGCCAAAATCGTCTTAGGATGGGCAAAGCAACTGGATATCGATATTGGTGTGTTCTGTGCACTTCACACCTACGGCCGAAAACTGAATTGGAATGTGCACATCCATTTGTCTGTCACACGTGGTGGCTTATGTAAGAGGACAGGCCTTTGGAAGCCCATTTTCTTTAAAGCTAAGACTACTGAGAAGTGTTGGCGTGCCGCCATCACTCAACTTCTCGGCTCCTATTACTCAGAGTTAGATTTGAGTGGAGAGGGCTGCACTTTGCAAAGAAAACGGCCAACGTGACGCCCACGATGACTTACCTCGGCCGATACCTAAACGCCCACCTATATCGGCGTCGCGTTTACGACATAACTTCTAGGGAGGCTTAGTGACGTTTGATTACCTCAACCATAGGAATGGTCGGACTGAATCCCTCATTTTAAGTCCAGAAGCACTGATAGAGCGCATGATTGAGCATATCCCAGATAAGCACTTCAAAATGATTCGATACTTCGGGGTTCTATCAAACCGACGTCGCAGTGAGATGCTCCCTAAGGTCTACGATGCCTAAGGCATCGCCCCTAAAGACTCACCTGAAATACCAGGTTACGCCGCTATGCTGAAAGGGTATGTGAAGGTTGACCCGTTTGAGTGCATTCTTTGTGGGCACCGTTTAGCGTTTCTTCGTTTTAGAGCTGGAGATCCACTGTCAGAGCTAGTTCATCATGCTTTGGTTCAATCCCAAATCAGGTCAATTTAGGTTTTTCGTAGGATTAGTGTATCTGAAATTGCGAAAACAGCCTGAAGGTGTTCATTAAACACCCGTGTTTAGATTATAGAGCAGGAGTTAGGTCAGTCAGACACTCATTTTGACGTGAGTTAAACCGTGATTTTTCAGGTAAGGAATCATTGAAATTCCTTACCTTGAACTTAGCTCCACCCACTTATTTTATATTGCTGACGAACACCCGCAACGATCAGGGTAGTAAAACCCTAAAATGCAGGTACACAATAAAAAGTTAAACGATCAAATAAGGAATTAATGAATAATCAAGCGATCAAAAATCTATAGATTAATAAAATTAAAACATATCAATTACATAGGGTTTGTAATGGTTATTAGCTAATTTGAAGATAATAGGGTTAGAGTATTAACACCTACTTAACAGGTAACATCAAAGCTCTCTAGAGATTTGATGTTACCTGTTAAGTCACCGGCTGAACCTCAGTGAAGTTGGTATTATTTAAAACTAGATCCTTAAGGTTCTAGTTTCTTAGATAGCTGTTTAAACTATCAACATCGACCGAAATTATATAAATACTTACCGATTTAATATAAACATCTACCGATTAAATACCAACATTTAACGATCATCGATGTAAACATTTACCGAACCGTACAAGTTGAATATGAATATTTACCGATCTTAAAGGTAGAATGATCATGTTTGGCATAGTTCGTAGATCAACTACAAATAAAAACCAATTATATAACCTTAAATAGAATTAATCGGCTTCCTTATGCCTCATGGAAGATCTTTAGCATACAACTAAACATTTACCGAACCAAGTGATTATTTACCGAAGTTTATAGTTGTTTTATGTGATCTAGTATAGATATTTACCGATATGGTATAAATATCTACCGAACTAAGTGAGTTAATGACGACTATCTGTTAAAATAAAACTATCGCATTATTAGGTAATGATCATGGTTTCAACATCTAGCTCTAGTTTGACGGTTATTAATGAAGAGGACCGTAAGAACCGGTTCATCTCATCCATTCTATTTTCTAGAGCTACCATCTTTCATCCAGCTTCACGTTTGACATCCACAATGCAATCCAAGCTCATCGAGATTGCACAAAGCGGGGGTACCGATCCTAACTATCCGTTAGAAAGCGTGAACATCAATAGCTATGGAAAAAATTTCAGAGTTGACCTGCATGTTGATTACTTACTTCAACCACATCGCGATATTTTAGAAACCATGTTGGCGTATGCTCAAACGATTCAACTAGACGATACTTCCTATGATGCCGGAGCACGTTTAACTTGGTCACAGGTATACCAAACCATCACTGATGGTGATATATCAGATACTCAACAAGATGGTTTTGATTCATTTATCGATCGTGACGCGACCGTTCTATCAATGAGCATGTATGAATTAGCAACCCGAATGGGCATGGCGACCACACGCGCGAACTACGATCAAATAGAGCGTCGTATTACTCAATTAGCAACGGCCCACTTGGTGATCAATGAGCTTGATGAAGAACAGAATGTAGTAGGCAAAAAGCCATTAGAGTTTGTTCAAGATTACCGTTTTTATTGTGACCGAAGTAAATTTAAGACAGGCCGTAAAAACAGTAAGAACCTCACTAACCATGTGTTCTTAGTTCCAGACATGCGTCTGTTGCAAGCAATACGCGACCATGGTTACTACTATCGATTAGAACAACACAAAATGACCAACTACAGTAAACCGTCGGTTCGTTCATTTTTAAAATACATTACTACGCATAAAGCTGAATTCTTACATAACAAGAAGTTTGAGTGGGCACTCGATAGCTACATTCAATCAATTGCTTCGAAAGTCAGTCATAGCTTCCGTAGTGATCTCAGAAAAGATCTATTGGCCAATGCCGTGCAAATTGAAAAAGACTTCAGTCTTCAATTTCGCGATGTCGGTAATGGCATACAAATATTTTATATAGGGGAGGGTGAATCATGATCACTCAATCTCTTGATAGCTTGATGTCTTCATCTGCAAGTCAAAACCTAAGCTTCAGCTTGAAAGGTTTACTTAAAGGACATGTTGGCATGTTGATTGCTGCGCCTAACGTTGGTAAGTCTCACCTAGCATTGTGCATTGCAATGGAACACGCTTCTTCAATGTCTTTACTCGGGATGAGCACAGCCGACAAGCCCACAAAAACATTGGTGTTAAGTTCAGAAGACGGAGCCGGCGTGATTCAATCACGCATGAAAGAAAAGCTGGCTAATTGCACTGCCACTATAAAGTCAGAGTTAAAGAACAATCTTCACTTTCTAACTGATATTGAACCTATAGTGATTCCACCCGATAGCTCGGCACAAGAACAGACAGAACATAAGCAGTATTTAGAACAACTCAAAAAAACCTTCTCTGAATTTGACTTAGTGATCGTCGACACTGTAACGGAATCAATAGGCCGTTGTGAGGAAGTAAAACATGATCGCTTAATCAAAAATGTTTTTCAGAATCTTGCTAGTGAATCAGGTGCCAGTTTGTTGCTTGTTCATCACGTGAATAAAGATGAGATCCGTGGTAACCAAGAAATTACCATGGCATCAGGCGCAGGTTTAACATCGATAATGCGACTAACAAAGTGCATGTTTACGCTAAAGAGAAGCAAAGAATTGCTGTCGATTAAGTACCTTAAGTGCAACTATTTACCTGAAAATGAGAATAAAGAGTTTAGTGTTGAAGTGAGACAGAACCTTACTATTAATCCACATGTATTTAGTTTGAAATCTAAGGCGTCTAAGTCTGCTCATTCGACGCAAAACATTAAGAAAAATCCTAAAAACATTACGCTACCCGGAACCATTCCAAAGCAGGAAGAGATAGAGGAGCGTAAAAATCTCAGAGATGTTTTGTAAGCGCCTCATTATTTCAAACAGCACCAACATTAGGTGCTGTTTTATTCTATTTTCTTAAGAAAGTAATTTATCGATTGCACTTAGTAATGCAGCATCTTTTTGTGGTAGTGATTCTATCTTAGTAATGACTACTTTTTTCTTTTTATAGAAAGTTGATGTTTCTTTTGGTAGTTCTATAACTTCAAAAAAAGTCGCCTGAGATATTCCCAATACCTTGCATAGTTTTAACAAATTATTTCTTGAGATATTCCCGCTTTTCAACCATCGACCAACTGTTGCTCGATCAACATCACACCGCCTAGCCAGCTCGGAATTACTCAAACCACTAGATAACACATAAGTTTTTATTAACTCATGAATCCTTAAATCGACTTCAGTTTTATCCACTTTGTCTATTTCTCTTTGCTATTTTCAACCTCTATTTTATCTGAACTTGATCTAGTTAGTAATTGGGAGTAATGTGCAACATGTGTTGCACATGCGCAACGAATATTGCGCTCTTTAAAAAACCACTCATGCACTACACCCCGACACCAAATTTAGTGCGCGCATCCCACTGCGCACTATTGCGAGCCCCTAATGCTCTGGGGCTCGCACCTTATTCTTGTGCTCTTATGTGACAATAGTTCCAATTCAAACATTTACCTAATATCAATGAAGAGGGACGTCTTTCCCCTCTGTGATGCTTAGTCAATCGTCTATTGGTCCAGATGAACATGACTCATCACCACATCAATACTGAATCAACAAACGGTGTCCTGCCTTCTCAGCTTTCCTCCAAGGACTTGATCTCTCTGTTCAATTTTTATAGAGTTGCTCCGTCTGCCAATGCGCAGTCAAGCACACGGGGTTAACCCCCCTTAAATGGCTCTCTGAAACGTGTCGCGGCTTTTTCCAAGTTCAAACGGAAAAAGTGAAAGCATACTTAACTGCCCTTAGCCTACATCGCTTTGGTGCTATCAAACCCGACGAGCCTCGCGCTCGACTTAGCGTCATGCACGAACTGTGCTGTGTCGCCTACCAATATTCAGAGTACAGGGCTCTCTCGCCTTGATTTTTTCGTCTCTGTTACTTTTATTTCGTGCATGAAATGGGTTCAAACCTAGGGGTCAGTGTTTTTGCCTCAAACGGTTTTTGATCGGTATTGTATGCAACGAAATGTTTGTGGTACTGTTTTTATATACAGTATTTTTTGGTTTTGATAGCTCAAAAGGTAGGTTAAGGATGTTTCAATCAATTAAACGGTTCATTGATTGGCTTTACGCAGATGAACAACATCATCAATCCGATGTATCTCCCTCTGGTGCGCTGAGCGCTCCAGAGGGCTTTGTGCTGCCTGCCACTCGGGCTGAGCTTGAACACGACGAGATTATCCAGGACAAACTCCGCGTCTTAAAACGCAGCGGCCTTGCGCTGCCGTTTGAGGTGTGGCCTGAGTTTGTCGTCGATACGGTCGTGAACTACGCCATGTGGT
>NZ_JBFSTZ010000048.1:0-11828 GCF_041467155.1 Vibrio sp. 10N.247.310.23 | reverse complement strand
TTTCCGATGACACTAGGCAGCGTCCCTTTGATTACATCGAAATATCCAGACACTTCCAATCCAAGTATGCCTATTTCGTACTGCCCGAAACCGCCCCCTATTTACGTGCAGATTGGCTTAAATATAGGCTACTGGGAACCTTACTCACTCGTGGATGTGACTCGCGTACCTTATTGCATGGTGAACATGGGAATGCAACTGAGCACCAGTAACAGTCAGCAACTCGGGGGCGCTCAGCACGATTCAAGTAGTCAGACCAGCGGTGACGCTTTCTATCACGTGCACTGGTACAAATATCCGGTGATTTACTGGCTGCAATTGATGCAATCCGCTGCTTGTATGGCAACCGACAACTTTGATGTCGCGTACATAACCGAACTCGACCCCTTTTGGGACGATGATGAAATGTCTTTCATTTTAAATCCCGAAGCAATTTTGTTCGGTGATCCCATGACGCAATTAGCCTGCGTCACAGAAGCGATGGCGACGACGACGGGGCGAGTGCTGCCTTTTGATGCGCTCTTTTGGTGTTTAGGCTCACAGGGAGGAGCGTATCCACTGACGGGGAATAACGATTACTCACATACCGGGCCTCAAGTCGCCACACTAACGATGCAGCGGTTTAATTTTAAATTGCACCGTCAAGGTATCGTATGGGAGACGCGAGGAGAAGATGGCGCCATTTGCTACCAATGGCCGGAGCCTATCTTGCCAAAAAGTCGCTATCGATATCAATTAGCGGCGCCGATTGGAGATGCGGGTAACTGCTACCCCTACGGCACGACCTCAACCTTGTGGGAGCAAGGTAAAGATAACCCCACAACAGGCGGTAACTTTGGTTTTGTAAACTGGCGAAAACGTAACTGTGTTTTCTTATAAATTAGGATTCGATATGAACAAAATTCTGTGTTTTTTATCCCCAAACAGGCAACCAAAAACCTCTGACGACATGCTCATTGAGTTTTTACAGCAGTGCCGCATACAAGGCATCCACTTTTTATTTCAGACTTCTTCTATTGAGCATCAAATTAAGACGCTCATCCAATCACTCAATTTATCATGCAGCGACACCCAAACACGGTTAAACGCACACTTAACGCCTATCTCTACTTCCAATCTTGGTACTGCTGAGTTTTTCACGTCCATGAATCATGATGAGAAACAAGCCTTTCCATGCCAAATGTGTGATAAGTGCGCCCCTGAATTATTTAAACACTACGGTTATCGCGTGGCTGACCATAGTTGGTGCAGTCAGTGCCATCAAAATGGCGAATGCCTTGATATTGCACTGATTGAGCATTATCGAAAACACGGCATCAATGATGAAACCATCCATCACAAACTACCAAGAGCTCGGTGGAGCCCAAGAGGTGAGCCGCTCAAGCACCAATCACTTAAAGACATTGAAATGGCTTATCAACCCGTGTTTGAGGCGGCGAGGCAAAATACGAATACGGTGAAATAACCCTCTGGTGTAATAAGCCACAAGAACATTTTTCATAACGGGTTCAACCCCATTAGCGGTTAAAAACACACGACCAATCACCGTTCGATGATGTCCATCATCGATATAAAGCTCACCATCAATATTGCAAAACTCATACTTCTGTTTCTTTTCTTCAGACTTATAGTAATCCGGCGTTCTTTGAAGATCTCGCATACGCTCGAAACAACGCTTAAGACCATAAGGGGCATCTGTGCAAGGAAATAAATCCAACCACGTTTTGCCGGCATATCGGGGATCTAGACTTCCCACAACATCGGCAAGATGCACATCCGTGACGTGCCAATGATTACCTTCGGCATCAATAGGTACTTTGTCATGACTCTGAATCCCTTGACGAAGTACGTGATGAGCAAAAGGAAGTTTCGCCACTTCCGCCTGAGTAAATTCGGTTTTCATCAAAGTCCTCTTTCATTTAAAAATTGGAGTCATTATGAGAAATATTCTTCCCTTTCTCTCGTCAAAACCAACGTCATCGGTGAGTTCACTACTTGCCTTCTTGCAACAATGCAAAACGCACAAAATACACCTTATTGCTAAAGCGAACAGTAACAACAAACATCAAATCCGAGCGCTGCTCAAGCCACTTCGCTTATCGCGCCGTGACAGAAAAACGCTCATTCACGATCATTTGACCCCGCTATCGAAACTCATCATCAACCCTGATGATATTTACTGCGCCATAGAGCATAACGACCAACAAGCCTTTCCGAGTCAGATATGTGACAACTGTGCTCCTGGATTATTTAAGCACTATGGTTACAGGGTAGCCGACGCGGGTTGGTGCAGCCAATGCCACGAAAGAGGTGAGTGCCTTGATGTCGCACTGATTGAGCATTATCGAAAATACGGCATCGATGATTACACCATATGCCGATATCTGCCAAGGAAACGTTACCAAAGCAATGTTTGCCCTTTGCCCTTGAGGTATCAGTCCATTGACGACATCGAGAAAGCTCACCAAACGCTGTTTAACGCGTTTAAGATCCAGAAGAGATTAGGAGACTCAACATTGTTGGCAAGGTAGCCGGTGCGTTCAAGCCTGTGATTTAAACACCCGCGTCGATAGTTTTGACGTCGCCTCTTCACTCAACGAAATAGCACACAAAGGAGGCTCTATGCCATTTTGTGCCAAAATCTTATTTGCGCTGGTCATACTGTTCGCAAGCCCTTTATCCCTTGCCGACATAGGTTATTCTCAAGAGGAGCTTAAAGCCCTCGCCAAGCGCGAGCAAGCCGTAACAGAGCCACCGAACCACCCAAACGAACTGGCCGCCATCATTGAGCGCAGTCAGCAACATAAACACGAAGCGTTAACGATGCATCAACACCTTGATAAAGCATTGCAAGACTCACCGCTGGCAAGTGTACTGGGCACACCACAGGCCAATCCTCACAAAAAAGCGCACGGTGTCATGGCGTTTGTGTCACTTTCGATGCCAGACCACGCGTTCCAGCAATTACTACAACAAAGTCAGACCTACCAGGTGCCTCTCATTATTCGAGGCGTGTTGCCAGAGGGTTTTGTGCCAACAGCTTCACGCATCACGAAGTTATTAAAAAGGCCGGACGGACGCACCATTAACAGCGGCATTGCCATCAGCCCCGCGTGGTTTAACCAGTTTAATATCACTCATGTACCGGCTTTTGTCGCCATCAGTGATCAGTGCAGTGAAACTCACTGCGCCGCCAATGACTATGACATCGTTCACGGGAATATCTCGATACCGAGCGCGTTGAATATTTTAAGTCAAGGGGACGTCGGGCATATTGCTCAGCGCGTTTTACAAGGCACTCCCAATGAGTAAACTCAAACGCATCTTTAACCACCTCCCTCTCTTTGCCACTTTGTTTATCGCCACTCACGCGTTAAGCGCCTCACAAGAGCACACCTTTTACGAGCATGTGGATTGGGCGAAAAATGCGCCAAATGAGGCCTACGCAGAGATGAGCATCGATTTATCTGACTTTTGCAGCGACAACAATCCTGATTGCGACAATCAAATTCGAAATCCAGATGAAGCAAGCATGAATGACGCTCAAATCACTGACCAATCCACAACCGAGTATTACAACAACGAGCAGGCTCAAGCGGTGCAGGAGGGGTTTAACAACAACAGCGCTCACATTGACCCAAACGATGACACCTATCGATTCGCCACCCTTGGCATTGATAACGCCTATGAAATCAGCCACGGTTTATCGAATCAATACGCAGATTGCGACAGCGGTACTCAATGTAATATCGATTACATCCCAAGAAGCTGCCTTCAACCAACTTATGATCTTGTTCCTTGTTTTGAACTCCCAACCGCGACAGTGGCATTGGGAACGACCCATAAAAAATGCCTATCCGGTTATACTTTAAACGGTCTAACATGTAATAAAACCTCGAATGTATGTCGGTATAACAAGAACAATAAAGCCATAGAAATAAGTGGCTGGATCACCTATATATGGGACGGCATAGAATATAGTGGTTACCAATTTAATACTGGTGATCACGGTGAATTTTCGTTAGGTGAGCGTAAATACTATACAACTGAAGATGATGCTGATGATATAACCGAGTATGAGGTCTGTAAAACGACACAATATTCGTACCCGGTCACGTTGCACTGCGATTCAGGCTACACCCTCTCTGGAGGGCAATGTATAAAAAACATCATATCTTGGTCAACCACATGCTCACTCACCAGTGAGTGTAAACAAACTCACCGTACCTGCATCGAAGGTCCAGAAACACGAGTCATTAATGGCGTCTCCACCACGCTCGATTGCTGGAAATACCAACTCGACCATCAATGCGACCGCCCTGACACTTGCGCTTCTCTCCCTACGGACTGCACCACGACCTCAAGCGCGTGCAGCCTCATGCAAAACGGCATTTGCATAGAGCAAGAGTTTAATATGTCTTGCCCTGAACAAACCTGTAGTGCGACAAATCTTATTTGCGGTGAGACTTCTTTTTGTCTGGATGGTGACTGCTTTGAAGAGATGGCGACGTTTGATGACAGCTTTGATGAAAGTGCGTCTGCCCTGGCGGCGCTCGCCGAAGCCGCTGATGGGCTTGGCGATCCCCCGGTCATATTTACGGGGCAAGGAATGCAGTGTACCGACAAAGCCTTTGGTTTTGCTGATTGTTGCAAAGATAGCGGCTGGGGAGCCAGCCTCGGACTGGATGAATGCAATGAAGAAGAAAAAGCGCTAGGACAAGCCAAAGAGCAAGGCATCACTATCTCGCTTGGAAGTTATTGCGCCAGCTCGGTTCTTGGTGTGTGTACCCGTAAGAAAAAAACGTACTGCGTATTCGACAGCAAGCTCGCTCGCATCATCCAAGAGCAAGGCTCACAGGGTCAACTTGGCATCAGTCTCGGCACTGCACAAAGCCCAATTTGCGGGGCTATCACTCCTGAACAACTCCAAGAAATAGACTTCGAGATATTGGATTTCTCCGATTTTTACGACGATATGCACGACGGTACAAACATTCCTTCAGCACAAGAAATCCAAGACCGCCTACAAAGCGCTTACGAGCAATAATGTTTGTTAAAAACGGAGCACAAACCACCCTAGCTCCTTATTCACACAATAAGTAATTCATTGATATAGGAAAATGCAATGAACACACCGTGGCATCGCTTAGAGCGATATTTAAAAACACTATTTCAATTCATCATACTACCGTTAGTCGTGACCATATCGATACAAATACTCTGTTTCATTGGGGTGGTGTATTACGCTTTTGCTTATTACCCCATTCCAGAATCGTATTCAACATTCTCACTTTCTGATTGGCAAAAAACTATGAAATGTCTCTGGCAACTGTCTTTGGAGTACACAGCCTTACTGCATTTTTTCATAGGTATAAGCATTGTGATTTACCTCTTCGCTCAAAACAAAGCAAAGAGCTTATCCACAGAATTGGAAAATCCCCCTCTCGATGCTGAGCAAAACTCATCGTTAGGCAAACAGTCACCAACGCCATAGTTTGACCAAAATAAAATAATGATCACCACAAAAAACGCCCAAATAGCCAACTTATGCATATCGCACCTTCAACATCTATCTCATTAACCCTATCAAGAGCCCAAAGCATAACCAATAATAATATAAGGAAATATCATGTATTCATTGCTGTTACTGGCCTTAACCGGATTTGCGCTCACCCTCATCCGGCACATCTTATTTAAACGAGCACTCTACAAACTCAAACAAGACATGCAGTTGCATAAGAAAGAACACGGCAATGATGAAGCACTTTGGACGCTCTTTAACTCGCGCACTGAGAAGATGTTGCGCTTTTGGCAATAGAAGACAAGGAGAAAGCAATGAACACGCCGTGGCATCGCCTAGATGCTGAGCAAAATCTATCAGCGCCATAGTTTGGCCATAATAGAAAATGGCCACCACACAGCGACACTGAACCATCGAATCATGAGATATCCACCATGGCACATTTATCCACAAAAACGGTGAACAACTCAATTAACCGATTAATAATCAAATCCCTATCGGTCGTGTTGTTGTCTTTGTTTACCTTTCACAGCCTCGCCAGCGAGACACCCAAAGGCTGGCGATGGTACAACGAAGCCAAACCCCAAAAAGTAAAGCCTAAAGAAGAGGAGCCAGCCCTGCCACCCAACAGTGTTTCGACGGTGATGAGCGCTACCGAACAAATGCAGTGGTTTCACCGTGAGTTTGACGAGGCATTAAATGACGCCACCATCAATCCAACGGATGAGGAAAAGAACCTTAAGGTGATGAGACTTAAGAAATTCATTGATGAAAAAACCACACAAACGGGCATGACATTCAAGAAACTCATCACCGAAAACCCTGAGTTGTCATACACCAAAGACCGCCCCACAGAACAAGCTGCACGAGACACTTATTATCAAACGATTAAGGTTAAGAACGAAGCCAGCGTTCGCCAGCTTGTTCAGGAAGGCTGGGGAATTTACTTTGTCTACGAGGGCAACGACGCTCTTTCTCAAACGTTAGCCCCCTCCGTACAAGACTTTGCCAATCGTTACCACATCGACCTTGTAGGCATAAGCAAAGATGGACACGTTTTTGACGTCATCAAAGAAAATCACATCGATAACACCGGTCGCGTACAAGTGCGTTACACGCCAGCCTTAATGCTGGCCAACATTCACACCAAAGAGCTTAAACCCCTCGCTTACGGTTTTATCTCTCAAAATGATTTGCTCTCCCGCTTTCACAACGTCGCTACGAACTATCAAGTCCCTGACTTTTAACGACGGACTCTTTCAAGGACATCACAATGAACACTTTTATTCGTATTCTGCTTTTGAGTATGGCGATGACTTTCGCCTCAATATCACCGGTAACAGCTCAAACCATGGCGGGTCAGTACGCTTTGGTTTTGTTTCATTTCAGCCAGTGCAGTGAATGTCATCAATTTGCGCCCACCATGAAACAGTTTGAGCAGGCAACTCAACTCCCTGTCTATGACTTCTCTTTCGATGGGCAACCTATTCCAGGCTACAGCACGCCGATACCAGCAACACCGGACATCACCACCGCTTTTTTTGGTGATACCAAAAATGCCATTACCCCCGCCACCTTTTTAATCAACGTCAACACGGGTAAATACGTTCGCATCAGCGAGGGAAATGTGAGCTATCAAGCCCTATTGAGTAGCTATCAAAACATCAGAGCCAGCGCCTCAACCATGGAGAGTTTGCGATGACCCCTTTAAAACCTTGCTCTGTAGTGTTACTGGCGTGCTGCTCATGGCAAGTACACGCCAGTTTAGGCAGTTCAATGTCAGACTTTTTTAACGACTCAGGCTTTAATAGCAACATCACCAACCCAAGCGCTTATGAGGGACAATCGGCGACCTACTACAACGCAGGGAGCTTGTTCTCACGCACGAAAATTCAAAACATTCAGCTGGCGTCTATCACCTTACCTTCCGTCAGCGCAGGGTGTGGCGGGATTGATGCGTTCATGGGGGGATTTTCGCACATCAATTCTGACCAACTGGTCTCATTTGGTAAATCGGTCATCGCCAACGCCGTCCCCTTTGCCGTGGACTTAGCGCTGCAAACCTGGGCGCCCGCGATTAAAGCGAACCGCGATAAGCTGCAAGCCATTGCTGACCAATTCAACACCACCTCAATGAACTCCTGCCAAATTGCGCAATCGGCCGTCTCTGGATTGGCCGCCTTTGCAGACGGTGAAGCCAAGCGTCACGCCTGCTCGACACTCGGTACACAACGTAATGCATTTTCAGACTGGCTAGAAGCGCAGCACGAATGCAGCAGCGTCGGCACCAACCAAAGCACGTTGGCCAGCAATAGCGACGAGGCGACCGCTCACGCCATCAAGGTCAACTTAAACGTGGTGTGGGATGCGTTAATGAAAAGCAGTTACCTAGAAAGCAACAAAGAGGTCGCAGAATTTATTATGAACCTGACGGGGACTGTCATTTATAACTCAGAAGGGACACCAAGTTACATTCCGTCGATGATAGTCGGTAACGACACCGCCATCGATACCATGCTCAAAGGCGGCACTTTGGATTTATACCGCTGCCAAAGTACCGATACCTGCTTAACGATGAGCCTTGGAAACATAACGTTAACCGAAAGCCACGCGTTTAACGCCAAAGTGCGTCAAACCATCGATACCCTCTACGCCAGTTTACAGGCCGACACGCCCATTACCGACTCAATAAAGAGTTTCATTGAACTCAGTGATATCCCCATTTTTGCCATGCTCATTGATGACGCGCATTTAAACGTCTCACCAGAAAGTCATTTGTATTCTGAAAGCATCGCCGCCGATATCTTGTACGCGTATTTAAACAACATGGTCATGATGGTGAATCAATCCATCGCCAACCTTTCATCAGTCAACCCTGCTGATGTCGCGCGCACCTTTGAGTCTATCGATACCGTGCAAGCTTACTTACAGACGGTGCGTTTACGCAGCAAAGAAAAACTCAATAAACACCTAGCACTGACGGAGCGCTTAAAGCGAAAACGTTCACTGCTTGACCAAGCCGCCAGTGATGCGTCCATCGCAAACCTCGCCTTTGGGCATTAAAGAAACAAAGGATATACAACTATGGTACTGGATTTTTATACCTACGGGGCGGGCGCTCAAATGCAATACGCATTAAATGCGGTCGCCACGTTTTTCACCACCACCACTTTTGGGAGTTTGGTTGAAACGGCCTTACAACTCTCTTTCATCATCGCCGCGACCCTGTTTCTTCTTTATCGAGACGCCAAACATGTGATGCGATTTGCTGTGATATTTCTGGCCATTCCGACGTTTCTTATCAGCATGAAAGCCACCGTCCAAATCCAAGACGCGCAAAATCCGATGCACTCTTATTCGGTCGATAATGTCCCCTACATTGTCGCGATACCAGGATGGGCGGCCACCACATTCATGCACGGCCTCACCCACGGCATAGAAACCGTGTTTAGCTCAACCGATGATAGAAGTTATAGCACCTCTGGAATGGTCTTTGGCTCTGAGCTTTACACTCTGGTGCGCAGCACCAACGCCGAAACCCTTTCTCTCCAGCAATATTGGAAAGATTTTTATCACAACTGCATTGTGGGCGATATCCGCATCAACAAGAAATACACGATGCAAGACATCTTACAAGCCGACGACTTGCTCGCTTTTTTACAGGGGCAATCTATGTCACCAGTGCGCGGCCTCTACAACCCAAGCGGTACTTACCAAACTTGTCAAACCGCCTTTCCTGATATCGTCACTCAGTTTAACGCAGAGGCGGACAAAACCATCAACAAACTGGGCGCTTACATTTTGGGGCGAGAAAATTCAATTGAGTTGTCATTTTTAAAAAATGCCGTTGAAAACAGCCATCAAGATTTAATTGGCGTCAGTAATAACGCGGTCGATATTCTCAAGCAAAACATGGCCATCAATATGACGCGCTGGAACATTGAAAATAACCGCAATAGTGTCGCCGCAAATTACGCTTACACCGCCAACCAAATGCAAACAACCAGCATGTGGGCGAACATCGGCTTGCAAGCCAAAGAGTTCATTCCAATGATGCACTCCATCGCGCTCATTTTGTTTGTTTGCTTCGGCTCTATCGTTGTGATTATTGCACTATTGCCCCACATGGCCTTGCCCGTATTAAAAAACTATTTAAGCAGCTTTTTCTTTCTTGCGACGTGGCCGATGATATTCACTATCCTCAATGCGATTATGATGTGGTTTTTACAGAGCGCAACCAACGGCGCCACACAGGGACTGCATGGCATTACGCTCTCCAACATGAATGGGATTGATTATGTGAATACACGCTACGCTGCGATTACTGGCTACCTCATGATGTCAACGCCTGCGATAGCGATGGCATTAACCAAAGGGGCTAGCGCGATGATGAGCAGTCTCAACTACCAACTGGCAGGTATGATTAATCAAACCAACGCCCGCACTTCGGCAGCGGCTTCATCGGGTGACATCAGCCACGGCAACACGCAGATGCAAACGCACACATTTAATAATGTGAATGGCAATAAGCTCGATACCTCCACCTTACTCAAAGAGCACGGCACCACCACGCAAGGCTCGGATGGAATGCTGACCACACAATATGGCGATAAAACGGTGTACGACACTAACCCTACCGCCTCAAACTTCCAGTGGAATATGAAATGGGACAGCCAGTACAGTGAAGCGGTACAAGATACCTACAACCAAGCCCAAACCAATCTATCCTCCAACCAAGCCGCGCTCTCTAATAGTGCGCAAAGCGGCACGCAGCTTATGGCCGATTGGAAAGACACCGCCAGCAAAAACCAGAGCTACGGCTTAACGCACGGACACGGGGCAAGCGCTGCGGCCACCAAAGGGCTAGAGCTGATGAGCCAGTCAACAGAGCAAGTGATGGCGGCAACAGGGTGGAGTGAAGAGAAAGCCAACGCTTATCTGCATTCGGCTTACCGCGGGGTTGATGGGGACTTTGGGGTTAACACCGAAGCTCTGGGCGGCGTTGTGGGGATGTTGAGTCCTGTCAAAGCAGGCATCGACATTTCAACGGGTCAAAAGTGGACAGAAGAAGACCGTGAGACATTAAGCAACACAACCAGCGAGCAACAAAGTCAAATCCAAGCCGCGATTGAGTCTTACCGCTCAGGCGCTAACCAGACCATTGATGCGAGCAACCGCCTCACGGCTGATGAACGCCATTCAGAGGTGGGCACTTACGCAACGGGCTTTGCGGCTAACTTTGGTGAGACGCAGCAACTGATGAATACGACCACCAAATCGCAGCAAGAGGTAGACACGTTGAGCCGAGCCAACAGCCTAGAGCAGCGTGAAATGGCCAGCCTGACGGAGAAACTGGAGGTGCCGTTTCAGGAGTTTGTTGAGGCAGGGCACAGCAAAGAAGAGGCCAAACAAATTCTTACTGGCAATAACAGCGAAGCTCGTCAAGGTCGTGCTAATTTATGGGAAGAATTTAAACAGACCGACGCCTTTAAAGACTTTGTGCTGGCCAGCGTGCCGTCAAAAGAGGCGCACGACAATCACTTTAATGGTGAGCCGACTCAAGCTGAGTGGCAGACAATGGTTGGCGAGCAACACAAGGGGAAAGCGCTGAGTCAGACCAGCGAGGCCATTTTAAACCAACATGAGCAACGGGGCGGCACGGAGACATACTATACCCCTGAAACGCACACACAAATTGTCGATGATACGCGCGAGCAATTTGAGCGTACCAGCGCTCATGTGGACGCGCCCGCTTCACTGCAAGAGACCGATAAACAAACGCGAACTTAACCAGGCGAAAGTGCGGTGAATCCTTACACCAAAAACGATGACATTTCGCACAATCACTGGTAATATATACAGGTGAATAATGGAGGGTAAATGATGAAGAAATGGATCGTATTAGGATTAACCGCACTGTGCTCATTTTCAGGGTTCGCGGCAAACCCCTTTGATGAAAATATAAGTAGTAAAAACAACCCCGCCTCGATGCGTTACTACATTGAACATTATCAAAATACCGACAGCCAAGAATACAAATACATATTAGTGAGTGTTCGAGCCGCTGCCGATGCGGTAAGTTTTTACACCATGCGTTTAGATGCCCGCAACCAACGCATTGATTATTGCTTACCAATGAGTGACCCCGCCAATCGTGAAATATTGTGGAGCTGGAAAACTGAAGATTTAATTTCGATGATGAACAATTATATTGAACAAAAACCGTCTTTCAAAAAGTACGGTAAATTTGGCATTGGGGGCAGTATCGCAAGCTATCTCGCGGCGGCTCTTAAAGAGCAATACCCTT
>NZ_JBFSTZ010000047.1:0-12273 GCF_041467155.1 Vibrio sp. 10N.247.310.23 | reverse complement strand
GCCTTACCCATGTTGTCACCGCTCTAACCATCATAAAGGATCAGATCGCAGGACTTGGAAAAGGTTCAATTGATTTAGGCAACAACGCCCATTCAAGATCGATTTGATGATCAGATTTAGGTGTGATCATATACTGTTTTTTAACAGCAGATATTTAGCCATAATGAATGGATTAAGCCTTTTGGACCATATTTCAGTTATTCGAGACCCTCGCCAAGCTTGGAAAATAGAGCACACGCTAACCGACATTATCTTCTTAACAATTGCAGCAGTGATTGCTGGTGCTGAAGGTTGGGAGGATATTGAAGATTTTGGTGAAGATAACTTGGAATGGCTTAGGCAGTATGGTGATTTCAAACAAGGCATACCAGTACACGATACCATTGCCCGAGTTATCAATCTTATTTCCGCCAAGCAACTGCAACGATGCTTTACTGCGTGGATGAAAGACTGTCATGAGACGACAGAGGGTGAAGTGATTGCTATCGACGGCAAAACTCTCAGAGGCACATACAACAAAGACAAGCGTTGTGGTGCAATCCATATGGTTAGTGCCTTTAGTGCAGCAAACCAAGTTGTACTAGGACAAGTGAAGACTGCGGATAAAAGCAATGAAATAAAAGCGATCCCTGAACTGCTTGAAATGCTTTCCTTGCGAGATTGTTTAGTGACTATTGATGCTATGGGATGCCAGAAGGATATAGCTGAAAAGATAGTCGCTCAAGATGCAGATTATCTCTTAGCGGTAAAAGGTAATCAAAAACGATTGGAGCAAGCAATTAGCCAAGTGTTTAATTCTAGTATGATTAATAGTTTTGAAGGTGATAAATACGTCACTCAAGAGAAAGGGCATGGTCGTACAGAAACGCGTTTGAGTATGGTTGTTCACAATACAGATTTCTTAGGCTATATAGCGTTTGATTGGGCTGAACTCTCCACAATTGGTATGGTCGTTTCAATTCGTCAAGAAGGTGATAAGCCAGCAGAAACAATGCAAATCAAGCACTACATAAGCTCAGCAAAACTAACGGCTAAAGCTTTACTAGAGAGCACGCGAGCACATTGGAGCATTGAAAATCAGATGCACTGGCGATTAGACGTTGGTTTTAAAGAAGATGAATGTCGGATACGTCGAGAGCAAGCCGGTGAGAATTTAGCAGTTATAAGACATATAGCTTTAAATCTGCTGACGGAAGAAATCAGCTTCAAAGCAGGGATCAAAAGAAAGCAGAAAAAAGCGAACCGCAATAACGCTTACCTTTCGCAAGTCCTTGCAGGGCAAGGGGCTTCGTAATCTTGCCCTGAGGTCGAGCTTAGACAATGTCGGGTCGGCCTCAAGCAGTAACTCAAGCATCTCCTGCTGTGTTAAACCTCGCTCCTTTCTGGCTTGTTCTAAGAAGTGTGCAAACGTGAGTGGCATTCTTTGTCCTCGATAATCTCTATTATGGTAAGTATTGTTCGATTGCTTATGTAATTCAATCTTCTTTTATTAGAATTTAAACTATAGCTTATCGGGCAGGTTTTTATTATAGATGTAGATAAAACGAAGGTAGGTATTACTAGCTTTACTGTTGATGGTTTTATCGAATCGGCATTTTCGGCAAATGGAATTTTCAAATGCCCAATATTTCTTTTCCAGTGTTCCGCATAATTTATTTCGTCCTGTCACCGATGAGCGTTAACAAATTTAAACGCAGGAGCGGGATTACTAATTTATGAAATATTTAATCTTTAAAGGAAAGTAAAATGTTTAACTTCAAAAAAAGCGCACTAGCATCAGTTCTTCTTATGGGTATGGCAGTAAGTGCAGGTGCTAACGCATCTTCAAATGCTACTGTTGTATGGAGTGGCACTGTTCCAGTAACTAACGCATCAGATGCACTTATCATCACTGGCCTAGGAGGTGATACAACAGCGCTTAACGGTACTATCACTCCAAGCACAGACGGTGTGTTTGAATCAGATACTATCGTACTTGAGTCTCACTTAAATGATGGTGATGCTGTTACTCCTGTTGTTGGTGCATTAGCTTCAGCTAACTGGACTCTAGTTGATGCATCAGTAGCTTTTGACGGTGTGGCAAACCCATCTCAAGCTGTTGAGATTAATGTAAATGGTGCACCAGTAGCCGTTGGTGATGTTGTTTCTGGTGAAGAAACTATTTCAACTAAAGTTAAGCAGACTGCTGTATTACCTGAATCTGAAGTAGGTGGAACTACTGTTCAAGCATCAGTAACGGTTATGGCTGACCTTGTTTAATTTGTAGAAAATTCCCGATTCAAAGGCTCGTAGTAATTACGAGCCTTATTTCTCTACGATGGTAGTCAATATGAAAAAAGTTTTAATACTATTGGCTTTCATGAGTATGAATGCCAACGCCGATTTCAAAGTGCTTTACATTACTACGAGCCTCGATGTAGGCAAACTTTATACAAATTCAATTAATTCTGTTGAATTTATTCCGGCAGTTCTGGAGTTGACGTCAAATCAAGACAAAACAAAATTTGATGATGTTAATACCACATTAAGAATTGAAACAGATATACCTTTTGAGTCTTCGGATATTCCTTATATTTCAACGTTAACAAAAAATACGTCAATTTGTACGGACTACTCTGGAGTGAGCAATGTTCAGGATGATTTCGTTACATTAACGATTGACGGGATAAGTTTGTCAGAGGGTGAATCCGTCTCTTTTTCAAATTTCAATTTAAATGATGGCGACAATAAGTATAGTGAGCATGACATTATATTAAGTTTTCAGTCATTTAAAGATATCATCACAGCGGGCCAAGCGGAGAGGTGTAATGGTGAGATAGAGTTCAATATAGAGGTAGATATATAATGTTCAGGTTCAAACTCATAACAATGGCAATTTTAGTGTTATTGCCTGTGTATTCGTATTCAAGTTATAGTCAAAATGTTCTTGAAGGTTTTGAAGAACTGTTTGAATTGAAAGAGTCAACAGTCCGTATACGTAACTTAGATGGTTCCCTTACTTCACCGATCCCATTTTTAACGTCGTTTAACACGTTAAAATTAGACTCGAATAATAAAAAAGCGATCGCACAGGTATCTGACTATTTAAATGATAATACAGTGTCGGCTGAGTACCAGCAGAAGATCATAGATCAATTAATGGTTGGCATACAAGATCAGTCTGAGTGTTTAGGTAAGCTCGATGAGTGTGAGTTGTACCCAGAAACGTTTGAGATCGTTCATAACTATAACGATCAAGAAGTCTATCTTTTTGTATCTCCACAGGTGTTGTCATACTCGAATCTCGATAAAGAACTGGTATACCACTCGTCTCTGAGTCAACACAATGGGTTAATCAATTCATTTGATCTGTACGTGAGTGAATATCAAGATCAAGACTCAATCGTTTCTTTAAATAATGAAACGACACTGGGGCTACCTTACGGATACCTCAAAACTGATTTCAATGCCAACAACAGTGATAACGGTTCTGAATTGTATGAAGCGGCATATCATTTAGATATCGATTCTTACTCAATAAAAGCGGGTCATTTTGAATTTGAGCCAGAGGTTAACTCAACTGACTTCCTGAATAACACCGCTCGAGTTGCTCAAAACTCGCTCACGGTAGGTACCTCTAAAAAGTTGCTCGTAGGCGGACATAATAACGACAAAGTATTGAGCTTTTATGCGCCAACAAGTGGCGGTGTACAAGTTCTTCGTGATGGTCGATTGATTTTTCAAGATAACGTACCAGAAGGGCAGAACTCAATTCCTTACAGCAAGTTACCATCTGGTCGCTATGAAGCTGTACTTGAGGTGACAAGTGGTGGGCAAGTTGTTAATACCCAGACTTATCAAGTATATAACACCAAAGGTGACTCTCTGACTCAGGGGGAAGTGGATTTCGTTGCCACTGCGGGTATGTTTTCAGGAAGCCATTACGACTACACGGAACATGGCATTAAAAATATTGAAGACGATGTTTATGGCAAGGCATTAGCTAACTACCAACTCACCCGTTCGTTGCAAGTAGGCTTGGGCGGCTTGGTCACGGACAGTGGCACTATGTACACCGTTGGTGGTGCATACAATCTGATTGATTGGGATTTGAGTACTGAAGCTGTGTACAGCCAATTCGAAGACGCATCTCACTTTAATGCTAATATCGGTATCCCTTATTTAAGTCTATCTTATGAGTCTCTCGATAATGAACTTGGTGATCCAGTTGCTTCTTATATGTACGGATATGCCGATTATTCACGTCTATCGTTGAATTCTTCGTACAGCTTCCGCGGTGGACAATCTATGTATGCGGTTTACTCGCTTAATAACGACAAGCAGTTAGACAATTTAGGTAACTCGGATGAACAGGAACAGCAGTTTATTTCCGTTGGTTACAGCACGCCCACAGTTTTAGATTCGCGAGTTAATATTAACGTCGATTACTCTGAGGCGACGGACGACATATCAGTTAATTTGTTATGGAGTGTCCCGTTGTCAGACACAGTAGAAACTATTGTGGGCCTGACGAGTGATAGTGATGACATTAATCAATTTAAAACAACAGTAAGACGAAATCAGTTAATTGACTCAGACTCCTTTAATACGTCGCTTGAGGTGAGTAACACCTACGATCGACAACAGGATGATATGTATCAAGATGCGTTATTGGCGACCAGTGGCACGACTAAATACGCTCGAATGAATGCCTCCGCCCATACGTCCACCAATGGCACGAGTGGTATCAATGCTGGCTTGTCTAGCACTCAAATCGTGACGACAGACGGCGTTTATATTACCGATAAAGCGGCAACGTCTTATACGCTTGTCGATATTCATCAGTCGCAGAATACAGAGCAGACGTTTGATGAAAAAGGTTACTTCTCTCTTAAAAAAGAAGGGCGAAACAACAGTAAGTTCATCGTATATAACGATGAAACCGTTGTGCCTTTGGAAGACTATAGTCAATATCGTGCGAAATTTGATTCAGAGAGCGTTGATCTTTACAACTCTGGTGATAGTAACGTAACCGTGTTTACACACCCAGGTACGGTTGCTTCTATTGAGCCAAGAGTTAGTCGCGTCGTTTCGTTTGTTAGCGCCTTTAATGACATATCAGAACAGCCGATTACAGAAGTGAAGTGTCATGGAGAAGGTTGTATTGAAGTCAATGAAATGGCCGACGGTGTTTATAGAGTAACCGTATTGGAAGGCATGAACTTTGAATTGTCAGCGAAAGAAAGCCAATGCTTACTGCCTTATGAATTTACTTCAACAAATCAGATGAACTTTGGTCAAAACTATTGTTTGCCAATAGCTCAAGAAAAGCAGATAGATTTGATTGATGCAGGTGAACGACTACAAGCGATGTATTTAGGTGCATACGAAAGCTCGATTGAACTGAATAAAGCGCTTAAAAAGCTCGAATTACACGGTTATCGAATTATTCAGAAAGAAGTGGGTTCGTTTAAGGCAATTTATATAGCGCATGAATCTATAAACATGGCGGAAACAATAGCGCTTCATAAAAGAGATATCGATCAGTTAAAACTGTTGGCAAAACGACTTTATCGCACCAACGCCATTACATACCCAGTCGCACAAGTTAATTAAGGAGTGGGAAATGAAATCCAATAAAGTTCTACTAAATTTAGTATCACTCACCGCTATATTGTTATCTATAAGTGTACAAGCTTTTACGGTAGATAAAATGGTTATTGTCTCTGATGATAAAGGGAACGGTATCGTTACGTTAACCAACGACGAGTCTCACCCAATTTTTATCCAAGCAAAGGTGGATGAAATAAATATTATTGATGGAGAACAGGTAGAAAAAAAACAATATACAAGAGACAACTTAAACGATTGGAAGGTGTCATTAACGCACCAGAAGGTAGTTTTGAACCCTGGTGAAGAGAAAGACATTGGCATACGTAGTTTATGCCACAACGCTGCATGCGATAATTCAAAAGATTTGATGTTGATGCTGTCTTTTTCTCCAAGTAAATACAGACCTGGTGAAGTAGTGAGTGGTGTGGAAATTAATTACGGATTCGCACCTGTTTATATTATTCCTACAACACAACCGAATTATTCTTACGAATTAACCAACAACGGTGATAGCCTTAGAGTCGAAAATAAAAGTAATACCATGCTCAATTTTTTTGTAGATGCATGTGTTGCTGAAAACAAAGCCCAATGCAAACAAAAATTTACGGTTGTATCGGGAAGGAATAAGACGTTCCCTTTAACCGAAACTATGCGAAATAACGAGTTGACCATTACCGTGACATCTCACGACAGAAGCTATTCAAAGAAAGAAATGGTGACGAGAGGTAAAATATAATGCCTAGACCTATCCTATATATTGTAGCGTTTATTGCATTAATGACGACAAGCATGGCTCAAGCTGCGTTTGAAGTTCGCGCGGAAGTGAAGGCTGGTGGTGTTCGTTGGGACAATGTGACACGTTACAATGGCAAAATGCTGCCAAGTACGTGGGAAACTCCTCCTATGTTGCAGGCTTCAGAAGCTTGGGCGGCCGCGACATTTTCGGGTACACCTCCAACAGAGATGACTTTAATTGGGGGAAATGGGAATACTTCACCGTCAATATCGATCGATATATCGGGCGTTCAATACAATACTACTGGAATTGAATTTGCCCAGTCAGCGAATACGGTAGGTGGTGGGTGCTCATTTGATGAAGTGTCACTACCGATTGTGACTGTTGAAGGTCCAAACTGTGTTTCGTCTGTTCGATTAATTAATAAACAAAAATCGAGCCCATTTATTTTCCTGAGACCTATTTTCGATATTAACGAAAGTGAAATAGTGTCGGCATTAAGTGGGCTACCAGAGGGGCAATATTCAGCTTCAGTGCCGGTAAATATTCGTTACTACTATGAAAATGACGGCATTATGACTTATCGCAACATCAATGAAGTGATGTTGTTTTCATTTGATTATCAGCCTGTTCAACTCGACAGTGTTTTTGTAAGTGGAGATGGTGTCATGACGCCAGTCTACGACACAATTGGCAAAAGAATAACATCGACAACGTCATTTGATATTACAGCGAACGGCTATTTTAATGACGGAATTGTTTTAACAATGCCCTTACAGTCATACGAATTAGTTAATTCAAGTAACCCTGGTGTGGTTATTCCTTACAGCATTCATTGCGATCAGTGCAGCTCTGGTAACTTAGTTGATGAAGGACAATTAATGAATCAAACAACGGCTATTTCAGAAGGAGCTGGAGTGCAAACAAGTATTAACTTTACTTTAGACTTTGATTACGATATTGAGGGCAGTTCTGCTGTTTCCGGAGATTATTTTGATGAAGTAACGATCATGTTGGAGCCTGGTATTTAAGATGAAAAAAATGAACTTAATGTCATCGATTATCGCTGTGTTCTTATCCATAAGTGTATCAGCAGAGGAGCTGCCTATCCAGATGAGTGGTGGCATGACGTTTTCTGCATTTGATGACAACATGGGACAGACTGAAGCACTTGGTTATAAGGCGGCGGTTGGATATAACATTAGTGAAAACGTACTATTTGAACTTGGCTATGCTGATTATTCTGCTTTTTCTGATTCGGAAATAGATAGTTTACGTGCGGTAATGGTTGAAACCGACTTATTGCTACCCGTCAGTGAATTTGCCTCCTTGTATGCAGGAGTCGGGGGCGCGTTTTCTAGTGACGACACCAATTTTACGGCATCGCTTGGTCTTAAATACCAATTGAGTAAAAATTGGAGCGCCGACCTTGGTTACCAAGGCGTCTTTGATTTAGCTCGTCAACAAGACGATCTATACGCATTTAATGCACTGTTGGTTTATCGTTTTTCAAGCAATGAAGCCGCAGAAGGCCTTTCAGATATTAACCCAAGGCCCAATGTTGACCAGCTTGTTGAAGAGTCGACCCAAGTATCAAGGCCGAAAACCCAATTGGCGTCTATTGTCCCAATTAAGAAGGCGCCATCGTGTCAGCAGCGTTTAGTTGAATACCGAGTGGTTCCTGGCGACTATTTGCTCCGAATTGCAAGAGCATTTGATAGCTCACTTGATGAATTAGTCGAAGCAAATCCAAATCTTAATAATCGTGATTTGAATTTGATTTACCCTGAAGAGAAAATACTTTACCCGAAAGTTAGCTGTTTAGATTAAATTGCCTTCCTTGAAACAGAAACACTGCCAATTTTTTGGCAGTGTTTCTTTGTTTGTAGCAGAGAGTATCTCGCCAATGTAAATGATATCTACACTTGTTTAGCTATCTCGCATCTTGCGTTTTTGAAATTCAAGAGTGCCCAATACCTTCAAACCTGAACGCGCGATACTGTTCACCAATCGAGCTACTCACCTTTATCGTTTGGGCTCGTAAATATGAAAACTAATACCTCAATTATATGCATGAAGGTCAAATATAAGAGAGCGGAGTAATGATCGGACCAAATATTTTAAACATGTATGTACTCATTCTTTTCGCGCTTGGTGTTATATACGCGCTGAGCAAAATAGACGAGTAGTATCCTAAAATTTATTATTTTTAGTAGAGAGAAATATGAAAATTAAATATAATCTATTAACAGTATTCGCAATTTGTTCAGCAATGACTTCTACTGCTGCCAATGCTTTTAATGTCGACAAGATGATTGTCGTCGCGGATAAAAAGGGCAATGGTGTCGTGACACTTATTAATGATGAGTCTCACCCGATTTTTGTTAATGGAAAAGTACAAGAAATTCAGTTTATTGATGGCGACAAAATCGTTCGTAATAGTTATACAAGAAACAATCTAGATGATTGGAAAATATCTCTTACGCACCCAAGATTAGTTTTAAGACCTGGTGAAGAGAAAGACGTGGGTGTTCGTAGCTTATGTCACAACACGTCTTGCGATAACAGCAAAGATTTGATGTTTATGCTGCCATTTACTCCTAGTCGTTATAAAGAAGAGGGAGAGAAAATTCACGGTGTCGAGATAAACTATGGTTTTTCACCGGTTTATATTCTGCCTACGACAAAGCCAAGTTTTGATTATAAGATTTACAATCAGGGCGAGAATTTACGCATCGATAATAATAGTAATACGCTAATTGATGTTTATGTTAACTCATGTACAACAGAAAAAAATACGCAATGCAAACAAAAGTTCACTGTTGTATCTGGTCGGGATAAAACGTTTTCTCTTGCGGAATATACGCAAAGTGAACAACTTAATGTAACCGTAACATCTTACGATAAAAAATACTCTAAAGAGATGCAACTGCCTATTCAGTAATAGGAACGCTGAAAATAGACATAATTATAGGCCTTCAATGATTAATGCTAATCAAGGACGATCAGCATTCATTACCCATGTTCAGTGCTAATTTTAGCCTACATGGCATCACTGTTATCAGCAAAGTGTAAATGCCCAATACAACATTAAATACAAATCATAAAATCAATTTTGAAATCAATAAAAAGTAAAGAGAAGTAATATGAACCTTTTAAGCAATAAGCCAGGAGGAAGCATTCCCCTGGGTTTTGTCGTCGCTACTACGCTTACCCTTTTTGGGTGTGGTGGAGAGGGCAGTGAAGGAAGCTCAGCAAGTGTTTCCCCTAATACTCAAAGCGCGACGCTTTCCGCTCAAAATGCTACCTACTCGACTGGCTATGCTGAATCGTTCGAGGTTGACCTGTCGTCAAAGGTATTTTCATCAACGGGTGGTGGCTTTGCGCTGAGTGAAGTCGAGGTCTTGTCTAATGATGATAGCTGCCAAGTAGAAAGTATGACGGAAACAGGGTTTGTAATTCAGGCCTTTGATACCAAGGTGTGTGACTATCGATATCATGTGACTCCTAAAACATTGTCGCCAATGAGCCGTATGGCTGAAGCGCCAATGAGTGATAGTAGTAGCTCAGAAGGTTCGAGTTCTGCGGTTACGCGCATTGCGGTAAGTAGTAATCCTAGCTCAACCGAACTGGTTCCAGTAAGTGCAACAACACTGATTAATGAAGATGTGAGTGTTTTACTGAAGGACGAATTGGAGAAAGTCGGCTTTACGTTAGGTGACGAGTTTGTATTAACGGAGCTTACACTACCGTACGGTCGCTCGAGCTCAGTTCAAATAAATAGTACAGATGACCAGACTATGGATTATACCCCGCCGTCAGGTTTTACCGGCATTGACCGTGTTCTTTATACGTTAGAAGACTCGGTTAATGGCCTTGTGCTGATGGGGGTTTTAGATGTTGCGGTGGGCTACGAAGCTAACCAAGGTTTTACGATTGACGATAATATTGTATATCCAGTTGTTGTCTACGTATTGACCGATGAAGAAATCGACATCAGCGGCTTTGTTTCCTCGGACGATAGTGATGATTATCAATTGGTGTATGTTGAATCGTTTAACGCAAAAGCGGTACCTAAAGATCCACTGGACACTCAGAATAAAACGATCGTCTTTCAAGCGTCACAACCAGGTTACCACTATATTAGTTTTGCGGTTAGTGATCATAATGGAGTGTATGACATGGGTTTGATTCGTGTTGAAGTGACCGATCCTAATCAGTCATCAAAATGGGACGACATTTCTCATTTGTTGGATCTCTATATTGGACCACCCACCGCACTTGATGCAGCCGGGCAAGGCTCGCCTTATGATATAAAACTGAACGATGATGGCTACAGCCCAGCGATTGATATGGCTGGTTTTCGTTATCCGTCGGCCGTAGCATACTGCGACACCATCGGTGGTTCAGTGCCGACGTTTGATCAACTTAAGCTGATGGCCACTGATACCGATGTTCAGGCGTTACATAACTGGCCTGTTAAAGCGCAATACCTCGCTTATGATGACGGAGCAGATCTGGTTAAGTGGGTGGATCTTAAAGATGGCAGCACCCTTACAGGCGATGTCGATCCAACATCGGCTTATTATGTGACATGTGTTAAGCAAGGTTTAATTACTGTATTGCCTACCTCAAGCACGGAAGTTGTCGCGGATGGAGTTGATGTTGGTTCTGTATTTGTTGAGTTAAAACTCGGTCAAGAAGTAAGACCAGATACCCTTGTGACGGCTTCTGTCTCTAGCCCAAATGTGACATTGGACAGCGATAACGTTACCACAGACAGCTATGGTATTGCCGAGTTTCGCTTAACCAGTTTAAAAGCGGAAACCGTCACATTAACCCTTGATGTGGGGGGCATTACTCAAGACTATGAAGTTAAGTTTATTGGTGATGAAAAGACGGCTGCAGTGTCATCAGAAGCAACGATTGACACGGTACCTTATACGTCAGTGGAAGGTGGCCAGGTTACTGCGACCTTGACCGATCAAAATAGCAACCCAGTAGAAGGTTACTCAGTCATTTCAGTGGTAAGTACAGAACAGCACCCAGACACCGCAGAAATGGTTACTCCTATCCTTGAAGCGGAAACGACTCAAACCGATGAATCAGGTGAGCAAAAAGTGCGGGTAAAGTGGGATACAAACTATCAAACCCCAACAACGACCATGACCTTTGATGTGGCGTCATCTTACACCACAACAACCAATACACAGACTAATGCGATTAGCCAAGTTACCTTTCATGCCTTATTGTGTGGTGGCCAAGTTGGGGATGATGATCAACAAAACGCCGCGGGTGCCTGTGTTAAAATTGCGGAAAGCGATGGAAAGTTGTTTACCGGTACTCCAAGTGAGAGCTTTTTAAACGCTGTTGGCTATAGTAATTACAACGGTAGTCATGTTGAAATTAGCCCTGATGATGGTCCTTCAGGATCGTTTGCAATGTTTAGTTTTACTGAAGCACATAGCCTTTGTGAACATTATAATACACTTGAGCTTAACGGGAGAGATGATTGGGCTTTAGCAAATATGGATGAGTTGATGAGTCTTTCTAATAACTTTGGTCACATGTACACCGCGAAGGGTTGGGCGACCGGCAGCTTCTACTGGTCGTCGACGGCTAGTGGTTCCGTCTACTACCGCGTGAACCTCCGCTCTGGCACCGTCAGCAGCAGCGGCCCATCCAATCTGTTCTACGTCTCGTGCGTATCAGGTTCTTAGGGTTCAACGTTCAGAGTTTGCGGCCCGCAGGGCCGTTTTTTCTTTTTATAGAGGGTAGCGGTTTATTTTCTAAACTCAGTAAGGATTAATATGGATATTGAAACAAAACTCAAGCTTAGTCAGCAACAAGGCTTTGTTTCCTAAATCAGGGAACTAATGCTTAAAGCTACGATCAGATCATCTAAGTTCACTCACATACTTAGAGCAATGCCAAAGCCTCGCTAC
>NZ_JBFSTZ010000046.1:0-14733 GCF_041467155.1 Vibrio sp. 10N.247.310.23 | reverse complement strand
GATTGATCGATCCAACTAAAAGACTAGAAGTACCTCCCATCAAAAGCATTCAATATCATCAAACCAAAAAAGAACAAAGAAAGCTTTTGACGGGCCCCACAGCCAGCACAGAGTCAGTAATCATAATAAGTTCAACAAAATAGCTGGCTGCGCTGTAACTTTCTTTTGTCATACGACAGGAAGCCCTCTCGCATATACTCATGATTTAGTGGAACGGCCACAAAGAGCTCGAGTATTATTCAACCAGCAACGCATTACAGATTCTAGCAGGGCTAAGCCTTATTTTTCCTTAAGCATCAGTGATTGTCTCAAAGTCTTAAACTCCCTTTATAACCCCTAATTTTATGCATCCTATTTTTCGCAGCGTGTTATGTACAATATGTTAAATAGGCTACTTTAGTGCAACTTTTGCAAGCTTCACTTGCAAAATCGAGAAAAGAGATAAAAACCTACCCTCTTTTTTCACTTTCCCCCCTAAAAGCATTCTGAAAGTTAATTACATAATTCCACCAAATGTTAATGATTTGTAATTCATTTTTGTTTCGCCTGGTTTTTTGATCTTAATCCTCAAAATGATCAGTTTTCTCTATATTAGTGATACTGACGCCGCTTCGCTCTGTCGGCTTCATACTGACTCTACATGCAAGCATATAGCAGCCAGCATGAACCATACGTAAACAAGGACTCATTAAACTATTCATGAAGGCGTTTGTTGTGTTGAGCATTGGTAAACTTTTGGCAAAACTTACCAACGGTTAAGCGAAAGTTTACCACCACTCTATCTAGTGGCTTTTACGCGCACCGGTTACACCACATCTTGTGCTTTATCCGTTTTCCCCCAAAGCCAGCAATTCCAATCCTTAGATCACTGATTTCTAAACTTGTCACTGTTAGCGTGTGTGTTTATTCATGCAAAACAGGAAAATGCACACATGGCACTACCAACGCTCATCGAGGACAAAGACAAAACTTGGATCTTTAAAGTCATTACACAGACACCAGAGCCAGAGCTTAATGCGTGTCTAATGGGATTTTTCTTGGGTAGTGGAATGACAACACTAGAGGTATGTCGCATCCAAGTTCGAGACATTGTTAAGAAGAACGGACACCTAACAAAATGCTTTGCCATTAAAGGCGATGTGAATCGAGATTTTTATCTGTCCAACATTAAGCTACAGAATCTTATCAAGAACTACATTGAGCAACGGCTAAAAGATGGTGATCACCCCGATCAATACAATGCTTTTGATGCTGATGAACCATTCTTTAAGCGTAGGAATGGCGACCATTTTAAAATCAAGCATAGAACCACAGAGAAAGGTAATACGACTTACCACTGTAATGCTTTAAATAATCACATCAAACGATTGTTGGCTGATTCTGGTATTGATCAGCCTAGTATTCTAAGCGGTAGACGCACGTTTGCTGTAAGGCTTAAACGTCATGGAGTAGACGTTCCGACTATCCATTTGATGCTTGGAAATAAGAGCCTTGAAACCACGTTAAGACTTATAGAGACAGATACTGTGAGTATGCTAGCAATTGCAGATATGGCTTTTTAAAATATGCTAGACATATATGACGGGTGTATGTAGTGTGCTTTTATTAGCTACAAACAAGTGAGCCACCCTCGAAAGGGTGGCTCTTAAACTCGCTACCTGTTGTCAATACTGTTTCCAGCGGAAGAGGACAGGGCTATCACAACAAGAGGATTAACCTCAGTTGTTTCTAATAATACACAACCTTGATACAGAGGGCAAATAATTTGGATTTGGAAGAGATCAAGCAAGGACTTTCTACAGAAAAACTAGAGACCTATCGTCAGGTGCTCGACTGTAAATCTGATAGTGAGTTGATAGCCGTTTATATGGCGATGCAAAGTATAATGTCTCAGTTTTTCTCAGTAGTTCAGCTACTTGAAGTGACATTGAGAAATTCAATCCATAAATCAGCAACAGAATGCTTTGAAGATGATGAATGGTATAAGCGAATTCCTCTAAGTCAAGAGTCTCGAAAACAAGTCGATTTTGCAGAACAGCAGTGTTTAAAGGATGTAGGCGCTCGATATACCAGTAACGATCTTGTTTCTCGATTACCGTTTGGATTTTGGGTTCACATGTTACACCGAGACTACAACAACCCTCGCAACAGAGATCATAACCTATGGCAAACACAGTTGGATAAGTGTTTCCCGAACGCTAGAGAGAAGAGAGTTAAACTCAATACATTATTTCAGAAAATGGGAGCATTAAATAAGTTCAGGAATCGTTTATTCCATCATGAGCCAGCATGGAAAGGTAGATCCACTCGAAACCGAGTTGATGCTATTGAGTTTCTTCTAAAAATGTTCAATGAGCACACGGACGCTATTTACTTACTATCCACTTCTAAACGAGAGCTTATTACAGTGTTAGGGTTTGAAGAAAAATTCAATCAAGAGTGTAATATCAAAAACTTAGAACGTTTTGAGTCGTTGTTAGCTCCTGAGAGTCGAAATACTGGCGATTAGTGAGCTAGACATATTTGACAGGTAATTAAATTGGAATATACTAGACATATATGACAGGTAGAAATATTACAGAGTTTCAGCTTATAGCAAACGCTAAAGGTTGGAAGTTTGAAGAAATCGCAAAACGTTGGGGTAAGTCCGAACGCCAGTTATCACGGATAGCAAAGGCGGGTGAACAGCGTGACTTAGACGCTGTGAATGGCCTACCAAACAAAGACAACGAACAAAAGGGATAAAAAGACATCATGTTTTTTGAGTTCTTTGATTGGAAAATTAAAGCAGGAATAATTATTACCGTTGCTCTTATGTTGGGTAGCGTAATCAGCTTCATTGTTGCGTGGACAGCACCAGTACCAACCGATGCATTATCAGCCGTAACCAAATATCTAAATTATCGTTGGTTTGCTTTCTTTGTTGTAAGTACTTTCTCTATAGGTGCGGCAACCATGAAGTATCACGATAAAACATTGAAACGTTTTTAATAGGAGAATTGGCGATGAGCTATCCAATGTTAGACAGTGATTTAGAAGCTCTCAAACAAACACCTGAACTTCAAGGTAGAGCATTTGGTATTTCTAGAATCCAACGTTTCATGGGGTTCGGCTACAACCGCGCAGCACACCTAGTCGATGCCGCAGTTGAACTTGGTGTGCTTACTAGAGATCAAGACTCTGATTGGTTAGTTAGGCTAACAGAGCAAAACTAGAGGGAAAAGAGTGATTCGTATGAAAGCATTCAAAAAAGCAGTACACGCCGTTAGGGAAACTGGTGAGGTTATGGTTGGTTAATTAGTTTTTATTACTATGTATTTGGGAAACCAAACGGTACATCTAAAAACACCAATCACATAGCAGTACAGAATGAACAAAACAGAACTCTAGGGTTAGGTGAAGCTAGCTATCAGCAGCAAGTAATCAAAAATACTACTTCTGCACAGTTCAGAAATCATAATGGCAGCTAAGGGGAATTTAGGTTTTGTTTAGGAGGGTTTGGGGAACGGTGAACTCGCCCCAACGACTGTAAAGTGGGATGATTGCAAAAGTTGCAGCGCTGCAACTTTTACGGACACAATGCATTTAATTGTTGTCTTTTGCGGTCATTTTGCATATTATCCTTGTGTGGCAAGGTTTCCTTGCTGACATTAAGCCCATTAGGGCATTACCCATGAGGATGACAAAATGACTGGTAAGATTGTAAGTGTTGCCAACTCTAAAGGTGGCGTAGGAAAATCGACTAAAGCCGCTAATCTCGCTATTGATGCTGCTAATAAAGGCTTGAATGTCTTGTTAGTGGATAGTGAGAAGTCGGGAACAATGCTCGATTATGGAAATAGAGACATCGAAAACCTAACTGTGATTAATGGTTATGAAAAAGCATTTCCTAAAATGTTAGATGTGTATCGTAATTCTTACGATTTGATTATGGTTGATACCGCAGGTGTGAACGCTGACCTACAAGGGGATGATGATAATTTTCAAGAAACGTTAAATCATAAGATTCTGACCAAAACAGATCTATTAATCATTCCTGTCGAACCGAGTCCCGTGGCAATTCGAAAAACATATCGCTTTATTCAAACTGCTGAAAATTATCTAGAAGCAGCTAGGGGCAATATGCAAGCGATTATTGTCGTCAACAAATATAGCGCTCAAACAAAATTGTCTCGTGAACTTGTTCGAGACCTCCCTACCCTAACTGATATCCCTGTTTCTAAAAATCGTATTAGAAAAGCTGAATGTGTCATGCAAGCTGAAATCGATCTGTTATCGGTTAATGAATACGCACCAAACGAAAAGGTCGCTTTAGATATTCGTTTGTTTGAGAAAGAGGTGTTTGAACTATTGGGATTTGAAGAGGTTAAATTATGAATGGTTTTGTTCTTAAAGCGGCTGATACAGCTCAAAAAACATTAAATCAACAAGCGGATTTAAGTGCCCTACCCCCAAAGCAACAAGTACGAAAAATTGAGGTAGAGGATGAGATACTGTTAGTGCCTTGGGAGTTTATTCACCCAGATCCAAATCAACCAAGGAAGGAACGAGATCCTGTAGAGTTCTTGAAAGTAAGTAATTCCATTAAGCAGACTAAGGGTAACACTCAACCAGTCATAATTAGGAAGCACCCTTCTATTCGAGGTGAATACATGTTGGTTGCTGGCGAAGGACGTTGGACTGCATGTAAAGAGCATAACTTGAATGTTCGTTCTATCTTGAAACAAGACTTTGATGATGAACTTTCAAATCCTGAGCAAGCTTGGAATAAGCTTTTCGTACAAGTATCAGAAAATGTTGGCAGAAATGATCTATTACTTGTTCGTGAAGCTGAGTCGTTAGAACGACTAGTGAGTACTTATACTGCTAAGTTGCCCGCTAAAGATGTTGGGAAAATGCTTGGGTATGATAAAACGAAAACATCACGCTTAATGAAACTCGCATTAGCTCCTGAATCCATTAAGCAACTCTCTTTAGATGGTGTTTCGCAAAACATAAACATGCTTATTTTGTTGATGGATTTGTATTCACTTGTCGATGAATCTGCTTTCTCAAAATACTTATTGAAAGTTCGAGAAAAAGAGCTGTTTGAACGTGGACTAAGAGAAATTGTCCGAAACTTGAAGCCTTCAAAAAAGTTGAAAGCAACACAGCCCCAACTGAACAATGGTGAAGTTGATCCATCGCCTCTTATTACTAAAGCGTTAACCAATACAAAGTGCGAAGATAAGTTAGCCACAATAATACACTCTCATTTAAAGCGTGCTAAAGATGAAGGGTTCAGTATTAACGAAAAGGCAATTTCCGAGCATCTGGAGTCTATGACCCCTACCTCTCTCAAAACACTCTCTGATTTTGACACCATTGTTGATCAATGTGTGGTGTTGTATGAGCCATCAAACGATAAGAGTCAACCCTCCCCTCCAAGTAAAGAACGTCAGTTTTTAGAAATGGAGTCATTTGAACAGGTTGATGGTGACTTGTTGATTCGTATTAAAGGGCAAAAACAACCATTAAAAATCAACAAGAATGATGTTCAAGCCTTGAAAGCAATCGTTATTTAATGTGTGACAAGAAATACCGCCTTAATTAGGGCGGTAATAAAGAGAGATAGTAAGTATGCGAACCATTTTTGAACAAGCAGTGAACTGGAAGCAGCCGACTGTAAAAGAAGTTGAGTTAGTCATGATAAAAGCCGCCAGTAAACTAGGTTGTGACGTGATAAATCTTCACAAAAATTTTGGTGTTGATGCGCGAACATTTAGACGTTGGAAGGAAAATGCTATTGATAACCCTGACCAAATAAGCTCTATTAAGTATTCAGCATTCGGATTGCTTGTTGCTATTGCTACTTGCAATATTGTTGATAAGGATGGCCATCGCATAGCAATAGGGGGAGATATTATCTTTACTTCCGGTAAGAAGTCTTTAGAGCCTGTGAGCAATGAACTTTGGCGATTAATACTAAATAACTATGTCTATAATGCTCAAAGCTTTGTTAAACCTAATGAGAAAATCGTAAAGTTCTTTTATGGCAAAGATTCCGTCACTGGCCTCTTTCGTCAAGATGTCGCTGATTTACTTGGCTACAGTAAAGATCATTTTGGTAGGCTTATTATGAGAATGAACTTTGGTACATGGGCGAGTCTATTGTTATGTATGGGAGTACCCATTAACCAACTTTTTGACTTTAATCGACCTAAATAATATCCAATGTTGAGTTCGTGTTGGTTTGTCCGTCATAAAAAGTTGCAGCGCTGCAACTTTCTAAATTTTCTTGTGTAATGTTAATGCTTTTTATACTTACTCTATTTTCTTACGGAGAGTTTTTGCATTAAAAATGTGAAATTGATTTGTGTCACAAAGGCTCTTGAGTACATGCTCTTAAACCTTTGGGCGTTCTCCCTACGGTCGGTTCATTCCGTCACTACGCTCCTCCCGCGATAACTTATGCCACTCATATCGAGCCAGCTCGATGTGGCATTAAGTTCCTGCGAACAATCACCCAACGCACTTCACTCACTGCGTTCGCTACGCCTCGTCATTCTTCCTCGTTGCCGTTCGTCGTACCTCCTCTCAAAAGCTTTCACTGCCGTCAATTAAGTTCGAGTAAGGGCTTGTTGTCTTATGTGCCGATTTCCCTTTCGACTCGCATCATTTGATGGCGCTCGCAGCGCTGTTAACCCTCCTCAAATCAGAACCTTATCTGCAAAGGTAAATGAACGCTACGCGCCCCTGCAGAGAAGAACCATGTTTGAGGGATGGACAGCCAAGCGGCTCCATAAAAGTGATACTCAAACAGAAAGGAAACTCCAGATGGCACAACGACACTCAACCCCAACTCTCTCTAAATTGACGACCAGCGACCAGCGTTTCGCCGCTGGAGACGAAAGCTCACCAAAAAATGATATCTCTTTGTCCGAGGCTCAAATCGGCTTCATTCAACTGATTGATCGTAAATCTAAGCAGGTTATCGCACAGCGTGAAGGCTCAAATAATGAAGCGTCATTTAAATACCTAAAAACGAACGTGTGGAACATGAGCAAGGACGTGGCTATGCAATTTGTGATGCAAACCGATCATGTTCATCCGAATAAGTTTTTCAGTGCGGTACTTAAACATTCGCTGGTTAAGGTCTACCACAATCAGCTTACTAACAATGAGCCTGTAGGTGTGAGTCCATCTTGGGAAGGAACGGCAGATTCAGTGGATGAAAACGAGACCATTATCAATAGCGAACAATGGGATGCTTTTGATTCAGAAGGTCATTGGATCGGTACTTCGGAATTTTAAGTGGAGGGATTTCACATGACACAGTTATTTGGTAACACCGCAAATATGCCGCTCCGTCAGCAGCTTAAAGTGATGCGTCAGTCTGAAGAGGTGGCGAGTTCGGCCACTACCTCTTCACAACGTTTAGAGCTAGCTCAACGTCTACATCATTTAAAAATGTTCAGTCGCGGTCAAAGTTCTGAGCAAGTAAATGATGTGGCTGACTTAAAAGGGTTGAGAGTTCGTGAAGCGATAAAGACTCAGTTTCCTGATATCGGTCAGCGTGCATTTCAACGTCATGATGTTTATGAGTTGTTGTTAGAGCTAGGTAACGTCGTGGAACTTGGCCAATGGCGTTTACACGAGAGCGCAAAAGAGATGGTCATGTATGCCTCTTACGGCTCTGTGTACCCAGGCTTGCGTTTTCAAAAGAGTGGTGAGGTTTTTCATTGCAAAGGCTTCAATTTCGATATCCGTTTAGCTTCGTAAGGAAGAGTGATGAAAAATAATAATATTCCAGTGACTTACGACACAAACGGTCGAATGCAATATCACCCAGACTATCACCCCAATCATGGTTTGCCATGGAAGACCAGCGAACAAAAGTACCTGATAGACCGTTACGTGGTGGATGGGCCTGAGCAAGTGAGTTTTGCGTTAGGCAGAACCATTCATACCATCATGGCGAAAGCTTGGGAGTTACGAAAACTTGGTGTTATGCCAAAGCCAACCAAAGTGCCGCACCATCGCCGTGTTCAAAAGGAGAGTCAGCATGAAAACGCCTAACTATTTTGCAGCGCTCTCAGAGTTAACTCGTCGTGACTTTAGGAAACAAGCGGTTATCACACCTAAGTCCCGTTTTGACTTTTACGACGAGGGCAAAAAATGCAATGTCCATAACTGGTCAAGTGAGTATCAAGTACATGTCTATCACTGCTTGAGCGATTCCGTTGTGGACGGCAAGCCGTTGTACTTCGTTGAAACCTATTCCATATGGGGAGATTGGCTTTGCAGTGAATCTTATCGAACCATCAAAGAAATGAAAAAAGCCTGGCATGGCCAGCTTTAAGAAACATCATCATTTAATTGTTTTAGAGGTCATTATTATGTCTGAATATTGTTTCGAAATCCCTGCGATACGTGGTATCCAAGCTGGACGTGAGTTCTTCACCATCAACGCCCCCTTTGGTGTGTTGCAACGGTTGGTAGCGTTTGATTCCGGTAATGTATTGGCGCGCTCTCAGCGTGACGTTAATCTAACTCGCGCGAAAAAGGTCTCACAATACATTCAAGATAATCTCGATACTTATGTGTTGACGTCATTGACTGGTGTGATCAATGAACGTCCTGAGTTTATCGAGTCAGAGCATGCCAATGTTGGTTTATTAAAGGTAAGCATGGACAGCGAAATATTGCTCTTTGATGGTCAGCATCGAACCACAGGCATCATCGATGCGATTAAACAGAATGTAGAGTTGCGTGGTCACAATATCCCCTTGATGTTGTTTTTAGATATGTCATTGCCTGAGCGTCAGCAGGCTTTCTCTGACATTAACGGCCACACTGTGAAGCCGAGCACAAGTATTAGTGACACATACAATCAACGTGACGATTTACCAAAGCTTGTAGTTCACATGGCAAACAACTTAACCGTCTTCGTTGGTTTGGTCGACTTTGAGCGTAACGTGATTGGTAAAAATAGTGATTACTTGTTCCCTGTCAAAATTCTGAAAGACGCAACCGCTCGGTTGCTTGGTGTCAAAGTTAATAGCAAGCTAACTGATGAGCAATGCGAAATAGCACGAGAGTTTTGGCAAGCGTGTGCCAAACCGCTACTGTGGCAAACTTTTCGTTGTTGGGATGACTCCGCCAATGAGTTTCGCACTAGTTATATCTCTTCGCATGGTGTGTTCTTGAATGCGCTAGGGTTTGTTGGTCAATGTTTGTTGGCTCAATATGGCAACGTGGATAAGCTGGCTGAGTTATCTACGTTGAATATCCGTCGTAACAGTGATGAGTTTGTTGGTCGCTGCATCGATGCAGTCACCGGTAACATGCTGACTAATATCACCGCCATCAAGCTGACCGCGATTAAAATGCTGTGTCACGTTGACTGTCCTGTCGGGCCTGAGTTGCAAGCGCTGGAGCGTCAATATTTCCCTGAGACTGAGTTTCCATCGGCTCTAGAGCGTGGTACCTCAACATTAGATGAAGTGTTTGATGAAGTCGAGCATCGAAGCGTACACCTTTATGCGGATATGGTTCGAACGAAGTGGGCGGATTTAACCGAAGCACAAATCGACAATGTATGTGACCAAGTTGAAGTGGTTGTTATGGGCTTTGGTGACACGCTAGAAAGCGCAAAAGGGAACGTGCAGTGCATGATCAATAAGATGCGCAAATCTTCCACTGTGTTAGGCACTATCCGAGCCAACTATAAAAAAGTCATTGCAGAGTAAACCCGTTGTGCGAGCTGGCTATCAAGTCAGTTCGCACCGATTCAGCCAAGAGATAGGAGTCCACAAAATGAACGTTCGTTCACTTTTCCTGAAAATCCAAGACCTCTCAGAGCAGGCCAGCATCGAGAGTGGCACGTCTTACGAAGAATACATTCGCCTTTTTACGTTCTACTTTGAGCGCAGTTTCAAGAGAAAGTCAGTGGAGGCATTGAAGATAGCTGGCGAGTTTGGGTATGACGTGTCGATGCGTCAGCGTGTGACGGCACAAGGTTCGAATCGTCGCCGCCGATAACCAGGCTGTTTGGGCTTTCCGTGCTCTTTCGTCTATCACGCCTTCTTTTAAACCGTCTCTCACCACGCTTTGTTTGCAAGGGAAGTACACGCGATATCCCTAAAGCAACAAGTTGCTAGGGCTATCGCCCCTTGTCAAAGCGCAGCGATGGAGAGAGGCCGGACAGTCAGGCGATAACGAAATGAACAAGGAGTAAGCCATGACTGCATCAATTACCTACACCAACAACGCACTTTTTACTGCCGAGGAACAAGCAACCTTGGCACATGCCGCAGACATCCTAAAATCCAAACTTATCATCAGTGAGCAACCTGCGCTGACTTCTCCAACTTTGGTGAAAACCTTTTGCCAACACTCACTTGCAACCAAAGAGCATGAAGTGTTCGGTGTTATCTTCCTGGATAACCAACATCGAGTACGCTCTACCGCTGAGCTGTTTGCTGGTACGATTGATGCGGCTTCAGTTTACCCTCGCGAGGTGGTTAAGAAAGCATTAGCTGAAAACGCCGCTGCCGTTATCCTATTTCATAATCATCCGTCTGGTATGGCTGAACCAAGCCAAGCAGACCGTCGAATTACGCGCCGACTGGCCGATGCACTATCACTTGTTGACATCAAGGTTCTTGACCACTTTGTTGTCTCATTCGAAAACGTGGTTTCCTTCGCTGAGCGCGGCTGGATTTAAGAGAGAGGCGGCTTAGCCGCCTCTCTTTTTATCGCGCGTTTAAGGTCGTAGGCTTATGCTCAAAAGGGATGTTGATAGTATCGCCCCGATACGCTTTGTGTGTCGGGAATGATCGTTAAGGGGGTTCTGACCGTGATGGAAAGTATGCATCTTTGAACTTGGATGTTTTTTTACTTTTTTGATTGCTATGCCTTAGAAAGTTGCAGCGCTGCAACTTTTGGGGTTTTTGAAGTCCGCTTTATTTTATGGAAAGGCTTGTTGCTTGAGTCTGTTTACGGCGTTCTCCCTGCGGTCGGCTCATTCCGTCGCTACGCTCCTCTCACGATAACTTGCTGCACTGATATCGAGCAAGCTCGATGTGCCGCTAAGTTCCTGCGAACAATCACCCAACGCACTCCACTCACTGCGTTCGCTACGCCTCGTCATTCTTCCTCGTTGCCTTTCGCTGCTTTCTGTTAAGAGTGAGTAATGGTTTTGAGCGAGTGCTCCATCAATGTTTGCCTTTTTCTTGTATGCACTGCGGCTTATCGACGCTGCTTTCTAAAAATCTCAACTCACTCCCTCATTTGCAAGGTAGGGCCGAGCCGCTTCGCGCCCTTGCAAAGTGCGGTTTTGAGCCGAGCTGGAGAAAGCAGGCGACAAGCGAAGTGATACTAAACAACAAAACGGAGAACACCTATGAACACTCTTACTCAATACCAAACTCACTCTATACAGGAAGCAACGACCAGCGTATCGCCGCTGGAGGCTCAGGCAACTGCACAAAATGATATCTCTAATAATCAAATGCTACCGGTTTTATCTTTGGTGATGTCTGAGTTAAACGTGCGTAAAAGTAAAGCATCAAAAAGTGATGATGAATCATTACAAGCGTCAATTTTGGCTCATGGCTTAATTCAGAACTTGGTGGCTCTACCTATGGATGAATTGGGTTTGTATCCGATTATCAGCGGTGGGCGAAGATTGACGGCTTTAAATGCACTGATTGAATCGGGGCAGATTGCGAGTGATTACACGGTAGCCGTTAAAGTGTTAAACGAAGAAGAAGCAAAGGTGTATGCCACTGAAATTTCGTTGACTGAAAACTTTACTCGCGCTGCTATGCACCCTGTCGATGAATTTGAGGCGTTTTCTAACATGGTTGAAAATGGGGCAACGGTTGAGGCGGTCGCGCAACGTTTTGGGAAAACTCAGTTGTATGTACATCAGCGCATGAAATTGGCTGCGGTTGAGTCCGTTATCCTCGATGCGTACCGTGAGGGCAGTGTCTCTCTTGAGCGTGTCATGTTGTTCACCATTGCCAGTCCAGAGCGTCAAATTGAAGTATGGGAACAAGTAAAAGACAAGTCTTGGCACAATGATAATCAAGTGCGCAATATGCTTAAAGAGACAGCATTAGAGGCTTCAAGTCACTTAGTTAAATTTGTTGGCCAAGAAGCCTATGAGCAAGCCGATGGGATCATCACTACCGATCTGTTCTCTGACGAGGTGTACTTTGAAGACCGTTCGTTAATGGAGTCACTGGCTACTGAAAAAATGCAACTTGAAGCGGATAAGCTGATTGAAAAAGGGTGGAAGTGGATAGACATTCAGCTAACTCGTAGTTACGATGAAACGAAAGGTTACTTGGAGTTACAAGGTAACAAAGGTCAATACAAGAAAGCGGAAAAAGCCTTAGCAGGGTGCATTCTGACCCTTAACTATAACGGTGAGATTGTTGTGATTAAAGGTTTGGTGGCAAAATCTGAGCGTAAAGCACTGAAAGTCTTGCAAGCTGAGAAATCGAACAAAGCCACGGATAGCAAAAATGAAGATGGTAGCGCAAGTACGGTTACACCAGTAACAGAATACTCAAACGCACTGACAGAAGACTTAAAAGCGCACCGCCTTGTCATGGCGAAACATGCCCTCATGCAACAAAGTAGCCTAGCGGTTGATATTTTGCACTATACCCTATGCGTAAAAGCTCTTGCAGGGTTTCACTCAAGCCATGCTATTGATATTTCATTAAATCAAACCAACGTTGAGCCAAAGCAGGGCGAATTTGCTGAGAATCAAGCCCTTGCCCGTATCGAAGCGCACAAAGAAAACTTGGATACCTCATGGCTAGAGGTCAAATCTATCCCTGAACGCTTTGAGGCATTCGTTAAGCTCGATGCAGACGAAAAGCAAAAGCTAGTCGCTTTTGCCACCGCTTTGATGCTTACCCCATCAATGGTTGGTGATAAGCAATCCTATAACGAATTTCTTTTTCAGCGATTGGACTTTGATGCGGCTGACTACTGGCGACCAAGTACGGACAGTTTCCTCAAGCGTATTGATAAAGATTCACTGGTCGATATTGCCCGTCCTGTTATGTCAGATACATGGCTAAAAAGCTCTGATTCGCTCAAGAAGGGTGATTTAGTCAAACAGATGGATGTTTGGCTAGATGGGGCAGATAAATCGCTGACAGAAGCGCAGAAAGCCCATTTTGCTAAGTGGATGCCTGTTGGGTTTTAATGCCATATTGTCATCATGCAGCATAGCTGCATGATGACTTCCCCGTGTCGTGAATGGTATGTCTTGAGAAATATATCAATAACTTATCAAAGCTCAATAAATCGTCGTTTTCCTTCCATTAGGGGTAGAGAGGGAAAACGGCAAATATCCTACGTTAAGGAAGTGCAAAGCTTTTAGCCACGGCACAAACGAACGTTTGTGCAATGAAATATGATGAACCTATATATATTGCTTTCAGCATTGCAAAAACATATTGCGAAACCAAAATGAATGGCAATAGGTAAATGCAATCAGGGAATTTTTGCTTAGCGTAGGATAATTTACTAATTCCCTACCTACCCCCCATTACAATATCCTTAATTGTAATGGATTAGGATATATGTGTGCTAAAAGTGGATGAATGGGTGTGTGAAAAAGGCGACGAAGAAGATTATATCGTCGAACGTTTTGAAATTAGGGTTAAAGGTAAAAAACCGCTCGTATTGAATGAACCCACTTTCTCTCAAATCGTGTTTGTGACGCAACAATATGTGAATTTGTCTTTGCCTTTAACAAAACAGATCGTCAGTAAGAGTGTTTTAGGCTCTGTTGAACCATTAGTTCTTAAAGACCATTGTGCATTAGTTAATTACCTGGAAGCCTCAATCGCTTCTCAATGAATTTAAACCTTTGGGCGTTCTCCCTTCGGTCGGCTCATTCCGTCGTTTCACTCCTCCCGCGATAACTTATGCCACCCATATCGAGCCAGCTCGATGTGGCATTAAGTTCCTGCGAACAATCACCCAACGCGTGGCGTGATACGCTTGTCTGACACCCTGATCTTTGGTGAAACGCTTTTGTTACTTCAACTTCATCAACAAACCCTTACGGTCAATGCCCTCGCTCTGTTTTCTTCTTGTTCACACTCTTCAAGCTAGGTCAAAAATAAGAGCTCTACAACTCACCACTCGCACACTCGCTAGGCAAGTGGTAGAACCCTGATTTTCAACCTTGAGCTTACGTGTAAACATGATGAAAAAAACACCGCTTTAAGGTATTATCCAATAAGGGAACGATAATGAAGAATCATATGAATCAAGATAACAATAACGACATCACTCAAAAAGACTTGCTCAAACTGTTGTTTGACCAAGCTCAACATAACGCCACGCGTGAAGAACTCATGGCGCTAGAGAATCGTACTAGTCAACGCTTTGATAAAATCGATGAGCGCTTTGAAAAGGTCGATGAGCGCTTTGAGAAGTTAGAAGCTAAATTCGACAAGAAGTTTGACCGTATGAACTGGTTGCTTGTCACTACCCTTGTCGGTGTTATTGCTAGCCTTGCTATCCAAGTTCTTAAATAAACTATTATCCCTGCCTTTTTAAAGGTGGGGATTTTTTGTTAAATCCTCATTTTGAACTTTTGAACTTTTGAACTTTTGAACTTTTGAACTTTTGAACTTTTGGGCGTTCTCCCTTCGGTCGGTTCATTCCGTCGTTTCACTCCTCCCGCGATAACTTATGCCACTCATATCGAGCCAG
>NZ_JBFSTZ010000045.1:0-16843 GCF_041467155.1 Vibrio sp. 10N.247.310.23 | reverse complement strand
GGATCAGATCTCAGGACTCGAAAAAGGTTCAACTGATTTAGGCAACAACGCCTCTCGCAGATGATCCAGTGAAGCCTGCATATATATTGTATTCCAGAGCACGAGAGCATTAGTGACAAGACCTAGGGCACCAAGCTGGTCTTCCTGTCCTTCTCGATACCGTTTTCTGATTTCACCTCGTTGACCATGACAGATGGCACTAGCCACAGCATGACGGCCTTCTCCCCGGTTCAATTGGGTTAAAATCCGACGACGATAATCTTCATCATCAACATAGTTCAATAGGTACAACGTCTTATTAATACGACCTGCTTCAATGATGGCCAGTGCCAGGCTTGAAGGACGCTCACTTTTTAGCAAAGTGCGGATTAGTTCAGAGTAATCAATGCGCGTTCCCAAGCCGAAAGCAGATCGCAGCAAGAATGGGGCGTTGCGTCAATTACGTCACTGAATTAATCAGTAAAGCAAAAAAATCCGGACGACTCATATCAACCGCTCAATTCATTCTGGTTGAAGGCGAGTCGGCACCACGACAAATTGCTAACAAGTACGAGTTTGTCCTTGAGAAGTTTGGGCTGTTCTACAGCAAAGCAAAAGCAATGCTCAACCGTAACCTAAGAAAGAAGAGCAAAGAAAGCAAAGCAACTCAACAAGCAGCTTCTTCTAGAGTTGATCATATCAATCAGCTTCTCGATGAAGCCCAGACTTCTGATATACCAGAATGGGAAGATTACACTCCTCCTGAATAACCCCTTTAAATTTCATTCATACCGTTAGTTTGGTAGGACTCAATACACCTGGAATAAATCCAGTGTGATCTTCTTCTCAAAATACGATTCATCACCATACCCAATAAGTCAAAATTCCTCTGAAATTCCTATCATAATCGCCAAAAACTCATAGTTCTCCTCCCCCCTAAAGATTTTATTACATGGATTCCTAAAGAATTATTGAAAGGGAACCCTACAGATAAACAGGTAAGCAAAACAAGAGAATCAATAGACATAAGAATTAACTAACAAAAGATCAGTCATACCTGATTTGTGTGTGGGGAACTTTCGTGAGGAACGAGCGAATAGTTATCCATCGCCCAAATCCGACAAGCGTAGCGCGTCAGTTCAGTACATATGTTTAACTTGATCGATCTATAAAAGAAGTGGCTTTACAGTGACAGTGCCATAGAAAAAGATTTGCGATATTCCGCTTGCTCACCCTCCGACTGGCTACGCCAGCTACGGGATTGCGCCGAGCGGTGAAAGTACTTAAATAGCTAAACCCGAACTTGCCCCAAAATCGCTCAGAGCTAAAACTCTAAATATTTAGGGGGCGTGCGTTTACCCTACTAAAATTTATTCGATGGAGTTGATAATTGTTCATTCTCGTCATTAGGAGACATCTAACAGTCTAACGTCCCTTCAAGTGGTATAACTTATTGATTATCTGTTGAGTTAATATGAAGAAGACTGCACTATCGAAGGGTGAAAGACGACTATGTGTCGCCTAATAAGCGTTATGTTCAAGGAGAAAAATTGAAACTTCTGGTTAAAGCGATAATTTATGTTTCGGTAACATTTGCTGTTGTAGCTATGGTTTGTGTCTTAGCTGTCTACTTCTATATGTTTAATGGAAACTTATCAGCTAATTCAAGTGATTGGGCTAATTTTGGCTCTTATGTTGGTGGTTTGACCACTCCAGTGCTGTCGTTTTGTGCTCTTGTAGCATTGCTCGCGAGTTTGAGAGTTCAGCAGATCGAGTTCAACTCTCTAAGTGAAAGCCAAGCAATTCAACTTGAAGTTGCTACTCAGTCTCATGAAGCGACGTTGATAAATAATCATAAGCAAACATTATTGCGGTTTCTCGAACAGTTTATAACGTCGCACCAGATTATGATTCAGCAAAATCAGCTGATCATACAGGAGCAAAGACAGAAACAATCACAGAAAAGTCCATTTTATAGCCCTAATCAAGGACAAGATGCGTATTCTAAAATTAATGAGAGTATAGGTTACATTCGTTTGGCTACAACTTTGTCGTTTGAGCTCACTCTCCAAGAGTTTAATTCTGTTGACCTTTTGAATTCATTTTTTGCTTCAAAAGTGACAGAACTGAAATTAGATCTACAAACTACTGAAGAATGAACATAACAAGCATTAAGGCGGATTCTCAACGCTTGGCAATTTCAGTTTGGGTCAGCTTTAGTGCTGAATGTGGCAAGGTTTAAGGTTGGGTGGTCGCGTTGTTCACCACTTAATTGGGTGTTAGCTGTCCGAGTGCCCAATGGTTTGTGTCGTACGGAATAAAATAAAAATGAAACTATACAAATTTACTCCTTCCCTAGATATCGCTGAAAAGATATCCCTAGGTATATTTCGCTTCTATGAGCTAACGAAATACATAAAAATTGAAGATGATGTCGGTCGAGCTGACTCCTCCGAAGGTTCAGTGAGCTTTCTCCCTGAAGAGTATCAACACTTTCCGGAAAAGCTTCCAGTTGGGAGGTTTAAGGGGATTGAGTTTCAGTGTATCAGCGCAGGAAATGATGAAGAATATTTAAAACAATATTTCGTTTTTTGTATGAGTACAAAAAAAGATGAGGCTGCAATCGGTGACTCTAAGTATGCTGTAGGGTTGCATAGAGATAACTTCGATTTTTTTATGCAGTTTTTAAATGAATCCTACGAAAAATTTGAAAGTCCGAATGGGCACCAGTTTTTTAGTCATGGGGAGGTTGAATATTATGATATACACAATCACCCTAAATCGATTATTGGTGAGTTTTGGCGAGAAGTTTACCTTAAACATGCTGAATTCAAATACCAAAGCGAGTACAGAGCTGCTTTTTTCGCATCTGACTTCTTCTTTCATCGCGTACAAGACAGTCCATTCGTCATAGAGAAAAAAATCTATCAAGATGGAAAATCATTGGACTTCAATTTGGAAATATATGTTCAATCCGGTGTGGACGCTGAGGGCTGGCGTTACTTAGAAATGGATATATCAACATTTGCGGCAAATATAAGTCCAGAAAAAAGTGAAATCATTGAAGTATATAGGGAAAAATCGAACAACAGCTAACATAACGAATCCCACCTTTTGCTAGTGCGATTCTACTCATTGCATTGGCACTTCAGAACAACTTTGCCATACCTCTGATTATTCATGGATTGCTAATTTAACAAAAGCACTGGCAAATAATTGTCCAAAAATCAGTTAGCCTAGCTTTTACACAGTCCGGCCTTACTGGTTAATCATTGCAGCAATGATTAAAGGTCTCTATTTGATGAATGACCATTAGGGTGTTAATTATATTAAGATAGTTGTGAAAAGTGCTTGGCCGGAGACATTTGCTTACCAAGAACGGCAGCAATAATTATGTGATCTTGTTTCTGGATATAATAAATCACATGGCGCTTTAAAGGAAAACGGAAGTAGTTTTGGCCCACCTCAGAAACCTCTATGCCGAGCAACTTGTTGTTCGCCAGTAATTCCATTGATTGCTTTAGTTCTGAAAAGTAAGTACTCCATTGTGCTTGCCCCCATCGCTCTAATGTATAGCGACGAATCTCAATCAGATCAGATTGCGCTGAAGAAGAAAGCTTATAGTGCGTCATTAATCAAACTTTCCTTGGTTAAGTGCATTCATGAAATCGTCACCGTCGACTAGTTTATCTGATAGAGCATCGGCTTCTGCTTGTTCGAAGCGTGATTTCACCACCATCAATTTCAGTGCTTCAAGTTGTTCATATTCTTCACAAGACATCATCACCGCAACGGGTGAACCATTCTTATTAATTTGTATAGGTTCACGTTGAACTTTCATCAGTAAGTCGCCAAATTTGGTTTTAGCTGTATTCGCAGTAAGTGATTGCATAATATTCCCCTTTTCGCTCATTATAAACGAATCGAACGATTTAACCAATTTGTATGATTCTTCTATTGGGTTTAATCTCGCGCTGTGTCCATAAAGGTGTAACTTTATGGACATTACTCACAATCATCGAATAACTGTTCAGTTAGTCTTTATAATTTAAAGTGAACATGTACACTTGTGTATCACTATCTTTAAGTTCACTTTTAGGCCATTTTATGAAAATTGGTTATGCTCGTGTTAGCACCCAAGACCAAACGCTCGATGTTCAACTTGAACAACTTAAACGTCTTGGTTGTGAAAAAATTTACCAAGAGCAAGCGAGCGGTAAATCCTCTGATAGAGAACAGCTTAACCTGTTGCTGGATTTTGCAAGGGAGGGAGATGTTATTCATGTTACCAAAGTCGACCGCATTGCTCGAAATACCATCGATGCTTTGCAAATTGCCGATCAACTAGCGCAAAAGAAAGCGGGTTTGGTGTTTCATGACTTGGGGGATTTAGATATCAATAGCGATGTAGGTAGAGTTATTTACACGACCATATCAGCGTTTGCTGAAATGGAAAGAAAACGAATATTACAGCGTTGTAATGAAGGTAGAGAGCGTGCTCGCTCTGAAGGGAGGCATCTTGGACGATTTCCTAATAAGACGCTTCATACGCGTATTCAAGAGCTTGCAGATCAAGGAATGAACAAGCATGCGATCAGTAAAGAGTTAGAGTGCAGTAGGACTACAGTTTATAAGGTTCTAGGAAAAAAATATCTCTCTTTAGAATCGCGAACCTAACTAGATTTGTGACAGAACCAGCTGACGCCGCTTTGCTCTGTCGGCTTCATACTGACTCTACATGCAAGCATATAGCAGCCAGCATGAACCTTTAACCCAATCATCACCTTTAACCCAATCATCTGAAACACGTTTTTGCCCCAAAGTGAGCCAGAAAGGGATTGAACTCAGTTTGAAACCCTGTAACTTGACTTACTTTTCCTCATGCCTAGATCTCCAACAATGTAGCTAAATGTTCTAATCCACAACAGACTAACCTTCAATAACACTCACGCACGAACATATTGTTCAACTATTTCTAAGCTATTGAATAATTGAGAACTAAAGGGAAGTTTTGATTGATAACATGCCTTGAATTGGAAGCAATATGTGCTTGCACGGTTTTCAACTAGAAATTAGATTCAAACTAATTATATGCATAATTTTCAGTTGGTTAGATAGGGTTCTTGAGATATGCTGAATACATAAATTCGTGCTGGCACGATATTAAAATGTTATGTTTCTCATTTAGGTCTATATGATTTTAACGGATTTCGGTTTGTCTATATAATGTGTGTTGCATACTTAATTCCTTCATTTGGAGAATACTATGAGCGACAAATTGTACGAGATATTAGAAGGTTGGGCAGGTGTCGAGACTTGGCATACCCCTCACCCATGTGATCAAGAACGTTTCTATAGGGCAATGCGCAATATTGTAAAAGATCTTGGGGCGAACATAGATATAACGTCGTTTGAAGAAGCCTTGCGTCAACATGTGGAAAATCAATTAGGTGATGCTGAGCTGAATGACTATTGGGAAAAGCACATTTCTGACCATACTCTTCGAGCTGAAACTATCTTAGAGTACGAGCAAACTAGATAAACATAACAAACGACTATGGCGTCAATGATTAATTTTTGGCAGCGTTTTCATCCCACATGGCGCCATCTCTCAGCATAGAGTTAAGAGTCACAACCATCTTTCGAACACACGCGATTATTGCGACTTTCTTAGGCTTTCCGGCAGCTACAAGTCGAGCATAAGTTGCTTTGAATACGGGGTTACATTGCATGGCTGACATCATTGCCATATATAACACTGTGCGTACTTGCGCTCGACCGCCTTGGATCACGCGCTTACCTTTGTAGCGCCCACTTTCGCGTGTTATTGGAGCGACACCAATTAGTGATGCCGCTTGTTTATTTGTGATGTAGCCAAGTTCTGGTACGTTGCTAATTATTGATGCAGCGGCAATGTTTCCTATTCCAGGGACGCTCTGCAATATTGTGTTTTTAGCCTGATATTCAGGGCTATCTTCAATGAGTTTAACGAGCTTTTCTTCTAACTTGGTGATTTGATTTTTTATCGTGGTTAGCATCGGTTTGATAGTCGGATGGAGAGAAGCGGGAAGTATCTGGATTCGGTTCTTTTCCATGGTTTGCATGGATAACAACTGGTTTCGGCGAATGACTAAGTCACTCATTAGGCGTATGTTTTTTGGCTTTATGACAGTAAGAGCTGGTTTGATTGCTTCTCCATAGTGAGCAATCAATTCTGCATCTAAACGATCATTTTTGGCTCTGCGGCCAATAGCACCAGCGAACCGTTTTATGTGGACAGGGTTTGCTCTGACAATAGGTAATTGAGCCTCTGCACATGCAAGAACAAAAGGCATTTCTAATCGGCCTGTTGCTTCAATAACGATTCGTTCAGGACTGTGACTCTTAATCGTTTTGAGTGCTTTTTTGATGCCTTTATCATTGTTCTCTACTGAGAAAAATAGGTCTAGTGGCCTGATGTGGATGTCTAATTGTGTTTTGCCGGTATCAACTCCAACGTTGATGCTTTGATTGATTTTGGTATTCATAATAAGCTAACTCATGCTTGCGTAATGCGGGTTCGAGACCCAGTCGACTATTCGAGGTTTATGCTTGAAGTCCTATGTAGCATTCATGTTTGTTATCGGTCTCTCGATAGAGGAGCCAGCGTTTAAACGAACTACTACATAGAAAGCTTTAGTTGCAGCTAAAGCCTGGGTCTCACATTACCCGATTGGAGTGCTTATTATCCATACAAAGCATTTAAGAGTGATTCCCAACGCATGGCATTTTTCATTCCATCGTTGGGTTTTGTGTTTACGGCGGCATGGTTAAGTTTCGTGGTTGCGTTGCTCACACCTTAATGCGGCGTTAGCCTACCACCAAAATTTTGAGTTATGGAGAACAAAGTGAACGTAAGGAAAGCGTCCAAAGCAGACTCAAGCAAGTTGCTAAAACTAATTGCACAAAAAGCTGAATTTGACCGAAGTATGAAAGGTTTTGACGGCGAGATATCTACGACAGCAGAAAAAATTGAACGTACCTTATTTGGTGAGCATCCATTTGCTCATGCTTTGCTATTGGAACTTGGTGGTGAGGTTCAGGGTTTCGCGCTGTTTCACTATCGTTATTCATCTTTTAGTGGTGAGCCTTCTATTTGGCTTGATGATCTTTTAGTTCTTAGTACACAGCGATCAAATGGATATGGCAGTGAACTTATGCGAGCTTTGAAAGCCGAGGCTGAAAAGTCATCAGTACCCTACATGTCATGGACAGCTAGCCCACATAACATAAGAGGCCATCAGTTCTATAAAAGGCTGGGCGCGGAGGTTGAACGAATGGATGGTCAACGTCCGTATTTCCGCTGGGCAACGGTCGGCTAACAAACTGCTCAACAGGATTAACAAACGTTCGGCAATTTTGGTTTGTTCAGCCTTGGTGTTTACGGTAGTAAATTTTGGCTAAGTGGTTATGTTTGTTAACCTATTAGCAGGGCGTTAGTTTTATAGGAGGCAGTTGTGGCAAAACCGATTTCATTTGGTCAATTTAAATTTGGCACTCGAAAGGCATGCGAAGAGGATGCTCGTCGTCGTATTAATTCATACAGTCCCGGAACAATAATGGCTTTGGATGATAAAGCTTTTTTTGAAGCTTTGTTTACATTGCATAGTGAGTATGATGAAAAGGTTGGTTGTGGCATTAAAGATATTGAAGTTGGGTTAGATTTCCACCGAAATAGATGTCTGTTCATAATCCGAAAAGATGATTCTAGAGTCGTAATTAGCTGGAGACATTGCGTTAAGCCATATACAAAGAAAATGGTTGTTTCTTACGCTTTTCGAAGAGCTGTCAAAAGCACTGTCATGGCATTCAAAAACGAAGCTATTTTGAATGGGGCTGTATGTCCAAAACTAGGTGTTAATCTGACATTCGACAATAGCCATGTTTCTTATGTTTCAATGTCATTTGATGACATGCTGACGGACTTTCTTGCTGAAAATAGTCTTACTTACGAGTCAGTTGAATTAGTTGACCCAGAGTATAGTGATTCCGATCAGCGGGGAAAGCTTGCTAGTCATGTAGTTACAGAAAGTTGGCAGAAATATCATCAATCAAGAGCAGAATTTGAGCTGCTTAGCATTGAGGCTAACTTAAGCAAATAAAACTAACAAACTGTTCAAGAGGGATTCGCAACGCGTGGCATCTTCACTATGCATTGGTTTTAGTGATTAAGGTGGTATGCGGCGGCTTCGGTAATGCGTTGCTCACCCCTTAACAGGGCGTTAGGCATAAGGAGAAAATATTGAATATTCAAGAACTAATTGATAGGGCAAATAGCCTCGAACATCAACTTTATATTAAGTATTCGCTAGTTACTCACCCTCAAATAAGTGACATTCAGAATTGGGTTAAACGTACTGAAGCCCACATGTCTGATGGTGAGTCATTGGAAGCAGCATCTTGTAAAGGTGCTTTGGAGGCTTTTGACGTTGACCCTCGTATTATCCGTAAGTCTCAAACAGATACAATCGAAGCACTATTAGCTATGGCAAAAGCCAAAGTGGATGAAGAGACAAAAAACAATGGATGATACCACTCTAAAGATAATTGTACCGATCATCACATTCATTTTGGGCTTTGCCGCTTCTCGGTTGACTATGTCCAAAAAAGAGCGTTTTGATAAGCAAACAAAGACATTAGAAATTTCAAATCAACTGGACTCTGATATTACTGCCGCATTTCAGGAGTACCAAAAAGCACTGGGTAAATTCATTGATGCCGAGAGGCGAACATTAAGTGAATTTCTTGAAGTAGAAAGCGCTGGTGTGACTTACTTCCAAGCTCTTAATAATGCAGCTTCTGCTGTTTTATCGGGCATTCTTGCACATGAGTCTTTTAAGCATACTCACTTGCCTAAGGTGAGAGATGGGTACTACAGAGCAATTCCTAAACATTATGAAACTCTAAAATACATAGCCGATCAGTGTGGCTTGGAGTATTCAGGAAAGTTTAAAGTAGAGAACTATCAGACAATACATAATGCGTTGGAAAAATATGCCTAACGTTTAAGGTATTCAAAATACTTTTTCTAATCTGAGGGAATGGTATAGAGCAGTACACCTAAAACGTTTGTGTCCAAAAACGTGTTTCAGATGATTGGTTTCAAGAGTGATCACCGAGCGATTCTGTCGTATCTTAATTACCAAACAGCATTGACGCTATAAGAGATGGCCCAAGAAACATACCCCAGCATTCAGCCCTTATAAATAAAGAGCTGGCGACTCACATTGGACTTTTCTCTGAAATGGGCACAAAACCCCAGATACAAATACTGTGAGTATACTAACAATTGCTGATATGGCTTTTTAGATAGGAATATGGGGGGGGATTTGATTTTTTGATAGGTAAAATCTATTGGTAATTGATACGCTATTGCGTAATATTAGGGGTGTCAACACATACTGGAACTCTCTTTGAGGGTGTTGGTGTCGGAAGCGATTCCCCTAGTCAGTGAACAGGATAATCCAAGATAAAGACCAGACCAGATTTTTTATTTGTTAAAAGCACCTTTAGGGTGCTTTTTTCATATCTACTACTTTCTTTTAAGCACCGACTTTCCCTGAAGTCGTTGTGAAAGTATCCAGCTAACACGCTTGGCTTTACCCTTCGGTAGAGTTCCTTTACCCCAGTCGTCCACCTCATAAGCTGAATTGACTCTAAGTTTCAATTCATTGGTAGTGCCATTTGGTTTAGAAATACTAAAGAAGATAGCGTAATCAAATGCTTCCATGTAATGATAGGATTCGCCTTTCTTGGTCATGTAAGGCACAGCATAGTTATCGATAAGCTTATTTTTGATGAGATCCGGAAGTTCTATGCTGCATTGGTATCTCTCATGACACCAGTATCGCCCTTCCTGCCTAAAAAGTATTGGCCCATTTTCTTTCTCATCAGTAAAGCAGTGATTGGCGTAACTAACATGTAGTTTTACTGAGTTACCATCAACCTCGATGTCATGAGAGGTACTTTGTAGATGGGTTAAGTCATAAAAGTCGCCTTCAATAGTGAAACCTTTCCAAGTCATTAACTGTCCTTAACCTTCCTCTTAGCGCTTCGCGTAAGGATTTCTCTAGCCCATTCACTAACCGACTCGTGATCTTGGGCTGCAAGTTTCCACAGCGCTTTATCATTCTCTGTACATCGAATTTCTTGTTTTTTATCAAGAGTTACGTCCTGTTTAGGTCGCCCTCTTTTGCCGTTTTGAATTTTCATGATTTTTATTTTCTGTCATGACGTTATTTAAGTCAAGTCGTTTGCTTTCTATACATCAGTATGTATAGTATTTGTCATGACGTTAAATTGATCTCATATCGTAGGGAATGGAGAACATGATTTTTGAATTTTTTGATTGGAAAGTTAAGACTGGAATAATTATTACCGTTGCTCTTATGTTAAGTAGCGTTATTAGTTTCATTATTACGTGGACATCACCAGTACCAACGGATGCATTGTCAGCCGTAACTAAATATCTAAATTATCGTTGGTTTGCTTTCTTTGTTGTTAGCACATTGTCTATAGGGGCGGCAACAATGAAGTATCACGATAAAACATTAAGACGCTGCTAATAGAGAAAGTATGCGAAAAATAAGAGAATGGAAAATTAGTTCGACCACATTTATTCAATGGTCGCGTGGTACAGTAACAGCCAGCGGCAAGTCTAATTAGCGAGGGATAATTTGTTATGAACAGTGAAATTAATCCGAAGGGATTAACGTGTCTAATTAAGCCTACGGTTATGATTGATGATTACCAGGCCGATGTTTTAATGGTGTCCCTATCGCCAGAGCTCCCACTTTCTTGTTTTTCGTTGAAGCAATGCTTTGACGGAGTGTTATTTAAAAGCGGCTCTAAAGCAGAATGGGTCAGGCAACTCCGCGAAATTGCCGATAGTTTAGAAAGTAAAGGTTAGAGCACTTGGCAAAACTATTTTTTATTTGTGATCAAGTTATTTATAGCGATGACTATTTAGACTTTGGTTTAAACGAAGTAGTTGTACACGATATTTTCGAGGCAAAAAATCGTAAGGAAGCGGAACTGATTTTTTCAAAGATAAAAATTAGGACTCTGCGTTCTGGAACCATACGACATCGGTTAAAGATGGCTGGTTATAACGTTAAATTTGAGTTTCATCCACGATTGGATCACCCTCATCTTTATGCACTTCAAGCCAGTGGTTCGTTACGCACTCAATATCCTAATGTAGTGCATGCCTTGAAAGCTTACTCGGATGAATTGGATGATAAACATTTATTAAGAAATCGCATTGAACAATCGATTGAAAAAATAGAACAATCTAAGATATGGACTCATTACGACATCGTTCCAATGTAGAATTGATTTTGAGATTATTTAACGAGGAAAAATCGTGTCACGTCCATTACTTGATGATGCTGTATTAAAACTGATTGATGCAAAGCTAATGCTCAATGGTCACGTTACCAGTAAAGATATTTACCGTCATTTGGGCTTAGGCCGTCAAAATGTGAGTAAGGTCTTTCAATACTATTTAGCGGCTAATCCAGATTCGATGATCTACGTTCCTGCTAAGAAAAAATATATGGTTACAGATTCCTTCAAACCGTGTTTTCTTGGTGAAGTTAAAGCGGGTGAGTTTGTTGATGCTTTAATCACTGTTTTTGGAACATTTAACGAGAGCGAAAACAAAAATGACTGACAAATTTAAGTATTTCATAATAGTTAGCCAAGATAGTGAAGATGTAGAGCGTTCAGAAGGGACTATTGCGTATTTTGCTAATCCAGTAGGCAAAGGCGATACAGTCTATTGGGATCATGAAAATGGGAGCAGTGGAGGTGTTATAAAAGTTGTAGAGCACCACCCTACTGTATCTATTCTTATTGTTAAAAAAATAGACTAGAGCCCCCCTGCTCTTACTAGATGTGCTTGTTTTCGTGAGCATATTAACTAAGAGCAAAATGTTTATAGAAGTAATCACTCTCCTTAGTAGTGTCCCCTTACCTCTCACGATGCAGTAAAAGGTGAATGACTTCGTCTTTATCTTCACTAACAATTTCAACGCGATAAATCCCTTTGGCTTGCAGTGCTTTAATTAATAATTTCAACCGATGGGTTTTCACTGTCATGGCCAATGGCTTTATTTGATTGCTGTCTTCATCAAATCCTTGCTCTACGCTTTTTTCTTTCATGTAGAGAGTGTCTCGTTCAATCTCTTTTTCTATATCTTCCAGCATCGATGGGAATTGATACTGCTCAAATAACTCCGTTAACATGATATAGAGTTCGTCAGCCTGTGAAAATTTGGCTTGATACTCGAGATTCAGTCGATTGATATCCCATAGCTTTTCTTCAAGGTTACCTGTTCCACTGCGGCCAATACTGAGCATTGTCTTTAGTTCATTTTTACATGTCGAAAACTGAGGGCGCTTTACTTTTGGTTTGATGAACTTTACTAACAGCTCGTTTCTTCTTTTAGTTGTCCAAAATCCGCCTTGCTGACTCATCGTGCAATACAGTCCGAGAAGTGAATTTGTTACAAGTTCATCAAGGGCTTGATAGTGTTTAAGGTTCCGACTCATGAGTTTATTCTATCTAGATAACTGAAGCCTTAGTTTATCAGAAAAGTAGCGTTAACATCTTAGAGAGGCGTATCACGATAATTGGAATTTGATAAAAGATCTCATAAGTTATTCGGTAGTTACCCCCTGAAATTGTGTATAAATTATGACCGATCAATTTTGCATGCAAAATCTTGTTTTTTCTTATTGACTTTTTAATGACTTGTCCGTAGTATTAACCTTGTAATCAGGCGTTAACGCCAGTCTCAAAGGAGTAATACAATGGGTAAAATCGTCGCAATCGGTAATGAAAAAGGTGGAGTCGGTAAAACGACTTCTGTTGTGAATTTAGCTTACTACTTTTCTCATGTGCGCAATAAAAAAGTGTTGGTTGTAGATATGGACCCGCAATGTAATTTGACGGATAAGTATTTTGACCAAGATGATGAGAGTAAAGCGAAACCCGCCTCTATCACTCGAAAAGTCGGTGAGGCGAATGTCATTTCATTCTTCGATGAAGAGTTCTATGGTAAGCCTGTCGAGCTCAATTCTAATCTTCATATCTTTGGTGCTACTTTCAACATCAGCAGTCTTAACAACTGTACAAATGATGAAATTGGCTTCTTTGCTGACAACATCAATAAATTGTCTGAACAATACGACTACGTATTTATCGACACCGCCCCTTCTGTTGGAAACCTGCAATACTCGGCCCTTATCGCGTGTGATGGTTTATTGATTCCTACCACAGCAGAAGAAGACAGTTTTCAAGGTGTATCGAAGATCCTTAAATCTGTAGCGCGTATCAAAAGCACTTATGGTTTGGATGTATCTGTATTAGGTATGTACCTAAACATGGTGAAAAAAGTCCCAACTCAATTGCAAGATTATTTCGCTACCAAGTTGTCTGAGGATTATGGCGACCTGGTATTCAAGACTCAGGTGATCCATACAACTAGAGTTTCAGAAGCCTCAGCGTTCAAGCAAAGCATTATTGAGTATGACGCGAAAAAAGCTGAATACATCAACATCGATGCTTTGATGCAAGAGTTTGAATTGAAAGCGGAGGCGTTGTCATGAGTGGTAAGAAAGACTTTAAATCTTTAATGAGCAATAAGTCTAAATCGTTGCTCGATGAAGAAATCAACGAGGTAAAACCTGGTGAGAGTGTTGTTCTTATCCCTAAAGAGGACATCTATTCATCTGAACAGGTACGCAAATTCTTTGATGAAGAGTACATTTCCGAACTGTCTAAAAACATGGACGATATCGGCCAGATTCAACCCATCGTTGTGACTCACAAAGATATTCGTGGCTACAAAATACAAGTGGGTGAGTGTCGTTGGAGAGCGGCAAACCTGAGTGACAAAATCACTCACGTAGAATGTTTGGTGCGTGACGCGGGAACCGTGTTAGCGCAACTATCAGAAAACCTTCATAGAAACGACCTTACTCCTTTTGAAACGGGCCGCGCTTTAGAGCTGCTAATGGAAGAGCAAGGGATTGTTGAGAACAAAGATCTAGCCAATGTTGTGAGCTTATCTGAGTCTCGTATTAGCGCTTTTCGAAAGGCGGCTCAATGCCCTCCTTATATTGAGCTTGCTTATCACAATGGCATTATCCGTGATGTTGATACGGTCAACTCTCTACGTATTGCAGGAGAACTCAGTGAGGCAGAAACAAAGAAACTTCTTAAATCTCCTGTCTCACGTAAAGAAGCTAAAGAGCTTGTAAAAAACCTAAAGGCTTCTAAGAAAGAGGCTAAATCAAAACAAGCAGATGAAGAACAACCTTCCCCTGAGCATCAAGAAGTAACTAATGAAGAGCCTTTAAATGAAGTCACTCAAACTAAAGTACTAGGAGTTACCCCTACCCCACAAAATAATGGAATAAGAATATCGTTTGAAGGTGAGCAAGGCTTCATTGATCTCAATGGCCAAGCCGAAAGTGGCCAAATAGTTATTGTACTCGATTCTAGTCCAGGGAAATTGACAGTACCAGCCAGAGATATTGTAGTGATTGGGTATCACTCGATAGAACATGTCCACTAATAAAAAAAAGTTGGCTCAAGTAGTGAATACTCATCGAGCCAGCCTAATTAAGTTGTACTCATTACATTTTGAAGGCAGTGCTACTCAAGCCATTGAACAAATAACGACTAGAGCCGTCGATCGGTCCTATGTTGCTCATAGGTCCCCCCCTCCAGGTGAAGTAATAAAATCTTGGGTTATTGAAAGTCGCGCTCCTCAATGGGCTTGTAGAGCTTCCTTTGACTTGTTGATTGAGCTTGATTGGTTGCCAAATACTGATATTGAAAAAGCTATTACAGCTCGCTTTCTTCTCTTGAATGACTACCCAATCAATGAAAGTTGGAAAGTGTTATTAGGCGAGTGGCTAGAACTTGCAAAGCAAGCACAAAATGAGAACTCTGGCGAATACGAATAACTGAACGTTAGTTGCGGCGTTTTTAAATAATGTAGAAGAACAACGTGAGACTGAGAACTTGGCGCGCGTATGCTATTTGAGAAGACTAAATCCAAACTTCTCACAGACCAAGAATCAATGAGCGAAGATTGGTCGCGTCAATGCAGTCAATGACACAAAAAAACAAACAAGAGAATCCGTCATGATTTTTTCATATGAACAAAGAATTAAGCACTTACATGAGCTTTCTCAATTACCTAGACAATCACTTTGTTTTCAGCTTTTAACGATCATGAACCTTTGTTATCACAACTTGGATAATGACAAGGTCGAACGATTGAAATTAGATGATGAAACCTTTTTCTATGAGGCTAATTCACTGAAAGAGCAGCTACTCGATGTGCCGAGTCTTAGTAACTCTCATAAGGTTCTCTATCTCCTACTCGATGCGGGTTTTATTGAGCGACGAGTGTTAGATAAAGATGGCCAAGTCGTTATTGGTGATAGCTACCAAAGAAACACGGCCAAAATATATTGGCGTATATCCGACAAAGGGTTAAGTGTTTTCGGTTGATTAAATATTCTAGGAGTTAAGTTATGAACGAAGAACTATTTAAGTATTGGGATTCAGATAAGGCCAAGAAAAAGCAAACCGCTATCACGCGTTTAAGTAATGGTTTAGCCAAGGAGCTTTTAGGAGACCGAAATACTAAGTCGCTGTTTAGTGATGAAGAAATTGAAGCTATCGAAAAAGCTAGAGAAGCCTTGGATAGTGTCAAACATAAGTTCACTCACCTTAAAGAGAAACGACTTAGAGATGAGCAACAAAGAAAACGAGCTAAAGACGCTAGACAGGCTTTAGCTAAGAAGCTTTCTATTGCATACATTAAAGGCTCAGGCTCGTATCCGCTCACGACTTTTTCTAGAAATCACTTCTACCTATTATGTATGTTGAATGACCTACGAACTGGTTACACGCTTAGTTTCAACGATTTAGATGTTGAGGATTCCAGTGGTGTGGTAACTCCTGATGAAGAGCATTTTCGACGAATGAGAGATTACAATGTTGATACTCTTAAACGAGAGCTAGAAGAACGTGTGATTACTTGGGTTCTCGGTGCCTGGACGTATTCTGGAGAGTTAATAAATGAACCTGAAGCGAGACTAGCTGATCTGACTTCAAAGCTCGATGCGGCTTTTGTAGGTACAGTCGATGAAAGATACAAGGGGCAAATAGAGCGTCTTGAAAAATATAATCGGGCCATTGATGCAAAAGTTAAACGATCTGAATTTAAGATTGTTCAAGATTGATTTGATCGGTATCCCTTCCTTACTTCTTTTAACGTTCTTTTCTATCAAACTCAAAGGGCGTTAAATCGACACTCGATTTTGCATGCAAAATTGCTCATGATTAATTTAGAAAATATGAGAATATTTCTGTTAGGCCTAACTCAAAGCTCATTGGACGCGTGGAGAGTGACTTTCAATTTCGCATTGTGACTTTTGCATGCAAAATTGGACAAGCACGTGTGCTCTACCAAATAATGTTCGTTATGGCATAGGTTAATTATAACAGTTGATTAAGGTCGATGAGTTAGCCTCCACCTAGAACAATTGAGCCTTGCTTTGGGGTTACCCTTCGGGCAAGGCTTTTTGCTTGTATCTTTCATCTATGGCCTAAGAGTGACATCACCCTGGTGAGTCACTGCGTGCCGCCCCAGAATGTGCCTCTCTACAGCCCTAGTTAAAAGGATATCGCTGCAATCCTGAACGCCTCCGCTACTACGTAGCTGCGCTTCGTCGTGCCTCCTAATTGCCTTTCACTGACTTTAATTAAGGTCGAGTAAGGGCTTGTTTTCTTATGTGC
>NZ_JBFSTZ010000044.1:0-22199 GCF_041467155.1 Vibrio sp. 10N.247.310.23 | reverse complement strand
AAGTTATCGCGGGAGGAGTGAAACGACGGAATGAGCCGACCGAAGGGAGAACGCCTAAAGGTTCAAAGGTTCAAAGGTTCAAAGGTTCAAAGGTTCAAAGGTTCAAAGGTTCAAAATGAGGATTTAGCAAAAAAAATCCCCACCTTGAAAAAAGGCAGGGATAATAACTTATTTAATAACTTGGATAGCAAGGCTAGCAATAACACCGACAAGAGTAGTGACAAGCAACCAGTTCATACGGTCAAACTTTTTGTCGAATTTAGCTTCTAACTTTTCAAAGCGCTCATCGACCTTCTCTTCTAACTTTTCAATACGTTCATCGACTTTATCAAAGCGTTGATTAGTACGGTTTTCTAACGCCATGAGTTCTTCACGCGTGGCGTTATGTTGAGCTTGGTCAAACAACAGTTTGAGCAAGTCTTTTTGAGTGATATCGTTATTGTTATCTTGGTTCATATGATTCTTCATTATCGTTTCCTTATTAGATAATACCTTAAAGCGGTGTTTTTTTCATCATGTTTACACGTAAGCTCAAGGTTGAAAATCAGGTTATTACCACTTGCCTAGCGAGCGTGCGAGTGGTGAGTTGTAAGGTCCTTATTTTTGACCTAGCTTGAAAAGTGTGAACAAGAAGAAAACAGAGCGAGGCATTAACAGTAAGGCTTGGTGATGAATTTGAACGAAGGTAACGAAGCGTTTCACCAAAGGTAAAGGTGTTAGACAAGCGTATCACGCCACGCGTTGGGTGATTGTTCGCAGGAACTTAATGCCACATCGAGCTGGCTCGATATGAGTGGCATAAGTTATCGCGGGAATGAACCGACCGAAGGTTTCAATTCATTGAGAAGCTATTGAGGCTTCCAGATAATTAACTAATGCACAATGGTCTTTAAGAGTTAATGGTTCAACAGAGCCTAAAACACTCTTTGACGATTTGTTTTGTTAAAGGCAAAGACAAATTCACATATTGCTGCGTCACAAACACGATTTGAGAGAAAGTGGGTTCATTCAAAACGAGCGGTTTTTTACCTTTAACCCGAATTTCAAAACGTTCGACGATATAATCTTCTTCGTCGCCTTTTTCACACACCCATTCATCCACTTTTAACACACATTTTTCCTAATCCATTACAATTAAGAATATTGTACTCAAAGAGAAACGACGATTTATTGAGCGTTGATAAGTTATTGATATATTCCCCAAGAGAGACCATTCACGACACGGGGAAATCATCATGCAGCTATGCTGCATGATGACAATGTGGCATTAAAACCCAACATGCATCCACTTGGCGAAATGAGATTTCTGTGGTTCTGTCAGCGAGTTATCACCACCGTCAAAAACTCCAGTGGCTTCACCAACTCACCTTTCTTGAGCGATTCAACACTACTCAGCCATACAATACGGGCACTATACACTTGAGCACTGAAAATGTTAAGAGCAACTAAAGTACGCATTTACCCAACACAAGAACAAGCTGAGTTTTTAATAACTCAAGTTTGGTGCTGTTCGTTTTGCGTATAACAAAGCTCTACATTTAAAGTCTCACATGTACCGCAAGCATGGTGTAACGCAGTGCTATGGCATACATATATCGGCTGTCTGACTCACCTACAAACCAGAAACAGGCGTGGCTTATCAAGTTAGTCAATAGGGTCGGTTTCAAAAGAGCTTGTATCGCATTAGCAAACAAAGCTGTCAGAACAGCTTGGGCAATGCTTCGCTATGAAACAAAATATCAGTCAAAGACATTATTTTGCTAGCAATATGAATTAACAGATTACAAATAATGATGTTCAATGGTTAGACTAGCTTACTGAGACCTTGACTACTTCGCAATGCTATAAAAAGCTTTTTTCGCGGCAAGGGCAGTAGGTGCGCATGCATCAAAGGTTAGAAGGTAGATCCTTCAATGAGAAACCGAATATACGACCACATCTTATCCATTGCACATTCTTATCTTGTAAAACCCGTGGATTCCATATACGAAGTAGATGGCGGCCTTTTTTACGATATCTAGCTCTTCAGCTTGCTCAGCCAGTAATCGTTTGAGTTTGGCATTTTCATGTCTTTTTTAACGGCTTGACTGCCACCCATAGATTTGAGATTCATATAACGATAGTTGTCGTGCAGCAGCAGCGACACCGACTTTCTCAGCCAACTTAAGTGCTTCGATTTTAAATTCGGGAGCATGTTTGATTCGTGTTGTCTTGGTTGTCATTGTCCACCTCGTTAGTGATTGTACTCACTTAACGCAGTGTCCAAAACTGATGGTGCGGATCAGGCGGTCTTACACCAAATGAGTCGGAACGGCTCTACTGGCAAACTTATAAAACCGTGGCCAATTTTACTTGACCACTACACAGATACCGCCTTAGTTGGCGGTATCTGTGTTGATATTATAAAGTCAATGAGTCGTTTCGCAGACGCTTACAATACACTTACCGTTTACTTATATTATTAACCATTCTATTTGGACTACTTATAGATAAAGCTAATTCTGATACTCACAAAGTAGAAAAGAGCAAGGCCAATACTACACGCTTAAGTTCAGGGTTTTGCATTAATTGGCATCGGACAAATATCAACTAGGTAGCTTCAGGATATTAAGTAATTCCAAGAAACTGTTAAACACCTTTAATGCCATGCTAACTTCGTTGTCAAATGAAAATCTTAGTGTTTGATATCGAGTTGGTAGAAACTAACCTGAGTATAATCTCCAGCCTCAATACCTTCATTTTTACAACGCACTACACCCGTACTACATTGATTGTATGCACCAGCTTTAAAGAAGAACCATTCATTTTTATATCCAGCATCGTACTTATTACCAAGGTAGTGCCCCTTCGCTAAATCAATCGCAAAAGAACGAGTGATAGGTATTTTGCTCTCCAAGTTTTTCGTGAACTCGAGATACATAACATTACCATCAACTTGAATCTCGTAGGAGAACTTCTCCCCGAGTTTGATACCATCTGTGGGTTCTGGCTCACCAAATCGAATTTTAGCCTTGCCAAAAACATTGTGAGAAATATCCAAACGACGGTGGTAATCATCGCCTAATGCGTTATTTTCATAATTCCAATATACCGAACCATAGTTTTGATCAGGCAACTTACGGTAGAAAATTTTAAGGGGTTCATTCGTCCCTGCATGAATCTGTCCAATAACAACAGAGAAAGAGTCATTATGACGATGGTCACCACTTTGGCTTACATGGTCGACAGCAAGAGTCGCATTCATTTTTCCACCAATGGCACCAAACTTATCAGCATCAGGATGTGATGCAAGGACAAAATTGTTCGCAGGTTCATAAGGGCCAATCGATGTATTATCTGAGATTAAAGCATGAAGCTCAGAGCGAGCATTACTCGAATTCGGTGTTGTCATCGCTTTATTCGGAGCCGCAAACACCATTGCGCCGCTTTCTTTGTCGGTATAAAACCACGGTGCATGTTGGTAGTCTTCATTCAACTCAGCTTTGGAGATTTCCATCACTTTACCTTTACGCTCAGGTTTTGTGTCTTCCATCGGAATAACTATTTTCCATTTGGACAAATCAAAATTTTCAGACGGTGCTTTGCTTGGATCAAGTTGCGCCATCGCATGAGAAGAGATAGCCGAAATGGTCAAAGCCAGTAGGGTTTTAGAAGTAATATTCATTGTTGTTTCTCTTTATTGTTATGTTGAAAATCCACCGCGATAGCATTGCAACGGGTTTAGTGTATCACTGTGGTTGAAGACGACGCTCTTTGACTCCGAGATGAAGAAGCACACCGTCCCACTCGATAACTGCCCCCTCTTCATTTAGATGACAGCTCAAGTTCACCTCCTTTGCACAATTCATCAGTACACGGTGGTTCGAACGTGCTGGTAGCTGCCACTCTAGATGGTTGATTTGCTTCTGGGCATCCGATTCAACGTCACCATAAAAGTCACTAGAATCATTGATTTCTGGAACGAACCTTGGGCTCCCTATATCTTCTCCAGTAAGCTGAAGGAAATACTCAAGATTGCCTTGTAGAAGTCGAGTCTTATCAGATCCAAGCTCGACGTCACTCGGAGTGTGCAAACGCCATTGGAGCTCTCTCGCTTCAGTTAGCTCGATGTCGTCAAAAATCACAACACCTTTATCTGCTACTTGGACAAGCGTTCGCCAATAATGTTTGCAGCCCACGTAAGTCTCGGTTAAATCAAGAACAACGTAGTTGAAATCCGCGTCGTTTTTCTGTTTGATCAATTGAGCAACACCTGAAGGACAATCCAGCTTTTGCCCCATTCCAGCAATCAAAGGCAAGTTGTGCGCTTGAGTGGTTCGAGTCCACAAGCTGTGATGTTGGCTACCAAATCGATAACCATAACTGCCACTTGGGGTTAAGATATTTTGGCCCTGATCAACGAAAGCAAAGTTACCTTGGTCGCCATGACGGTGTGAGCTGTTGCCAAACTGACTCGCGCGGTAATACAGAGCCATCTTGTTTTTCGACAGCTTGCCCAGGCCAGCGTATGAGTAATAAATATGCGCTAAGTCATTTGAATACTCGTCGACGCCATCCGTCACCTCACTATGGCTCAACTGCGGCATGGTTGGCACAACATCTAATAGATGCAATTTGTAAGACTGGACTTCATCTTCTAGCACTTTATCCAAACGACGGGCGGCCTGATCACCGTAGCGCTGTGCGTAAATACGTAGTGGATTTTGAGCGAAGAACCCGGGCCACTCTTTGCCTTCTCGTTGACACCAAAAGCCGTCACCAAACGGGTGAATACGTTCTTGAGTCGCCACAAAGTCCATTGCAAATTTGACATAGTTTTTGTAAAACGGATGATTATAGAAAGAGAATCCACTCAAACGCTCCACAGCCAAAAAGAACGGATGATGCCACTTGGTATAAGACGACGAATAAAAAGGCCCTTCTACCCAACTTCCATCTTCGCCTCCATAAAATGGCAAAACACCTCGATAAATCGTCAATGCGTAGTCCAACCAACGCTCACACGTGGTGATATCAAACTCTTTATGCAAAGTAAGGGCGGCAATACCTAAGTAAGCTGGAAGCCTTGATGTATGAGAATGCCCGGGAAACTGCTTAAACTGGTCTTGTTCTAGCCTTTCTTCCATTTGAAACGCTAAGCGAACCAATAATGGACGAACAAAATCACGTTCTTCCCCTGTCAATAAAGGCGACAGCCAGTGGTAAGCGAGATATAAGTTCCTTGCTAAAGACAAACCGACCTCATCTCCCCAAGTACATGGGCGAAGCAAAGAAGCGGGTCCCTCTGGGCTCCACTCAGCAAGGCGCAATAACACCTGACAAGCTTGATGACCAGCAATATCGTCACCCCAAACTCGATAGAGTAACGTTAAGGCAATCAAATCACGGTCAATCCAGTTACGCACATTTGCAATGGCTGTACGCTTCCCTTCTTCCTGCCCTCTGCGATAGTGATTAGGGTATTGGATCGCTTCAATATCAATGTCTTCAACACTTGCAGCAAATTTCGCTCGAAACTCTGAAACCGATTTTTGTATAGTTGGGATATCAATGTCGAAATACAGTAAGAACTGATCATGCTCTTCACATAAAGCAAACAGCTCTTTCGCCGATGGGGCTAAATATTCCTCTGTCTCCGCATCAATAGAGAACTCGTGCCAAAGAGATAATTCCCCACTCTGCTCACACCTTACTCGCCAACGGTAGTTGCCCTGTTCAAGGGAAAAGTCCAGCTGCATCGGAGACTGAATACACTCCCAATGCCATGATTTTTTATGGTCTACAGCCTCTAACTCAAGACAATACAACGCTTCATAACGCTCATGAGGCCAGTTAAAACTGGGCGGATTTACCACCACAGTATTCTTTGTTGGTGAAGTAAATAACTGAAAGTCATGCTTTCTTGTTAGGGGTAACATGGATTAATTACTCCTTATTAAACCAGTGATATTGGCCTGACTCAGGGTCAATCCGACCAATTTGTTTAGCTGGCGTGCCAGCGACTATCGCGTAAGGGAGAACATCTGATGTGACCACGGAATTGGCACAGACAAGCGCGCACTCACCGACCGTCGTTCCCGGTGTAATAACGACACCAGAGGTAAGCCAGACGCCTCTTTGAATGACCACGCTCCCCTCCTCCCAACAACTGCGCCCACTAAAACAATTCGTCATTGGGTCAAACACATGGTTACCCGCAACAATAGAAACGTGAGGACCAATCGCGACATCTTCACCAATGACGACATCACCGTTGATGTAGCTGTACAAACCAACATAGCTACGTGGACCTAATTGATTGTCCCCAATGCGAACGATAGCGCCCGGCGCAATACGCACATTTTCATTCGTGAAACCAAGAATTTGAGCTCGTGTTTCATCGTCCGGTTTATTGTTGCTTTGATTGATATATAAGGTGAATTTACGAAACTCTTCATCGGTGAGTTCGCCACCAAATTTTTCTTGTACTGACATAGTGAGTTCCTTGGGCTGAATGAATTCAGCCCATTTTGATTAAACATTATTTGTTATAGAGATAGGATTTATTGAGCGGCTGGCTCTTTTTGAAGCAAGTAGAAGTAGACCACCAATACCACCGATGGTCAGAGCAACAATAATGAACAACATGCGCCCCCACATTGGATTCGGAATAAAAACCAACATAGAGAGGAACACCGCCGCAATCAGCAGCATTTTCCCAAGCATATCGCGCTGTTTGTTGTCCATTGCGATGCTCGTAGCATTCTCTTCCACCACAACTTCAGTATCAACATTGCTAAAGAAACGATTAACTTCAACTTCTCGCTCAGGAGCATGCCCTTTATAGAAGAACTGGGAGAGAACAAAGAAGGGCAAAGTAATTGACATATGGCCAACCACGCCAAGCGTCACTGATTTCATTTCCGCAAACTCACGAGCAGATAACGGTTGGTCGAGCCCAAGAATGCCTTGCATCATCTCTGGTGTGATGAAGAACGCAATGATGGATGACACCACCATACCGACTAAGATAGTGCCCCATCCGGCCCAATCTGGTGTTTTTCTGATGAAGAAACACATAATAGATGGAATAAGGACTGGGAATCCGACCAAAGTGCCAACGAGCATCATCAGGTCAAAAAGACCAAACTGCTTCAAAGAAGTGAGGAACAGGGCAGAAATGATAATGATAATTCCGAATGCAGCGGTAAGCACTCGGCTCGCATTCATTAATTTGGCTTCTGTTACCTCTTTACAAAAATAAGGTTCGTACACGCTTTTTAAAATGATCCCTGCATTACGGTTTAGTGCTGAATCCATTGATGACATTGTCGCGGCGAACATGGCTGCCAGCATCAACCCAACCATGCCAACTGGCATCTCGTTCTTAACGAACATGTAGTAAGTTGCGTCTGCGACTTTGCTGCCTAAACCTTCAAGTCCCCAAGTGCTGGTATCTGGATAATTTCCCGCGACAAACCAAGCAGGTAGGAACCACATCAAAGGGCCAATGATCATCAAACCACATGCTAACAGCGCTGCTTTACGAGCATTCTTAGTGTCTTTTGATGCAATAAATCGATAAGAGTCTACCATGTTGTTGGTACTGAAAAACTGCTTAACAAAAATACAGATAAACCAACCAACAAATAGGTATGAATAACTGTAGCCATCGCCGATGAGTTGTTGTGTCGGTAAGCCCACTTCAAGTAAATTGCCAATACCACCTGATTTCCAGATAGCAACCATCGCAGCAATAAAGGTCATGACGGTGATGATTATCATCTGCATAAAGTCAGAAGCGATAACCGCCCAGCTGCCACCAACTAAAGAAATAAATAGAACAACCAGTCCCGCCCCTACGATGGTCTGTTCTAAAGGGACGCCAATTACGGCACTAGTGAAAACGGCTAAACCATTCAGCCAAATCGCAGCTTGCAGCACACTTAGGGGAACGTTAGCCCATGTAAAGACTTGTTCATTGACACGCCCAAGACGTAAACGTATACCTTGGATCGGGCTGATCACACGCATTTGGCGGGCTTTCGCCGCAAAGAAAAGGTAGTTGACAAAATATCCAAGGGCGTTAGCGAAAAAAACAATCGCAACTGACATACCACTGGTCAGTGCTTTACCCATCAGACCTGTGAATGTCATGGCACTCAGCGCCATCATGAAGGCACTAGAACCAACCATCCACCAAAGCATCTTACCACCACCACGAAAGTACTCGCTCGTGTTCGCTGCGGCTGAACGAAACACCCAACCCAACCCGATAAGGAAGGCGAAGTACCCTAAAACTATGATTACATCAATGTCCATTTTTTTGTTTCCTGTTTTGTAGGGAGATAGTACGCACATCTCATGCAGTTCGACACGCTCTAATCGACATGTTTTAGAAACAACGGAGACTTACACCATAAACAAAACTAAACTAAACGGACTTAAACAAAGTTGGAAATAGCATTAATGTATAACAATAATACAAAAAAAATAGGCACTCGATGGATCTGAAAACACTCACCACTTTTGTCACAGTTGCGCGTTTAAAGAACTTCACAGCAGCCGCTAGAGAACTTCACACGGTACAGCCGACCGTGTCTCGTCATATTTCTGATCTAGAAAATGAACTGCAAACAAAGCTGTTTGATCGTACGACCCACCAGGTTGATCTGACCCCATCAGGGGAACGATTACTGCCAGAAGCCCTACACATCATCGAGAATGATCAACGAGTAAAGTCCGTAATCAAGCAGATAGATTCTGATGAACATCAAGAAATTAAAGTCGGATATCTTGCTACAGCGTGCTCTTTCTTCCTTCCGGAATTGATTAACCGATTTCGCGCTAGGTACACCAATGCCCAATTGCGTCTGTATGAAATGACACCTGCCGAGCAAATTGAGGCCATGGTCGACAATAAAGTTGATATCGTTTTCAGTCGTGAAAGCCATCACTTAGACGAAAGTTATTTTTCTTCTTATCTTGTCTACGAAGACAGCTTGACTGTACTCCTACCCCGAAATCATTCTCTCGCGGCTAAAAAATGCATCGACATTGAAGATCTCCAAAATGAAAGTCTTCATCTATTTCATCGCAATGAATGGTTAGGTGTTTATGAGAGAATCATTCGGTGTTGCAAGGAAAACGGGGTTGCGCCCAATGTCGTTGGAAACCCAATGAATATGCGTCACTTAGTTACGACCATCTCTTCAGGGTTAGGTATCTCCATCGCCCCTCGGTGCATTAAATTTATCGCAGATGACAGTTGCGTATGCAGGCCAATCAACCAAATCGACATTCAATTACCTTTAACGGCCTATTTCCGTAAACACAACAAAAACCGTATCGTCGATGAATTTATTTCGCACACCATTACTGAGAGTACCAAAATTCAAACAATGCTTTAAAGTTCATTGCAGGTTTAGAACCGGCGACGGTGTCGCCGGTTCAACGATCGCAGCATAACCTACCTCAGAATAAGTCCCTGACTGACCTAACTTCTGCTCTACAATCTAAACACGGGTGTTTGTTGAACACTTTCATTCTGTTTTCGCTATTTCAGATACACTCATCCTATGAAAAACCTAAATTGACCTGATTTGGGATTGAATCAGAGCATGATGGACCAGCTCTGACAGCCCCTCTCCAGCCCTAAAGACAAAGAATGCTCTCAAACAGGTCAACCTTCACATACCCTTTCAGCATGGCGGCGTAACCGGGCATTTCTGGTGAGTCTTTAGGGGCGATACCTAAGGCATCGTAGACCTTAGGGAGCATCTCACCACGACGTCGGTTCGATAGAAAACCAAAGTATCGAATCATTCTGAAGTGCTTATCTGGAATATGCTCAATCATGCGCTCTATCAGTGCTTCTGGACTCAAAATGAGGGACTCCGTCCGACCATTCCTATGGTTAAGATAATCAAACGTCACTAAGCCTCCCTGGAAATCATGTCGTAACCTAGACGCTGATATGGGCGGCCGCGGTATCGGCCCATGTAAGTCATGGTGAGGGTCACATTGGCCGTTTTCTTTGCAAAATGCAGCTTCCATCGACGGCAATATTGGCTGGTTAAAAATCGTGACCAATCTTGCTCATTGCGAATGAAAGGGCAGCCCTCTCCACTCAAATCTAACTCTGAGTAATGGGAGCCGAGAAGTTGAGTGATGGCGGCACGCCAACACTTTTCAGTGGTCTTCGCTTTAAAGAAAATGGGCTTCCATAGGCATGTCCTCTTACATAAGCCCCCACGCGTGACAGACAAATGGATGTGCACATTCCAATTCAGCTTTCTGCCGTAGGTGTGAAGTGCACAGAACACCCCGATATCGATATCCAGTTGCTTTGCCCATTCTAAGAAGATTTTGGCTGCGCAACTAAAGAGATGATTGAGAAGAAATCGATAAGATGGGCCACAATGTATGTGGAAGCGTCAACGTAACGTGTTGATACTCACACTCAGGAAAGACATGTTGTTGCTTTCGTATCCACCGCTCTGTCGCTTTAATGCCACAACTGCTGCAAAAGCGAGATTTACACGTCTGGTGAATGTATTTGTGATGGGTGCAGTTAGCATGGCGGCATCGATACTCTTTAGAGCCAAGTATCGTTGGCATTGAAGCATTGTTTGATGGGCTTATTCGGAAACATGGTCTATAGGATAAACGATTCATGCAAAGCACCCTAGTCGGTTGAGTCTCTTTGTTTTCGGCCGTAGGCCGCTCAGGCGACACCGTCGCCGGTTCTACCGCGTTGTAGATGCGTACCTGGCCAATTCGTGCCCGGAAAATGTAAGTAATTTACCAATTAATTGATTAACAAATCATTTTCAGACAGAATAATATAGTTATTCAACAACCAACATGCTCCTTATGTGTGAAATATTTGCTCATCAGCCAACAGAAAGTTACCAGTTTGTTACCCGCTCGATTCGTATAGATGGACATGCAACCAGCGTAAAACTCGAATCGAGCTTTTGGCTGGTCCTAGAAGAGATTGCTCACTCTCAGAATCTTACCGTGCCACGCTTCATATCAACAGTCTACACAGAGGCTCTAGAGCATAATGGTGAGGTAGGTAATTTTGCCTCCCTGCTTCGCTGTGCTTGTTTAATTTACTCCAGCAAACGATAACGATTAACGTATATGATTGCATTTAAATCAAATAATAGCCTTTCATAAAAAGTTTTGTCGTACTCACGTACTACCAGCCTGGTTCATTCACTCATTACTATCCTGACTTCAATTGAGGAAAAATAATGACTAAGCTGATTCACAGTATGATAAGAGTGCACGACCTAAAAACCTCTACCGTAATGCGCTAGAACTTGAAGTCACTGTTCAATATCAGCTCAATGACTTTACCCTAATTTACCTTGCCAACAGCGAAACAGGCTTTGAACTTGAGTTGACACACAACCATAATCAAACTACTCCATATGCTCATGGTAATACCTATGGACACCTAGCAGTCAGTGTCGAGTGTATAGAGAAAACACATAAACGTCTGGCGAACTGCGGTATTGGAACTTCAGATATCAAATCATAAAACTACGAGCAGAAACCGCTGGTAACCTTCTTCTTTATTACAGACCCCGATGGATACAAGATTGAATTTATTCAACGTGAAGGTCGATATCAATAACCAATAACCTAAGGAAATACAATGATTTACTTAACTGCACACTTTTACGCAAAATCCGGACAGGAAAAGAAGTTGCATGAACTACTCAGCGCAATGCTAATACCAACTTTAAATGAACCTGGCTGCATTAGTTATTATTTATTTCAGGATGAATCTGATGATAGAAAGTTCTTATTTCAAGAACAGTTTGCTGATCAAACAGCTTTTGACGCACATTGCAAAGAAACGCACTTCCTTAACCTACTTAGAGGCCTTAATGGACTGCTTGAACAAGAACCAGATATCACTTTCTATCACAAAGTGGAGCCACAAAGTTTAAGTTGATTCTCACAATTTAGTCAGAGTTACTTTTGGTGTACAACGAACAGTATTATCCCTTTAGTCAATACCATGTATGAAGTCGTCGATGTTGATTGTAATAACCAACCAGATAATCTGTTATTGGCTTGGCTCGCCTCTATAAAACTTCTATCACCATTCGTTGGCACCTATCCCGTTATCAAGCTTCTGAACACTCGCTCCATAGGGATATCTCAGCAATTTCCTTTCCTACCCATACTTTGAGTAATTCGATATTTCCATAGCAACTGACGATATTTCTTACTCGTATAGTAGCAACCTTGGTCCGAGTGGTACATCACGCCAGATAGTCTTCCAAGGTTCTCATAAGCCATGCTTTGCGCCTTGCCGTCAAGGCACTATCTGGTGAGTTAGACATTCCAACCGATGGCTTTTCGTGCGAATAAGTCAATGACAACCGCTAGATAAGACCACCTTTGCTCAGTCCGGATGTAGATCACATCACCGCACCATACTTGATTCTATTCCGTTACCACGAACTGACGATTTAGAATGTCCTTTTCTTCTTCAATACGCTTGATTTTCTTTTTAAGGTCACGGATTTCTCTTTGCTCTGGAGCCCGTGGCGATGCATTGGGAGCCTTATCTACTCTTTCAACTTTGAGTTGCCTTATCCAGCTTTCTAACGTTGTTCTTCCAATACCCATCGCTTCGCAGGTTTCTTTGTAGGTACGTCCCTAGTCAAGCACTAGTTGATCGCATTCAAGCTTGAATTCTGGGTTAAAAATGCGTCTTTCACGCTTAGTCATATTGTCATCTGTTTTAGTATCGAGATGATCATACTCCACCTCTTAATCAGGTGGCCAAATTCACTATGCCACTTCAAATTCCCGGCCGACCCTTTAATGAGTATTTTGTGTGACGCATGAAAAAGCCCACGTCTGTAATTTAACATTAATGCCAATTTCCTTTAGGTATATTTTTCGGATCACTTGGCAACTTTCTAATAATTAGCTGTATATGACACTCATCACCAAAACTGCAATTAGAGAATATTCCTACAACTCAATAAGGTGAATATATATATACTTTTAATTTACAGGCTTATATATATACAAATTAACATTTATGTGTGATTTTCATAAATTTAAATGTGGGTTAATTGTTATTTAAATAATTAAGATATAGGTCACACATATATAAAACATAATGTACTAAATTAGTTTAAACCACTGACATATAGAGAAAATTATGAAATTACCTATTGCTACAATTTTAATAACAAGTGCATTTAATACATCTGCTTTTACAATTGTAATTAAAAATAATACAGATGCTCCGATTATGCCTTTTGTTATGAATACAGACGGTTTGACTGCCGATTCTATCAATGGTTGGATTACAGCTAGTAACGAACGAGTTTATGACAAGCGTTCAAGTTGGTTAGATGATCCATCTGTCAATGTCAATGAAGGTAGCACTCATGAAATGTTAATGGGTGATGACCATGTTACAGGGTTTACTTGTGGTGATATTTTATTCGAAGGTAGTCAAGAAATCTTAGTCACTCAAGATAGTGAAAGCAACGACCTAATATGCCAAGTCCAACCATTGGGCACTGTAACTGAAAGTAGTAGTTATACTCACAATACAGATGGGAAAAACCGTGGTTTCATTATTAAAGACATGAAAAATGAATCTGATATAGATAGACCAGAAAAATATGCTGATGGACCTCAAGATCTAGTTTGGGGAGGTGCTGGTATTGGTGTTAATACATATGTCACGGTCAATGCTATTAATAATCAAACAGGGAGTGAACATCCAGTAATAATTACGATGAGAAGGAGCAATCAATGCACTTGGCGAGAGATGAATACAACTGTAAGTTGTCAAAGTGCTACGATCTCTAGCTTCAATGCATTCTTTGAAGAATCCCTTAATGATGTGCTACCTTCCGGTGCATATTCAGGAGTAACCAAAATTGGAGTTGCTGAATGGCAAGGTTCCGAAGTAGATAATTTCAATTTAGGCATCGAAATCACGAAAGAATAATACTGAACTACTAAGGTTAATTAAGAGGGCCCCCCCCCTCTTTGATCTTACTCGATGAACTTGATTTTCACCTGCAATGCACAACAAACTACAAACTTTGATATATTTTGAAGGTGTTGGTGAGGTTACCCCATTCATACTTTATGCTAATTTGGGTGATGGGACACAATTTACTAACAGTCGACAAGCATCAGCGTTTATCAGGCTAACACCTTTACAATACAGTTCATTCGGTGAATTGATGATGAAGGGCCATTAATAAATTTGGCGGAGTTTAAGGCTCTTCGCTCGATGCTCTACCTTGATGCTATGGCATACATATATCGACTGCCTTACTCACCTACAAACCAGAAACAGTCGTGGCTTAGTGACCCGAAGATAACAAGTCTGGGTTCATAACAAGGTTGCGAACACCGTGAGCATGGTCTTCATCGAACTCATTGCTTGCTAACCACTGTGCTACAGAGGCAATGTCTACCTTCGCCACTTTTGGTCGTACACTCCAAGTCACTTGCAGTGGAGATGCCTGTTTATTGTAGCTAGGGCCAGTTGTTGAACCAGCATATCGAATCGGTTTACCGGTATTTTTCGGGATGTTTATTGCTTGATAGACTCCATTTTTCACCTCGAATTGGGTCAAATCAACGAAGTTAAGTGCACTTTTATCATTAACAAGTACAAATACTTGCGTTTCTACACGCAATTGCGGATTAGAAGTTGACTCACTTAAACATGCCCCGAGAGTTGGTCCTGGCTTAACTTGGGCCGTTGAATGAACGTAGTGAAGCTCAATAGTATCACCTGATTCTAGTTGACTATGGCCTTTAGCGCTGACAGTATCTTTAAACGGCTTAAGCTCAGCGTCACTTAACTTACCGTTATAAACATAGCCAGTATTGTTGCCTTTGCCGTCACCATTACCTGCGTAAACGTTAAATTCACCGCCCTTATGCTCTGCATTTCTATGAAAGTGAACATTACATAGGTTCATTTGTGAGTATTCAGGCGCTTTCCCAAAGTAACGGGTATTATTTCCTGCTAGGTTGTCTATATCACGTGGAGATTGAGGGCCAAACCCTTTTCCTTGAGTGTTTTCGGCAAGCGCTGTACGTTGCTGTGCGATAACACTATCAGCAACATCATGGTTGCTTGAGGCCTGAACGGCTTGCGGTGTAATCACAAGTACAGAAGACAAAAGTAACACTTTATTCATATGCAAATTTAAACCTTTTTGATAGTTGTAAAAGTAAATGAACGTATAGGTGTTACGTTCCTGTGTACATATGATAAGTGTGAGATTTTGTGATAATGCGTGGTCGGTTCCAATTAATTATACAGAATTAAAAACAGCGGTTTCGGTGTCGGACTTATATAGAAAACCATGACTATCGACATACTGTCGGTCAAAATCCATCTCGGTGCCGTGATGTAATACGCCTTCAATCATAAAGGTGACTTCTGAAGAGGAGCTGCGTTTAAGCAGAAAGTAGATACAGGTTGATTTCTTCTCTACATGCCAATGAATAATAACACCAAGCTTCTTAGCATCCGAGGCGCTGGATGTTGTGCCTTCTCCCCACATAGAAGGATTTCGGGAAATAAAATTTGCGTTTGCGACTTGCCCAATGGCGTTACGTAATGCAGTTATTGTGAATAAAACGACGAAGCACATTCAGTATTTCTTTATAAGCTAATACCATGCTGGCTTCCACTTAGTCGTTTTAATCCTATATTCGTGCTCATTCCGTAGAGGCAGAATAATATACGTTACTGTTAGCTTTTACGGTCAAGGTTTTCTTGTTCGTCTACGGTTTTAAAATGATCGCTAGATCCAATTCTCAAGTCAGCTTCCTTGAGAACATCAAGTAAACTGGTCATGGGCGATCGACCGGTGATCTCTCGCTGCAGGTAAGCAAGATTCATCGGCTTCTGTTGTGTAATCGAAATTCATTTTTTACCCTGGGACAAGATTCGAACATTACGATTCTTAGCTCTGATAGCTTGTAATCTGGTACAACGCTCATTGATCCCCCTTAAATTCACTGGTCAAAATGCTTTACCATTGACGTTATTTTAGTCAATATTTTTTACCGTCCCAATAGGTTTCGTATTATATTTTTACGAAAGTTGTTAGACAAATTCCAAGCTAACTATACGAAAGAGGCCGTTGCTATCGCAACGGCCTCTTAGGTTAGAGATTTTGATATAACGTCTAAGCGTGTGTGAAGCCAAAGTCTAATTGGCAACCACACGCCTTAGCGTATTTCATTAGTGTTTTAATAGTAGGGTTTCCTGTTCCCTTTTCGAGCCTAGAAACATTAGACTCTTTAGTACCCATGGGCGCTGCATAGGTTGGCGGAGTCGCTTTGTTAATCGATATCAAAAATGAACATGTGCCCATTACGTGCGGCATGTTCACTTGAGCAGCACAAGTTAAGTAATCACCTAAACTTGAATAGTCTAGTAAATACACGTCTTTTCAAAAGTTGGCGGCTATCACAGCGCTCCGGTCACTCCCCCTATCGAGCACTGATTAGCGAAATAAGAAGCATCGCCCAACGGGTGGTGAGTAGTCACAACGTTGCAGCGCTGCAACTTTTTTGACGGACAAAACACACGAACTCAACATTGGATATTACTTAGGCCGATTAAAGTCAAACAGTTGGTTAATAGGCACTCCCATACATAACAATAGATTCGCCCATGTACCAAGGTTCACTCTCACAATAAGCCTACCAAAATGGTCTTTACTGTAGCCAAGTAAATCAGCGACATCTTGACGGAAGAGGCCAGTGACAAAATCTTTGCCATAAAAGAACTTTACGATTTTCTCATTAAGTTTAACAAAGCTTTGAGCATTATAGACATAGTTATTTAGCAATTTCGCCTTTTCAATTATCCTTGGGGTTGGAGACTCTTAATATTCGTACTCGGCGAAGAGAATGCGGGGTTTATGACGCACTTACATAACTACAAGTTCGTAAAGTAAATCAACATGGCGCCCTATATCTATGGCCGTTATACCTACAAGTTATTTAATATCTTGTCTTTAAAATAGTGTGTACAGTCAACTTGGTCCCGTTGTTCTGGTTCCATAAACTCTGTAGCAAATTGTTGATAAACACCTGATGACAAGAACAGCTCGAACAAGTCTGGATCAAGGTGTCTCTCTTTAACCATAAAACTCATAATTTTTATTGATTCAGATAGTGTCTTCGCTTTCTTGTATGGACGGTCTGTGCTTGTCAAAGCTTCAAACACATCAGCTATAGCGATAATTTTGGCCGTTAGCGGCATTTCATCCCCTTTCAATCCCATGGGATACCCGGTTCCATCTATTTTTTCATGGTGACCGCCGGCTATTTTAACCACATCGCGCATATGTTTAGGGAAAGGTAATGACTTAAGAATGTTGATTGATTGAATGATGTGGTCATTGATAATAAATCGGTCTTCATCTGTCAACGTTCCTCTACGAGTCGATAAATTATAGATTTCGCCTAGGTTAGCTTGGTAATCAGGTGCCTTTAGAGTGAAGCACTCTTCATTTTCTCTTGGGAAATTCCAAGGAACAAGGTGTTCAGGTAAGTCGGCTAGTACACACTCTGTCGCAGGTATAGGTTGGTGCTCTTGGCTTCGATGTTGCTCAATCCACGATGTCCCTGCCGTTTTACTTAGTGTCCTTGTCCAAGTTCTCTGCGCGATGTCATGCAAACGACTGATATGAGCATCATCAACAAACTCCCCCCCTAAGTTAAGTTCCGCAACAAATTCAAAGTCATTATCAACTTGGTTATTATGCTCATTTAATGACTTTAGCACGTCATCAGGCAGCTCACCGAAATGTATTTTGAGTAACTCAATTTCTTTTTCACGTTTAACGACTTCAAATCGCATCCGCACTTCGTGAATTCGGTTATAGATGGTTTCTAATTTTGTTGCTTTATCAACGATATGTTCAGGTGTAGTGATCTTGCCACAATCATGAAGCCAACTCGCCATCTTTAGCTCTTCCCATTGTTTTGGGGTTAAGCTAAAGTTTTCAAATGCCTGATGTTGTGAATTTTGTGCTGCTTTGGTTAGCCACTCAGTAATGATCGGAACACGTTGACAATGATTTCCGGTGTAAGGTGACTTTCTATCTAATGAACCGGCAAATACTTGAATAAATGAATCAAGGAGCGACTTTTGTGCCTCTATCAGTTCGTGGGTTTCGATAGTAACCGATGTAAAACCCAGTAACGTGGTTAAGTAATCCTCGTAAGAGTGATAGCGTTCTAGCGCATTGTCTCCTTCAAACAACAATCCAAACGAACCAATTACACTGCCTGAACGATCCATCAGTGGCATACACACTACTTTACCACGACGAACACGATCCCAAGGGAGATTAAGTCGCTCTATCTCCTCTGCTTCGAATGTCATCACTTTATTAGCAGCAAACAATTCTTCCATTATCTTCTTTGCTTCACTGACAGGCAGTGGACACGCCTCAGCTTGATGCGCTTCCATACCTTGATACCAAACATACTTGGGGACTAGCACCTCATTATCGATATCGTGCAGATACAAAAATATACCACTCGCCTCCACTGCTTGTGCGGTGTCGTGACATACCAAACTCAGTATTTCATCGAGATTTTCTTTGTTAGCGATATTGTTCGTCAAAGAAATAAATTGGCTGATGGTTGACTGAGTTGCACTTTGCGCTTGATTGAGTTCGGCTATTTCTCGTATATAGCAGTGCTGAATAACGTGTTCTTTATCGAATTTGAAGCTTTCAATATCTTTCGCTTTGCGGGTCGCTCGCTTAATGGGTTGCGATATATACATAGAAATAACGTAAATTCCCGGTAATATAAGCAACAGTATCAATAAAGAGGTGTAGATTGTTTGTTTTTTAATTAATACACCATTATCAAACAAATCATCAGCTTTAGCTGCCATAAGTAAGTGAAATTGTTGACCATAAGAATGGCCAAACGTGGCTATGTGCCCAAACCATTTCTCACCTTCAAAGTAGAACATACCGAGCTGCCCATCTCTTTTCTTTCGCTTAATTGCATAATTGATTGCTTTATTAGGTAACAAGTCAAGTCTACGTGTCATCTGAACTTTAGGGACAGTTTTATTTGCGCTGTCACTGACTGCAAAAATTTGTCCTTCATCATTATAAAGAACGCGAAGAGATGAAGCGTTGGTCAAGGTATCGGTAAGGGTTTGTTGTAGGTCTTCTAGCAACACTTCCGCAGAAATAACAACACCTTGATCGTTTTTACGATAAATAAATACACCCAACATTTCTGATGTCGGGTGGATTGATGGTGTGGAAATTAAGGCGGTCGCTTCTTGCGCATCACTAAACCAGCGATGTGATTTGTACAGAATCGCCTTCCCTGGCTCGATTTCTGATATGAGCTGAAGGTCCTTATCAACCCCTCGAATTTTCAGTATTCCTTTATGGTTATGGGCGATAATAAATTTTACGGTCGTGTTTAAATCCCCCCGCTCAGCCATAGCTTTGTCATTGACTCTAGCTATAGAAAGGAGGTCACCTGAAGGATAATAAAAAGAGTACGACGTGACATGGGGGAATTCGTTTAATAGCTGAGCGAGCTGAGGAATCAATTTTTCTCGCACTTCTATATCTGGTGAATTTACGGCGTAACTTTTTGTGAAAGCGCCAATAGCGGTAAATGCGGTACCGTAGTGCTTGTTAAGTTGGAGCTGAGTCTCTATCGCAATGCGGTTGAACAACTTAGCATTCGCCTCTAAAATAAGCTCTGATAACCCCTTGTTCGTTAGCCAGATTTGTATCCCTGATGTTAAAACTACAACCAATATTATCACTGTCGTTAGATATACGTGAATCGATAATGTCGCACGTTTGACGTTCATTGTTCCACTTCGCTGACTTATTCGTTTCATTAACTGTAGTTGTAATTTACCTTTTGGGTTTAATAAATTGATTATATTGGCCTAGATAAGGGAGGTGCGTCCATCACATCAAAGCCACTTCTTTGTCTACCCCCAGTAAGTGCGGGATTACTTCGCCACCAGTAAGCGTTGAGTGATAAAGTATGTGCCATTGTTAGAACATCGAGCCCACAAAAAGAAGAAGCCAATAGCTTTATCTTGGCGAATAGACGAAACGTATATCAACGGATTGCCGGGAAGTGAAAGGCAAAATGAACCAGGCAGAACCGGCGACGGTGTCGACAGAGCGGTGGAGACGAAAGCAACAACATGTCTTTCCTGAGTGTGAGTATCAACACGTTACGTTGACGCTTCCACATACACTGTGGCCCATCTTTCGAGATAATCGATTTCTTCTCAATCATCTCTTTAGTTGCGCAGCCAAAATCTTCTTAGGATGGGCAAAGCAACTGGATATTGATATCGGGGTGTTCTGTGCACTTCACACCTACGGTAGAAAGCTGAATTGGAATGTGCACATCCATTTGTCTGCCACACGTGGAGGCTTATGTAAGAGGACAGGCCTATGGAAGCCCATTTTCTTTAAAGCGAAGACCACTGAAAAGTGTTGGCGTGCCGCCATCACTCAACTTCTCGGCTCCCATTACTCAGAGTTAGATTTGAGTGGAGAGGGCTGCCCTTTCATTCGCAATGAGCAAGATTGGTCACGATTTTTAACCAGCCAATATTGCCCGTCGATGAAAGCTGCATTTTGCAAAGAAAACGGCCAATGTGACCCCCACCATGACTTACCTCGGTCGATACCTAAAGCGGCCGCCCATATCAGCGTCTAGGTTACGACATGATTTCCAGGGAGGCTTAGTGACGTTTGATTATCTTAATCATAGGAATGGTCGGACTGAATCCCTCATTTTGAGTCCAGAAGCACTGATAGAGCGCATGATTGAGCATATACCAGATAAGCACTTCAAAATGATTCGATACTTTGGTTTTCTATCGAACCGACGTCGTGGTGAGATGCACCCTAAGGTCTACGATGCCTTAGGTATCGCCCCTAAAGACTCACCAGAAATGCCCGGTTACGCCGCCATGCTGAAAGGGTATGTGAAGGTTGACCCGTTTGAGTGCATTCTTTGTGGGCACCGTTTAACGTTTCTTCGCTTTAGGGCTGGAGAGGGGCTGTCAGAGCTGGTCCATCATGCTCTGATTCAATCCCAAATCAGGTCAATTTAGGTTTTTCGTAGGATGAGTGTATCTGAAATAGCGAAAACAGTGTGAAAGTGTTCAATTAACACTCGACTTTAAATTGTAGTGTAGGAGTTAGGTCAGTCACACATTTATTTTGACATGAGTTAAGCCACAATAGTTCAAGGTAAGGAATGATTCAGATTCCTTACCTTGAACCTTAATAGCTTCACGAACGTTCAACCCTTTCAAGTCGTCCACATCACCTAATTGTTCAGGGCTTTGACCACGACTGAACATTTTCAAATGATTCAAACGCTGCGTCATTGCTAAGCGTCGAGATGATAAGGTAGGTGTATTCACCGCACCTTCTGACTGACGCATCATTTTAAGTTGCTGACGGAGCGGCGTGTTTGTGGTGTTACCAAATAACTGTGTCATGTAAAATTCCTCCACTTAACATTCCGAAGTACCGATCCAATGACCGTCTGAATCAAAAGCATCCCATTGTTCACTATTGATAATGGTCTCGTTTTCATCCACCGAATCTGCAGTTCCTTCCCAAAATGGATTCACACCCACAGGCTCATTGTTAGTAAGTTGATTGTGGTAGACCCTAACCAGTGAATGTTTAAGTACCGCACCGAAAAACTTATTCGGATGAACATGATCGGTTTGCACCACAAACTGCATAACCACATCTTTACTCATGTTCCAGACGTTCGTTTTTAGGTACTCAAAAGACGCTTCATCATTTAATCCCTCCCGCTGTGCTAGAACCTGCTTAGAATTGCAATCAATGAGTTGAATGAAACCGGTTTGCCCTTCGCACAAAGAGATATCATTTTTTGGTGAGCTTTCGCGTGCCAACGACGAAACGTTGGTCGCTGAATTTAATGTAGAGAGAGTTGGGGTTGAATTTCGTTGTGCCATAGGGAGTTTCCTTTTTGTTTGAGTATCACTTTTATGGAGCCGCTTGGCTGTCCATTCCTCAAACATGGTTCTTCTCTGCAGGGGCGCGTAGCGTTCATTTACCCTTGTAGATAAGGTTCTGATTTGAGGAGGGTTAACAGCCTGCGAGCGCCATCAAATGATG
>NZ_JBFSTZ010000043.1:0-22267 GCF_041467155.1 Vibrio sp. 10N.247.310.23 | reverse complement strand
GCGTCATAAACCCCGCATTCTAATCGCCTAGCGCGAAGAATAAGATCAAGTCTCCGACCATAAGGAGATTTGAAATGGGGAAACGACACACTAATCAAGAATGGCAAACACTTATCCGAGCAGTCTGAATCGAGTTCATTGTCAACGCTTGCATTTTGTAAGCTCAATGAACTCAACCCCTCAACGTTTTATGCTAAGCGCCAGCAACTCAAAAAAGCGGATGTCTCTCAAGGCTTTGTACGAGCAGAGGTCGTCGAAAAGACAACGAAATATCAAGCTCAAATAGCCACCGCTAATATGACACTTCTCATCAATGATGTGGAGCTGAGTATTCCTCAAGGCACGCCCGCTGCCTACCTGGCAGAACTTATCGGGGCGCTATCATGAAACGCATGCTCAGCGCACCAGAGATTTATCTGTATCGTGAGAGTGTCGATTTTAGAAAGTCCATCAATGGCCTCGCAGCGATTATCGAAAGTGACACGGACTTACCTTTAGGAAGTGGTGCACTGTTCTTGTTCACCAACAAACAGCGCGACAAAATCAAAGTGCTGTACTGGGATAAAACAGGCTTTGCGCTTTGGTATAAACGCCTTGAAAAAGCCAAGTATAAATGGCCTACAAAAGAGAAAAATGAAGTGTTTACCCTGACTCAATTCGAGCTTGATAGACTGCTTTCAGGCTTCACGATTATCGGCCATAAACCCGTTCAAATAAACGATTTTACAATGACTTAATCGATACTAAAGCCTGATATACCAAGCGTTAACGGCATGATTTTAGTATAATCAAGGCCATGAAAAAGACGCCAGATATCAACCCAAACAGTCAAGATGTTGCCGAGCTACAAGCTATGGTAAAAACGCTGTTGGCGTCAGAAACCCAATGGAAACAAGAGCGCCAGTCGCTACTCGAGCAGCTCAAGCTGGCCTTCGACCGTCAGTTCGCGAAACGCTCGGAAGCATTAAAGCCTTACGATGAATCGCAAGGTGACCTATTCAACGAAGTGGAGTGTAAAGCCGCTAAGGAAGAAGAGGTTGAGGTCACGGTGACCACCACAACGAAGAAACGTGGTAAACGCAACCCCCTTCCAAAGACCTTGCCTCGTGAAGTTATCGAACTCGATTTAGACGACCATGAAAAGCAGTGCGCTTGCTGCCAACATAGTTTGCATAAAATCGGTGAAGACCGCAGTGAGAAACTTGAGTTCTCACCAGCTGTGCTCAAAGTGCTGGAATATGTTCGTCCTAAATATGCTTGTCGTCAGTGTGAGCAAACTGAAGACAACAGCCGTATCGTTCAAAAACCTGCGCCCCAGAGCCTCATCCCTAAAAGCTTTGCCACAGAAAGCTTGTTGGCCAACATCATCCTTGGCAAATATCAATACGCAATGCCACTGTACCGCCAAGAGTCGCTGTTTACCCAGTCGGGTATCGAGCTATCACGAACCACGATGGCAAGGTGGGTTATCCAAGTCAGTGATAATTTCAAACCCCTCTATGCCGCCTTAAAAGAGCATTTACTTCAACAAGTGGTGGTTCAGGCGTTGTCGGCGGACATTAAAGTTTAAAACTTTTCTTTCATGTAGAGCCTATTACTACATAGTGCTATAGATAAAAAGTGACAATAAAGATTGAAACTAAATTGATGCAACCACCTTCAGCACAAAAAATATAACAATAAAGTTTGAAACTTTTAAAAAGTTTACCTTTGCCTAATGTACACTTCAACAACGCCCAGACAAACTGGCGACGCCAGCTTGTTTAAGCTAAAACATCAAGACTTCTGTTTAGGATAGTAAAAGACTATGAAATTACGGGGCCAACTGTTAAAAGCAAGTTGGCAAAACGACGAGTTTCCCCAGTCGCTACTACTAGCAAGGTATCATCGGATTTTACAGCTGAGTAAAAATCTGCGCGTTCCAATAAGTTCATCTCAACACCATCTTCTAGAATATTTAAATATTCAGATTGGATTGTATTATCAAAATCTTGTGGCCACGCCATCATCGCAGTTGACTCAACATTAATCAGCTCGACAATACCAGATAGGACAGCCGTCGCTGGCAGCATGTCTTTTGCAAAGTTCAGATAAATAATCTCAGTACTATCACTGGAATTAGTTACAAAAGAATAGTTTGCATCGGCTATTAAGATCTGGGTCTTGTGGCCACATTTAGCAAGAATACCAAGTAGTTCAGGGTGGATAATTTTTGATTTGATCATAGATATTTTCCTCAAAATAATTGGGGCGCTATAACATTGCGCCCCTAAGCCATCAACAATTATCAATGACTTACATTCGGTAAACACCACCATTGATATCAAGAGTAATCCCTGAGATAAAGCCATCATACTCTGAAGCTAAATAAGTGATAGCTCTTGCCACATCATCTGGGTCACCTGCGCGGCCCAATGGGATTCCTTTTACAGTATTTTCAGCAGACTCTTTCGTTGTGTGCTGATTATGGAAGCGAGTACCCAAGATGAGTCCTGGTGCAACCGCATTTACACGAATACCATGTTCACCCAGCTCAGCGGCTAATGAACGAGTCCATGTTAGAACTGCACCCTTAGTCATTGAGTAAGTTAGTGAGCCTGCGTGTCCACCCGAACGTCCCGCCAAAGATGCTAAATTGACAATACTTGCACCTTCAGTATTTTCCTTTAGATAAGGGAGGGCTGATTGTGTCACGTTCAACATAGTCGTCATATTTACATCAATAACGGTTTGCCAGTACTCAGGTTCAATTTCTCCAAGCCATTTGCGTGCAACGATGCCACCAACATTGTTGATCAAGATATCAATCCCTCCCAAAAACTCAGCGGCCTCCTCAACACATTTAGCAGTCTCTACATTGTTAGTGAGGTTTGCATAACCAAACATTGCTTTTTGCCCACGTTCTTGTGCTATGAGCGATAATTTTTCTGGCCCTTCAGTTCCACTAAAGTAGTGAATATAGATATCACACCCTGCTTCAATAAGAGCTTGAGCAGTATTAAAACCGATACCTTGCTCACCACCTGTAAGCAGTACTTTCTTGCCTTTTAATTTTCCCATGATATTGCTCCTAGTATGTTTGTAGAGCATTAATTAGCTCTTCTAATTGTGGATTTTCTCGTGCAAACTTTTTGTAAACCGGTTGCACTTTGTCTTGGAACGTAGCGATGTCTGCTTCTACAATTTCACCACCATTCTTAATAATTTCAGCTTTCGCTTTTTCTACATATTCATCCCAGTAGCGATCTTGAACATCAAGTAGACCTACCGAAATTTTGCTAATAGTATCTCGATCTTCTTCAGACAATTGCTGCCATGTTTCCGTTGATACAGCCAAAATATCTGGGATCATCGTATGGTGATCTTCAGTGTAGTATTTCGCAACTTCATAGTGACGGTTTGCAAAGTAAGTCGGAATGTTGTTCTCTGCACCATCCACAACACCTTGCTGTAGAGCTGAATATACTTCGGTAGATGAAATAGGTACCGGGCTACCTTCCAATGCTTTCATTGTGTCTATATCAATTGGAGAGTTTTGTACTCGAATCTTCAGGCCTTTAACATCACTTGCCTTTTCAATTTTAGTATTTGAGTAGAAACCACGAGAACCACTAGATAGGAATGCTAAACCTACAAAACCGTCTTTTTTCGATGACTCTAAGATACCCTGACCAACAGGACCTCGTAAGATGCGTTTAGAGTCTGCTTCATCTTTATAAAGATAAGGAAGAGACAATACATTGTATTGCTCCGAGAAGGATGCCGTTAAGCCGCCACCAACTTTTGTAAATGCAAGAGTACCGTTTTGAAGCATTTGTAGAGTTGCTTCTTCACCACCTAATGTTGCATTGGGGTAGATCTTAACACGGTGCTTAGTTTGCTTGCTCACCTCGTCTGCAAACCAAGTAAGTGACTGGTGAACAGGATGATCTAGAGGCATAGCATGCGCTAGTTTCAATAGTTTTGCTGAAGCATTAAATGCAACCGATGAAGATAATACTGCAACAGATAGAGCTAATATTGATTTTTTCATTGTATATTCCTTTAACCTGTGTAGCCCGCTAGCCTTGGCAACCACATGGTTAGACTAGGGAAAGCAACGACTACCGTTAGACCTACAATAATCAGCATGTATAACGGAATTAACTTCGGTACGACTTCTCCTAGTTTTGTGTCTGATACGCTACAACCCACGAATAAGGCAGTTCCAACAGGAGGTGTACAAATACCGATAGATAAGTTAAACACCATCATTACTCCAAAGTGGATTGGATCCATGCCAATAAATCCGGCAATAGGTAGCATAATTGGTGTAAATATTAGGATTGCAGGAGACATGTCCATAAATGTACCAACAACCAAAAATATAATGTTAATTAGAATAAGTATTGCAATTGGGTTATCTGAGAAATTCAGCACAAAGTTAGCTATAAATGCTGGAATATCAGAGTAAGCCATGGCCCAAGACATCGCACTAGATGTTGAAATCATAAATAAAACAATGGCTGTAATTATTACGCTATCAAGAACAATTCTAGATAGGTCTTTTATCTTAATTTCTCGATATACAAAACCTAGAATTAAACTATAAACAACTGCGATAGCGGATGCTTCAGTAGCTGTAAATACACCACCAACGATACCACCCATAATAATAACCAACATCATGAGACTAGGAATAGCATCAAGTATTGTTTTGAGTACTGGTTGGTCTAATGTGATAGTTTCATTTGGAACACCAAACTTACGACCAAATATATATATACCAGCCATAACACATAGCCCCATAATTATTCCAGGAACATAGCCGGCCAGGAATAAATATTGAACAGAGCTTGTACTTACTAGTGCATACAGAATAAGAACATTTGATGGTGGGATAAGTAAACCTGACGGACAAGATGCAATGTTTACAGCACTAGAAAAACCTTTAGGGTATTTCTTTTCATCCTGCATTGGCCCCATTAGTCCACCCACTGCTGCCGCGGATGCTGTTGCAGATCCTGATAGCGAACCAAACATCATATTGGCGATGACGTTTACATGACATAATGCACCAGGTAACTTTCCACCAAGCAACATCGCAAAATTAATTAAGCGTTTTGCAATTCCTCCGGAGTTCATTAGATTACCAGCAAATATAAAAAACGGCAGTGCTAGTAATCCAAAATTATCCAAGCCACCAAGTAACTTTTGTGATGTTAATACTGCAGCCTTATCAATTGGGAAGTTTAAGAATATTGTAAGAAGAGACGAAAACCCAATTGCAAAAGCGATAGGTAAACCTATAACTAAAAATACAAATAGAGCGCCAAAAAGCATTAATACAGGTAAAAGCTCGTACATGAAATCTGGCATGTTTGCTATATAGTTTTCAGTGAGCAATATATCCATCAGAGTCATTATTTGTCCCCTTTTAGATTAAGAACATTTCTCATATTTTGTAAGGTGTCATTAACCGAGCAAATCGCAATAATCAGTCCAGATATTGGGGCTGATAGATATACATAGCCCATAGGTAAGTTAGAACCAAAAAATACTAAACTTGGAGATACTTGATTAAATTTAAGTGTTGTCTGAACTACATTTGTTCCACCATAAATAAGCACAACAAAAGCAAAAATTAATACAATGCTATTTATGATTATTGCTAGTACGTATTGATGCTTAATAGAAAGCTTCGTTACTAAAATCTCAATAGCTAGGTGTCGCTTAAGAGCATAAACATAAGCTCCTCCTAGTATCCCGACCCATTGCATAAGGTATCGGCTAAGTTCATCCGTAAATGTTGATGGAGAGTTAATCACAAACCTAGTGAACACCTGCCAAACAACCGCAGCAACCATTATCCACATGAGAAAAATCAGCAGTTTTTCAAGTACTTTTGTAGTGAAAACTACCGCATTATTTAAAACTTCCATAATAACTCCTAATGAGAGTTTAAGTATTTGTAAGCGTTACAACAAATGTTACTGGTAACTTTTAATTTCAGTTTATCGACAGCATTAATTAATACAAACACTGAATAATGAAAGTGTGTTCTTGATCATAAGAAACATTGTTATTAATATGGAGATTTCACAATAGCAATAAAGCCAAGTGGCTGTTATAAAAGAGATTTTTTTTATAATTCTGTGTCAGGTAGGTAAAATAAAACAGAAGTTGAAGTCGATCACATACTAATGAACGATCAATTCGATAAGGAAACGCTTTGGTAGAAATGCGTATTAGATTGGATTTCCCGAACGTTATTATGTTACTGTAACAAAATATCAAAGACTATATATGGAGATAAATATGGTGACGCCTAAAAGAAAATCCAGACCCTCTTTGCAAGATATTGCGGATCAAGTAAACGTTACGAAAATGACTGTGAGCCGTTACTTGAGAGACCCAAATTTAGTGGCAGAGCGAACAAGAGAGAAGATAGCTAAAGCAATTGAAGAGCAGGGATACATCCACAATAGAGCCCCAGCAATGCTTTCTAAATCCTCTAGTAAATCAATTGGCGTTTTACTCCCTTCCCTATCTAACCAAGTGTTCTCTAGTTTTGTTCATGGTATAGAGTCAATCACCAACAAACGTGGGTATGAAGTTCTTCTTTCTCATTACAGTTATTCAGACGAAATTGAAGAAAGAAGAATAGCCACATTACTTTCCTACCAAGTAGATGGGGTAATTTTAACTGGGACAACCCATACAGCCCGAACACTAAAAATGTTAGAAACAGCTGGGATACCTATTGTTGAAGCCATGGAGTTAACTGACAATCCAATAGATATAGTGGTGGGCCTCGACCATAAATCAGCAGCTAGGCACGCTGTTAAATCATTAATAATAAAAGGAAAAAGTAAGATAGGCTACTTTGGGGCTCGCCTTGATAATAGAACTAAGTATCGTATGGAGGGCTATGATAGAGCAATCCTTGATGCTGGTTTGCAAAAGTATCACTTTCTTACCTCAAGCCACTCTAGCTTCACTCTAGGTCGAGAGTTGTTAGAACGAGCATTAATAGAATGCCCTGATCTAGACGCTATTTTTTGTACCAATGATGATATAGCGATTGGTGTTATTCTTGCGTGTGCAGAAAAAGGAATCGATGTTCCAAACGACATTTCTATCATCGGATATAATGCTCTCGACATTGGGCAAGCCATCTCGCCAAAGTTAACTAGCGTATATACCCCCCGTTATGAAATTGGCCAAACCTCAGCAGAACTATTGCTAGATAAAGTCGAAGGAAAGTTTATTGATAAAAAGTTCTATGATCTCGGCTTTACTTTGACCCAAGGGGAAAGCAGTTAATACAAGTAGCACAATGATCCCCCCCATCTAAAATTAATACTTACATCACAAAATTAATCAAGTTTCGACAAAAATCACCGTTACGGGTATCATGTTACCAATAACATTGATAGCTTGGTGTGGTATAGCTTAATAAAGGGGGATTTATGAGTGGATTTAGCATAGTAGTTATGGGTGTTTCCTCTTCAGGAAAATCAACCATTGGTGAATATTTAGCCAACCGGTTAAATACTAAGTTTATTGACGGGGATGACCTTCACCCAAAAGAGAACGTTTTAAAGATGGCTTCTGGGCAACCATTAACCGATCACGATCGCGCCCCTTGGCTGAAAAGAGTCAATGATGCAATTTTCAGTGTGGAAATTAAGGAAGAGAAGATGGTTTTAGTCTGCTCTGCTCTGAAAAAGCAATATCGAGATCAAATCCGACACGGGAACACGAATGTAACCTTTATTTTTCTTGATGGTAGCAAAGAGCTTATTAAGAAAAGAATTGCTCTTCGTGAAGGACACTACATGAAGCCAAAGATGGTTGATAGCCAATTTGCAGTTCTAGAGAAGCCAGTGGGTGAGCACGATGTGATTACCGTAAGCATCGATCAGTCCATACCAAAGTTACTCGATACTTGCGTCACCAGTTTAATTAATCGAGGAGTTATCTTGAATGAACAATAAAGTCATAGAAGTAACTAATCGGCTTATTAATAAGAGCAAAGCAACCAGACGGGAATTCTTAAAGTACAGTGAAGAGCAAGCGAAAACAGGAAAGAATCGAACCAACTTATCCTGTGGCAATTTAGCTCACGCTATAGCAGCTTGCTCGCAACAAGATAAAAGCAACTTCATGAACTTTACTCAAGCGAATGTTGCTATTGTCACCTCGTACAATGATATGGTTTCTGCTCATCATCCATATCAAGGTTATCCAACATCCATTAAGAAAGTTTTGTCCACCTCAGGACACACCGCTCAAGTTGCTGGAGGGGTGCCGGCAATGTGTGATGGGATCACTCAAGGTCAAAGCGGTATGGACTTATCGCTTTTCTCTCGAGATCTAATCGCGCAGTCTACTGCGATATCACTTAGCCACAATGTCTACGACGCAACTCTCCTACTTGGAGTATGTGACAAAATTGCCCCAGGGATGCTTATGGGGGCACTATCTTTCGCTCATTTACCCACTGCATTTATTCCATCGGGATTAATGGCTACTGGGATTAGCAATGAAGAAAAAGTAGACGTAAGACAAAAGTTTGCCGCAAATAAAATCGGAAAAGACGAACTACTTGAAATGGAGTGCAAGTCTTACCATTCCGCAGGTACATGTACGTTTTATGGCACCGCTAACACCAATCAACTTGTATTTGAAGCAATGGGACTGATGCTGCCTGGCTCCGCTTTTACCCATCCAAACTCAGAATTGAGAGAAAGACTTACCGATACGGCAACCAGACAAATCGTATCCAGAACACTTGGTTCTCCATCATACCGCCCTCTTTACCAAGTCATTACCGAGAAAAATATAATTAATGGCGTCGTTGCTCTGCTCGCTTCTGGAGGAAGTACAAACCATACCATCCATATGGTGGCCTTAGCTAAATCAGCAGGTATAGAACTCAACTGGGATGATATTGATGAACTATCAGAAGTGATTCCATTACTTGTCAATGTCTATCCCAATGGTCAAATGGATATGAATGCCTTCCAGTCTGCTGGAGGCGTTCCGGCACTGCTTAAGCGATTGAATGAGCAAAGCTTACTTCATCAAGATGTCTTAACGACCTTCGGAAACTTCGAATCTCAACTAACATTTCCCGTCATTGAAAATGACCAATTGCTCTGGAAGTCCTCAGAGGGCAGTTTGAACCCTGACGTCATTGCTGCAAGTGGCGAAGTTTTTAGCCAAACAGGCGGCCTTAAACTGTTATCTGGAAACCTTGGTCGAGGCGTCGTGAAAGTCTCTGCGGTATCAGAAGAACATTATGAGATAGAAGCACCAGCCGTTGTATTTACTTCTCAGCACGACGTAGAGAGAGCCTATAAAAACGGAGAGCTAACAAAAGATTGCGTTGTTGTGGTCACTCACAATGGACCGGCAGCCAACGGTATGCCTGAGCTACATAAGTTGATGCCTATTCTAGGTAACCTGCAAAAAAGTGGATACAAAATAGCTCTATTAACCGACGGGCGATTATCAGGGGCGTCGGGTAAAGTCCCCTCTGTCATTCATATGTCTCCAGAAGCTACTAGAGGTGGAGGTGTCGGATTAATTCGAAATGAAGATATTATAAGAATTAATTGTCATTCAGGTGTTGTTGAGAACCTTGCAGATATGAGTAACCGGCATGCATCAACTGTAGACACAGAAGCAGCCCAAAAAACTTGGGGACGTAAGTTATTTGAATCAGCAAGGAAGAACGTCTCCTCCGCTGAAGATGGAGCAAGCTTTATAGTCTAGCTCTGTCCACAAATTCTCAATATCAATATTAGAACAGCACTATAAGTAAGGATTTATCATGTCTACTACCAACGAGCAGCTAAAAGTGCTTAAAGTTATCCCAGTTATCGCTATCGACATAGCGGAAGACATCATCCCTCTGGGTAAAGTTCTGGCAGAGAACGGTCTTCCAGCAGCAGAAATCACCTTCCGTTCTGATGCTGCTGTAGAAGCTATTCGTCTGCTTCGCGAAGCACAACCAGACATGCTTATTGGTGCGGGTACTGTTCTAAACAAAGAACAAGTAATTGCAGCAAAAGAAGCAGGCGCAACGTTCATCGTATCTCCAGGTTTCAATCCGAACACTGTAAAAGCTTGTCAAGAAATTGGTATCGACATCGTACCGGGCGTAAACAACCCAAGCGCGATTGAAGCAGCACTAGAGATGGGTCTAACAACACTTAAGTTCTTCCCAGCAGAAGCATCTGGAGGCGTTAACATGGTGAAATCTCTACTTGCACCATACGGAGACGTTCACATTATGCCTACTGGCGGTGTTACCCCGAAAAACATCAAAGACTACCTAGCGGTTCCACGCGTTCTTGCATGTGGTGGTACTTGGATGGTAGACAAAAAGCTGATTGAAGCGGGAGAGTGGGAAGAGCTTGCACGCCTTACTCGCGAAGCGGTAGAGTTAGTAAACTCTTAACCGAAGACATCCTGACAAAGCTTCTTGTACATTTCGTCATAGTGTCACCTGTTAACTTATGAGGTGATGATATCACCTCTCTAACTAGGTGGCCAAATTAACTATGCCACTACACCCATAACTTTATGCCCAATTCAGATACAGTGACTTTTTGACGAGGTAACAGCAGTATTTTTGCAATATCCGTATCAATAGCTCGTAAACGCCCAGTACGATTCTGTAGGCCCCACCTCCAAAGCTCAATAGGGATCGATGGAAGGCTTTCTGGCATATCAGGAGCGCGGTCGTACTTATCCAATGGTTTGTTTAAGTTGTGAGCAAGTATTGAATAGAGCAGTATTTCAATAAAGTCTGATTTCGCCACAGCAGCTTCAACTCTATAATCTCTTTCACCATGCTTCTTAACCTTGTTACCAGTTACGACACCTGGCATATAGGGCTTGGACTTAGCCTGCAACGTACCAAATGATCTCTCGACAATGCCTTTAGCATCACCTCTTCGAGGTGGGGCACTTTCAAGGCGAACACCAATAGCATCAACCAAATAATTTGCTTGGTGGCTCATCAATTCACCACGATCAGCCAGCAACACATCGGGAATACCTATGCATGGCCACTGTTCTTCTGAAATATCGATACCATATTTTGCGCAAGTTTCTATTTTGCCGCTAAAGCTGCATATCAGTGCTTTCATTGCAACGGGGAAAGATGGGTTATCGAAACCAATATAAAACCCTGCAACCATACGACTAAAAACATCGATGACCATATAAATCGTCGGCCGACCGATTGCCTTGTCTGCATCGTCATCATCGACCAAGTAAATATCTGCAATGGTGGCATCAATCTCATATCGACTCCCTGGGCCTAAAGCTTGCTCGGTTGCAGTTCCATGTAGTGGCCTAACATCTTTATTGTAATTTCCTCGAGGTGTTTGAACGGTAAGCTTTGTGACCTTGCTATACTCGGTTTTGTTGAAATATCTAAATTGGCGGAGTGTAGGAATTTCATGCTCTTCAACATCTGGGTTCTTTAACTTATATGCTTTGGAAAACTTCCTATGTGCATAAGCAACGGAGTACCCTTTATCATTCATCAAATATTTATCACAAATAATTCGGAACTGTTTTCTGATTTCTTCAGTGACTGGTTTGCCATCACCGAGACCGTAAACCCTAGTTTGACCGGCTTTATTGGTTGTGAAGTTTCTTCTCTTTCCAGCCGCTCCTGAATTTTTATAATCAGGCAAAAGGGAATTTTTCATTTGTCCTCGCTGCCAATAGCGCCTCAATAGTCGATAGATTGTCGGCTTTCCCTTCCCCGACTCGACCATAGCCAGTTTAAGCCTGCTTGCTCGAACTCGCTTGTCGAATGCCCCTTCACCTTCAACAATAGGCTTGATCAATTCATAGTTACGTTGACTTTCCAAATAATTGCTAGACTCTTGATTCCAACTCTCACCTTGGAGGTATGAGTACGGGTCAGGAATTTTTTCTATACGCCCTTCATCGACCCAGTTGCGGCATTCATCAAAATAGACTCTTTCCGGTAAACCTTTATCCTCATCAATAGCAATCCAATAGAAGTAACTTGTCTCGGTAAAAAGCACGCGGTAAGCCTTACCGTCAAACTCTAGAGTTTCATTAACTGGCCACATTACAATGCCCCCCAAACAAAGATTCGCTTCTAAACGCAATTTCTTTCGCTTTCAAACTATGAAATGGTAAACGAATATCGAACGTTATAAGCCTTGCTGCACACATTAAACGAATATCATAAAGCGACCGACCAAGTTCTTGCTGGTATGCCATGTCATACTCTTTACACAGATCAACGACTTTTCTTTCTGCGTGTTGAACAAAATAAGCACTGATATGCTCAAACGTAAGCGATAGCTCATCCGTTATTACTTCATCAAAGTAGCCCTTAACTCCATATAACCACTCAATATTAGATACGACTGTTTTGTCTATCTCTTTATCTGTTACGAGGAACCAGGGGATTTTTTTTAGCTGCCAATAACGGCGTTCTATTTCAAGTTTTTCAATGGTTCTTGGGTCTTTTAAATCTTTGGAGTACTTTGCTTGAATAGCAAACTTTGGCTGAGTTTTAGAAGTGGTGTTAACCAAAAAATCTGAGGACATTACAAGGTTTACCCCTCCTTGAGAAGGGTGCCAAAGCTGACCTTCCTTGGAAATATTGAGAGTATCATCCCTGTTGAGTGGAAACTGCTCACGAATATCTGTTACCGAAGGGTTATGGTCTAGAAGGAGAAAGACTGCGAACTCAAGGTCCGATAGTACATGATGAATCCGACCCGTTAGGTGGGAGTAGACTCTTTGAGATCGGCCTTCCGAAGGGACCTCATTAACATACAGCCACGGCTTATAGTCAGAAAGCCTTCCTGCACCTCGGCCTTCATTTATCCGCTTGATGATTTGCTTTTCAGTTAAAACGTACTTTGATCTTGCCATAACAAAAACCCGGTCAACTTTAGTGGTACAGTTTCAAACTTTAGTGTCACAGTTTCAAACTTTAATGTCTGCCGACAGGCGGATGAAACGCCGCTCAATGTCCTCAAAGAAGATAAACAGTGTTATATGTGGCTCTACTGCTCGGGCGCAGACTCGCCCGACGCTGCACTGTCGAATGTAAAGAATATCGCCTTGTACGACTATCAAAACAGTCGCGCGAGGGCATGCCCTGTTGCCTTCTTGGGGGGTTACAGTGGTTATCTGCAAACCGATGGCTATGCTGCCTATGATGGTCTTCAACAAGTCACCAATGTTGGCTGCTTGGCGCATGCACGGCGTAAGTTCATGGATGCTAAGAAGCTTCAAGGTAAAGGTAAGTCAGGCAAAGCAGATAAAGCGCTGGCTAAAATCCAGAAGCTCTATGGGATAGAATCCCACTTAAAAGGTGCGAGTGTCGAAACACGAAGAGCAAAACGTCAACTGCATGCCAAGCCGATACTGGATGAGCTTTACGAGTGGATGACGACTCAACAAGTACTAGCGTCTAGCCCGCTGGGCAAGGCGATAAAATACACGCTCGGCCAATGGCCGAAACTTATCCGCTATATCGATGATGGTCATTTATCTATCGATAACAATCGAGCTGAACGCGCAATTAAACCGCTGGTCATTGGCAGGAAGAACTGGTTGTTCTCGACCACTGCAAATGGCGCTGACGCGAGTGCGATGCTTTACAGCATCGTCGAGACTGCGAAAGCCAACGGCCTTATCCTCTACGACTACATGGTCAAGTGCATGAAAGAGCTAGCGAAAGCAGAGCCTGATATCGATGCGCTCCTACCTTGGAACTTCAAACATTAACAACATCGCCCCGTGGGTTCATGGGGCGCATACCTTTTTCTAATATCAGTTAAGTGAATTAGAGTTTTGAGTTTAACGCGTTTTTGTCGGGTGGACGACACTTGTTACCAAGTGCCGTCTCCCTAAGAACCCAGCGTGCAACTTTCACTGCACTAGGCTCAAGCCTCTACAAAGGCATCAAATGATACCCAGCAACTTATAAAGCAGTGAGAGCAGGTTTAATCCAAGAATTACGAGCTAGCCTTTTGTGTTTTCTCTTTCCCAAGTATTCTTGGTATTGAGGGTCGAAAGGTGTCACTGCGCTTCGGATCTTCACATGTCTTTCTATCGGCACTTTAGCTATTTGGAAAAGATTAAACTGGCAATCCATATCCTTTATCTTCTGCCAACCGTGAAACTGCCATTGGCCTTTTCGGTTGATGAAGTATTTCAAGGCGATCCAAGTTTTAGATTTTGTTGGATGTCGCCTTTTAGCCCAATGCCATAACGCTTGAAATAGTTTGTGACCGACATAACTGAATACCTGCTTAGCTACGCAGTGGCGATAATAGTTCGACCACCCTCTAAGCTTTGGGTTAATCAGTTTGATAAGGTCGTTCACCGGTAGGGTAACGTGCTTTTTGATGAGTCCGCGCAAGTTACTTAGGAACGTCAACGTATTGGCCTTGCTCGGTTTGATGAGCAGTTTTCCTTTGTACTTCCTATGGTTGAACCCAAGGAAGTCAAAACCGTCGTTGATGTGAGTAATGTGCGTTTTCTCTTCGGATAACGTTAAGCCTCGTACCGCTAAGAAGTCAGCAATCAGTGGTTTGATATCGTTCTCCAACACTTCCTTTGAAGCGCAGGTGACGACGAAATCGTCGGCATATCCAATAAAGTTAGCTCTTGCGCCTTTCTTAAGCGCGGTAGATTTAATGCGCTGTTCGAGACCCGATAACGTCATCAACATCAAGGTGGGGGATATAATTCCGCCTTGAGGCGTGCCTTCGTCGGTGTCGTAAAACAGCCCTTTGTCTACAAAGCCAGACTTTAGCCATTGCTTCAACATACGTTTATCAACAGCAACATTATCCATCAGCCATTGATGCCCAATTTTGTCGAAACAGGCTTTGATGTCCCCTTCAAGAACCCATTGTGCTGACCGTTTCTGACTCAAACAGATGAAACACTGGCCGATTGCGTCAGCCGTGCTGCGATTTGGTCTAAAACCATAACTATTAGGGTCGGCAAGCGTTTCGGACACAGGTTCTAATGCTAGAAGATGGAGAGCTTGTTGGGCTCTATCAATCATGCATGGAATACCCAGAGGCCTGAGCTTACCGTTCTTTTTGGGGATGTAGATACGCTTGAGTGGTTTAGCTTGATAAGCTTTCCGACTCAGTTGATTTACTGCTTTCATACGACGCGCGTCTGTGTTCCAGACAACGCCGTCTATTCCAGGCGTTTTACTGCCTTTATTTTGAGAAACCCGCTTAACAGCAAGAAGTTCTGCTGAGCGAGAATGAGTCAGTATCCACTGCAATGCTTTAGCTTTGCCGTGTTTACCGTCTCTAGTTGCCTTTGCGATACGCATTTGAAGCTTTAAGACGTTCGCCTCTACGGCCTTCCAGTTAATGGATTGCCACTGTGCACTGTCAGAAGATGCACTAATCTCATTCGAAATCATCATTTGCTTTTCTTCCTTAATAAAGTTCTTCAAACCCTCTCGCAACGAGAGACCAGTTGGAAGTGGGCTCACTTTCGTGACCAGACACAAGTCTGTATCTACATCGTTACAATGCAGCCTTAGCTTTTTCCAACCTCCTATACCTGCATCACTATCGGCCACACAGGCTTTCCCAGAGGGAGTGATACAGGCTTACCATGTTCCGTATGCAGCGCGATGGTAGGTTAGGTGCCCGCTATGGTGCGAAGAGCGTGTTGATCACGAAAGAGCATTGGACAATCTCTTTCCTACTCTTAGTGCCTTTTGGCTACAGCGTATAAACCACTTCCGCTGCTTCGTAATATAACGCACCTTGAACGGATTCACGTGTGTTCACCATACTACCTGCCTAGCACTCACCCGATTTATGTGGTTATCAGGAGGAGCCTTCTCTCGCGATTTAGCTCCCGACAAGATAGTTTCTTGTCTTCGTTACATTGTCAGAGCCGCTACTTAATTCAGGCTCCTAGGCTCATCTGGTGATGCAGATGGTCCATTCTTAACGCGATGGACAGCGCTGCATACGACCTCATGTCGCACGTCCAATAATTAGTCAGACACTAGAGTGTTATTCTCGAACTGTACCGACATGTTATATAGGGCCTTAACATATGCTGATGATTTAAATCGTGTTGATGTGATTCATATTGGTCAAGGGGGTTACAAGCCACCCCCTTGATGTGACCTCCTAGGTGAACAGAAGTATACGAGATGGATAAGGTATTTGTTTCCACCTAGGTAGTTGACATGCATTCTTTAAACTAAGTAAGAATGGTCTTCTTTAATGATAGATGAACTTCTTGCATACTCGCTATTTTTCAAGTCAACTCCCGAGTTGGCGTTGATAATCAGCTCGGCATTTCTGTTATCTATATGACCTTCTTCGTTGTTGTAAAAGTCTAGAATAACAATACCAAACCTTTTTCCCTTTTGTTGCTCAGCCAAGAATTCCGTTAGTCCTGGATTCATCTTCGGATCTACTTTACCGAAACCGCCACCCCAAGCGTATTGGTAAGGTGAGTGTCCCCCAAGTGAGATGCTATTGTATGTAATATGCACAGCGTTATCATTTGGTGTCTCCATAGCTCTGTTTATTGAGGAGTGTACGGTAGCCATTTTCTTGTGAGTATCGTGCTGCTGGTATTCATCTTCTATTCGGAACACTTGGTTTTCGGGCGTTGTCAGAGTGAAGGTTGCATTCTTTTCCCACCCATTGGATAGATCGATACCTTCATCGCCATCAAAACGTCTTAACAAAACAATTTTGCTCTGGGCTTCATGCAATGCTGGTATTCGTGGCTCTAAGTAAAATAGATGTTTGTACTTCTCTTGTTTAAGGTATTCATCGAATTTTGTTTGAATGTCTTTATCACTGTTTGTCGCGGCGTTCATAAGCATAACGACGGATTCACTTGGGTTTTCTGAGAGAAACTTTAAACAATCATTTAGAACATCACCGAAAGAAATGCCGCAACTAAAGTCACCATGGTAAATATTTAGAGGGTCAAGTTCTGGACCGTTTGGTTTCACACGAATGTCGAGGAAACGAATGCCATCCGATAGTTGATCATAAATGCCAAAGTTTTGTGTTCTAGCTCCCCCTTTAAGGGCTTTTTGAGTCCCTGAATCATGAGTCCCCGGCATGGAAATACTGTCCAGTGTTAAGTTTTTGTCTAGTGCACTCATCCAGTTTTTTGTGCTTACGTCAGCCATGTTGTTCTCCAATATAGAATATTTTTGAGCTTTGGTTATGAACCAATCACCAAAGCTCATTTGTTCGTCTTTGGTTTGTGTGTTTGAGTGAGTATGGCTAGAAGTGGTAAGCGCTAAGCATCACTCTACAAGAAGAGAAACTAAGGGTGTGAATAGCGGCCAGTCATGGTTACATTGGTTTGAGAATTGTCCATTTGGAACAAGAATAGCCCAACAGCGGTCGTCGATTCACTCGTTCGTGCCGCTATGCTTCCAGAGCCCACTTTACGTTTGTTCAGCACGTCGACGATGAGCTTCGCACTATCAATAACGCTACCTACTGGGTCTTCAGTAATGATGCTGGATACTACACTTAACGAGTCTTGAACTAGCTGCTCAGCATATTGTTGGTTTACGTTGTCCCATGTAACACCAAACATTTCTTTAGAGCCAATCCACCAGTTGTTGTTAAACTCAAAATGCCCTTGGCCTATAACGAAGTCATCGAAAGTGTATGTAACCCCTTTTATATGAAGTAATAGTGTTCCACGCACTGCAAAGTTTAGAGCTTCTGGCTTTTCGTCATTGAATGTTTTCGCTATTACCCCGCGCTCTTTAGCGCTATTTAGAAACCATTTCGCAACATCACCTGAGTTGTGTCGTCCTGCTTTCACGACAAGCGTGTTCCCTTTACAGCTAATCCCTTCATACGGCTGACCTTTTGTTATCTTGTGCTCTTTTTCGATAAAAGAAATTTCCGAGAGCCCTTCAATAATGAAAGTGAATTCATTGTTGTGAATTTTTGTCATGTGTTTTTCTCCTAGTCCAACGGTGTCGTTACATTTCTTATATATAAAACTAATTAATTAGCCAGAATTTGATCTTTCTGACTATAAAGAAGGTAGTGCTCTATTTGTATATGTGCAATTAGTTTCATTTTAAATTTGAATGCAAAACGTGACTGTAGACGTGAGGAGATAGGAGTATTGAATGAGAAAAATACAAGAGAAGAATAGGTTATGTACTTTCTCATTTACGGCGCTACTAGAGGTGAAATTCTTTTATCGGCTTAAGTCAGTGTCCGGAATTTGTTGACCACTACAGTTGGCTTATGGGGGATAGGGGCCATTGGTAGAGCTTCTTTGCTAGCAATGTTTCCACGATTTTCAAGATTGGGCTTTAGGGTGAATAAGCTCATCTCATAAAGATAGAAGCCCTAGAGGGTAAATATAAACTCTAGGGTGCCTCTACGATTTTGTTTCTAGCGTGAGACTGATCCGCTCCAGCAATTTTGGACACTGAGTTACGTAATTTCCCATACTTGAAGTTATTCGTATTTTACTAATTTAAGTAAAAGATCTAAATGATTTCTGTCCAGAAATCATTTAGAATAAATACCCTAGATTTTACGGCCACCAAGTCATGCTGTGATTATGATTCCTTGCTTTCCCATCCTGAATTTATTGCGAAAGCTGGCATGTTACGTATAAGGAAGAGTGATTTTCATTATGGTAAATGCCTTTATTATCAATAGGTTTTTATCATTTGTGCTTGTCATTATACGACGCATATCATAAAAAACATGGTCAAGCACAAGATGGGGTGTGGCAAGATGGTTTTATCGTAACTCCCTGATTTGAGGCGTGATGAGTCAACACAATGATGTCCAGTTAAGGCGTCGTATTGAGCGTATTCTAGAGCGCCATCCTAACGCCTCGTCGTTGGCGGTTCGCCAGCGTTTGATAGTCGATGTCAAACCTGCTCACTTTTATCTCCACTTAATCCCTTTCTATGACCAGGACCGCATCGATGACAGTTCTGATATACAGCGTGATCTTGATAGAATGATGGCTATGCATCTAGGGTTGAGTGTCATAGCGAGAACGCTGTCAACAAAGCCCTATAATTATCGTCAGATAGAGCGGGCGTTACTTAAGTTGACGTTAAATTTTGCTCACACAGAACAAGCCCGGCTTTGTAAAATCGTGCATTTTGGCCATGATATGGCGAAAGATGAGCATCATAAGTCTAAGATGGTCATGCACTTGCAAAAGCTTGGACACCGCTTACCCGACATTTTTCTGATCTTACGACAAAAAACCAGAGTTGAAATTATCGACCGTTAATCTTTGAATTATCAGTCAGCTGCACAGTATTTGCGAGCGTCTCAGCAATGTCGCGATATCAATGATATTGGTGCTTGTGAAGTGTTCATTGGATTTTGCACAATGACTTGTGCGGCTTTTCGGGCTGTGGGTTAAAGTGAGCGCATTGAGTACAGCTATAGGGACGTACAAGGATGTGAGAAGCCGCCTATAACAATATTATGTTGGTGTATGCCTACCTGCAGAATGCAAGACAACTATTTTTGAGACTCACGAAACACGACGAATAAGGCAATAACAGACCCCTCGATATTCATTCGTAACTTGCCATTTTCCTTGTCGTGCCTGTGAAGCTGTCTGATACTTCGATGCGCTTCATTTCGATGTTCATGGTTGGTTCGAGTTTTTTAAGGCGCGCTATGTCACTGGCGATGCGCTTACAGCCTAAAAACAGAATGCCATCGAGTGGTGTTATGACCTCTCCAGCCTTGAGGCAATCAACGAGAGACGTTGCAGACAGTGGTGTTTTTATCCCATCAACGTAGCGGGTTGCCACAAACTCATTCGTATAGCGGATCTCTCTTGGTAGCATTTGTTCGCTTTTGGCGTAAATCATCCCGCTTTGTTTACCATTAATGACGCGATGTTCTTTATACACTCGGGTTTCTTCACCGATGATGGCCATGGCTTGTGGTGCACGAGTGATAAGTAAGCGAAAAGGCAGATCTTCACTTGTGATGTAATCGACAAGGTTAAATGCTAATCTTGCTCTCGCGACCTCTCCGAGTGGTTTGTCACGACAGATTTGTCGAACCTGATTCCACTGACTGGTCAGTCGAGCGCTTTCTTTATCGCTTCTAACTTTAACTTGCTGAATGTCATAGTGAATTGTCTTTGCCATGGTTGACTTAGCCTTCCGTTTTTTTCGTCGAATTCCAACTTAACATTATGTTTTTATAACACATTAAAACAGTTATCCACAAAAATTGGGCGTAACCTGTGTGAAAATCAGTCAAGCTTAATATTCGATTTGCAACCGCCTGCATAAAGGCGTAATCTGATGGTAATTTAACCGTATTGAGTCAAAAGAGGCCGAAATGTTAGCATTCCTGAAAAAATGGCGTCAGGCATACCGAGAAGAAAAAGGTGATCGTCTACATGCTGAGGTAGAAGCTGAGCGTAATGCTATATCTCAAGCGGAAGCTATAAGTGTTAATGATGTAAATAGAGCTTTCTCAGAGCTAGGCCAAGGTGACCGATTGAAACGATTTGCTGCTAATTTTTGTGAGGCGGCATCGGAAGCAATGGAAGAAAGCTTAGAAGAAGATGTTAGAGGCAGAAAGCGTTACTATTAAAATAGTAACGCTTGGTATTTATCTAGCGTAAAACTAACCTTTAAACTGTTTACTTAAAGTACCACTTATTGTTTTTGAACCCTCTTGCGTTACTTTGTGAACTCGATCCATAGCACTATCCATCGACACCCCATTCACGCGATAACTGGCGTAACCTAATACCCCAAACCATATCGCGGGCACTACCACGTAAAAAGTGATCATCACAAACGCTAATATCGAATCATCCATGCTGTTGATCGTGCCGGTTATCGGATTAAAGTTGTCATGCATGGAATACACCGCCTCCAACAGCTTACTGTCTAGGCTTCGACACAACTCCCACCAAAACGTTAAGAACAACAATCCTGTATAAGAGAGTGACAACGACATCAGCGTCATCATCGAATAGTTACTGACCGTTAAGACAATCGGACTCGCAATCACCACCACAATGAGCAGCAAAGACTGCAGCATCGGCATCGCTTCTCGCACAATGAAGTAAGCGGGACCGGTGAAGATATGACCAATTTGTAATCCTGCCCAGCCAGCCGCGCTATTCCATACTTCTCTGACTTGGTGATCGAGGGACTTATCAAGCACCTGGCCATAGCCACGAACAATGCGTCCACTGGTCGATTGATTTTCAACACTCAACACGCGCTGAACCAGCATGTTCGCCTTATCGGCCGGTGTGACTTCAGAGCCCATGATTTTTGAGAAGAAGCCATCATAGTCCAACACGTCATGAATCAATTCAGGGTTGGTGTCTTCAATGTGATTGAACAAGCGCCACAACAAGCCGGCGCGTTGGCCATCACTGCGACCGCCTTGAGTACTGTCCCACCATTCATCACACATTGGGTACGCCGCGCTGGTATCAACCGCTGTTCGGCGATACTTCTGTTGCACCGGAGCGTCTCGCTCTGCGTTGTAAGGGAAGTTGAACACAATCTTTTCAGCTTGTAAGCCATTATAGGTGGTTTCTGGCGCGGCCAGATTATAACCAAGGAAATAAGAGCCTCCAATCCAATTGGCGTTATCAAAGTCGTTTTGAGTGACTCGCTCTTTACGCGCGGCCGCCTTCATCATCAGACGCGCTCGCGTATAACACTGCTCGTAGAAGTCTTGGGTCTCTTGTCTGAGCTGTTCGCTCTGAATGTCGATTTGAGAGAGTTTCAACATGCTGCGCTCGACATCGTAGTGACACGGTACTGAGGAGACCGCCGCGTTGGTCAGGCCTTGTGAAATACTGTGCCAGAGTACCCACCATATCGGGGCATGGACCAATTCCCCATTTAACGAGCTTTGGTCACTGTTGGTTGCGCCGCTGCTGATACCCACGCCGCACGATTCGCTGGCTTTTTGATCCATGACGAGCGTGTTGACGTTGACCGGGTACAAGGGTATGACCGCAAAGAAGCACACCAATCCGGCCAACATCAGTTTGACCTCGGTGCGGTTCATGCTCAGCAAACCTTTGTTACCCTCGTCTTCGCCCTCTTGAGCGACATCAAACCACACTTGGAACACAATGACGGCCAACATAAAGACAATCAGTCCGGTTTGATTCAATATCATGAAGATTTTGCCGGAGATTTGCCAGCTGGTCAGCGTCAGTAAGACGGAAAGCGGATCGTTGACTA